>CAZJMY010000041.1:0-3754 GCA_964546845.1 uncultured Myxococcales bacterium | reverse complement strand
GCGGGCCGCCACCTCGATCAGCGAGCTGACGTTGCGGCCGGGACTGACGGGAATGCGCAAGAGCGGCACCTGCACCTCCAGGATCGGATACACCATTTCGTCCAGGCCCAGGCGATCGTGGCTCTCGCTCTGGTCCCAGCGAATCAACTCCAGCACCAGCTCGATCCGCTTCTCGTCGCGGACGGCGGCGACGCCGAACATGTCCTTGATGTTGATGATGCCGAGCCCCCGCACCTCCATGTGGTGCTTGATCAGCTCCGAGGCCCAGCCCACCAGCAGGTTACCCGACGTGCGGCGGACCTCGACCAGGTCGTCGGCGACCAGCCGGTGCCCGCGCATGATGAGGTCCAGCGCCGCCTCGGATTTCCCGATGCCGCTCTTGCCCAGCAGCAGCACGCCGATGCCCAGGACGTCCATCAGCACCGCGTGGATGCTGGCCGTCGGGGCCAGCTGCAGCTCGAGGTATTTCTGGATCTGGTCGATGGCGACCGACGAGACCAGCGGGGTGCGCAGCAGCGGCACGCCCAGCCGGTCGGCGCTGTCCGACAGCAGCGCGGTCGGCTCGAGATCCTTGGTCACGACGACGCAGGCCGGGTTCAGGCTGAAGAACGAATGCACCGACTGGCGCGCCTGCTCGGGCGACAGCGTCTCCAGGTAGGCGATCTCCGTGGCGCCCAGGATCTGCACGCGCTCGGGGTGGACCTGGCGGACGAAACCCGCCAGCGCCAGCCCGGGCTTCTGGATGCGGTGGATCGTGATCTGCCGCGAGAGGCCATTCTCGCCGGCGACCAGCGTCAGTCGCAGCCCCGAGCCATCCTCCAGCAAGGATCGGACGGTGAGGGTCGGCGTCACGCCCGGATAATACCCGAGCGAGGGGAGGTTAGTACTTGGCGTCTTCCTCGGCGATGACCTGGTACATCGCGGAGCTGGTGGGGGCGGCCAGCAGGCGCTGCCGGAACTCGGGGTCGCGGAAGAGGCGCGACAGGCGGGCGAGCGCCTTGAGGTGGACCCCCGTCGAGCTCGCGGGCGCGACCAGCATGAAAATCAGGTACGTGGGCTTGCCGTCGATCGACTCGAACTCGATGCCGTTCACGGCCCGCCCGAGGACGCCCACCAGGTGACCGACCGAGTCGAGCTTGCCGTGCGGGATGGCGATGCCGTCGCCGATGGCGGTCGACGCCAGCAGCTCGCGCTCTTCCAGGACGTGCCGCAGGACCCCTGCGTCCACCCCGGGCACCACCTTCGCCAGGCGGTCCGAGAGCTCCGCCAGGACCGCCGGCTTGCTGGTGGCGTCCATGTCGGCCACCACGCAATCGGGCTGGAGAAAGTCGACGACCCGCATGGTTTCTCCCCAGGGCCCGCCCGTTTAGCGCGCCGGCGTCCCCCCTGCCCTGCCTCCGGGAGCTCCGGCGCCGGTCGTCGTCGCGATCAGCCCGTAGTTCCCGTCGCGGCGGCGGTAGAGGACGGTCATCGCCTCGGTATCGGCGTCCGTGAACACCAGGATCTCGTCGCCGAGCAAGTTGAGCTGCATGACCGCGTCCTCGACCGTCATGGATCGGGCGGTCACGCGTTCATCTTTAATGATCCGGTAGCCCGGGCTGGGCGGGGGCTCGGCGGGCGGGGCCGCGGCCGAAGGTTCGCCGCTGGACGGTCGCGGCTCGATCTCCTCGGCGGGAATGACGCGCTCGCGGACGGTGGCCGCGGGGCCTCCGTGGGGCTTGTGGTCGCGGATCTTGTCCTTCCAGCGCCGGACCTGCCGCTCGATGCGGGCCGTGGCCAGGTCGATCGAGGAGTACATGTCCTCGGTCGTCTCCTTGGCGCTGACCACCAGCCCGCTCGGCAGCGAGAGGCTGATGTCGCAGCAGTGGTGGAACCCGCGCTCCACCGAAAACACGGCGTGCGCGGAGATCGGCCCTTTGAAGTACTTCCGGATCTTGTCCAGCTTCTCCGCGGTGTACTCGCGTACGGCCTGGGAACCGTCCATGTGGCGAAACGTGGTCGAGAGCTGCATCCGGGCGCTCCTCTTTCGCCGCGACTTCTACCGCATTTTCCCGTCGAGGGACAGGATCGATCAGAAATCGATCCCCTCAGAAGACTTGACGGCGCTTCGAGCTGGAGAGGATGCGGAGCTGCTCGCGGTACTTGGCGACCGTCCGGCGCGCGATCTCGATGTTCTGGTCCTTCAGGAGCTCGACGATCCGCTGGTCCGAATGCGGGTTCTTGGGACTCTCCGACAGGATGATCTGCTTGATCTTCAACTTCACGGCTTCGGAGGCCAGATCGTCGCCGTCGGTGCGCGAGATCCCGGAATTGAAGAAATACTTCAGCTCGTAGATGCCCTGCGGCGTGTGGACGTACTTGTTGGTCGTCACGCGGGACACCGTCGACTCGTGCATGCCGATGTCCTCGGCGACGTCCCGCAGGATGAGGGGCTTGAGGTGCGCGGTCCCCTTGTCGAAGAACTCCCGCTGGAACTTGAGGATCGACTCCGTCACGCGCGTGATCGTCCGCTGGCGCTGCTGAATCGAGCGGATGAGCCACTGCGCGCTGCGCAGCTTCTCCTGGATGTACTCGCGGGCCTTGGGGCCGCCGGCCAGCGCCGTCCGGTAGAAGTCGGAGATCTTCAGCTTCGGCAGGCCGTCGTCGTTGGCGACCACGAAGTACTTGTCGCCGACCTTGTGGACGTAGACGTCCGGCGTGATGTAGGTCGGCTCCTCGGACGTGTACTGCCGTCCCGGCTTGGGGTCCAGGCCCTTGACGACCTTGGCCGCCTCGTAGATCTCCTCGACGGGTTGGCCGAGGTCCTTGGCGATGGCCTGGTAGTTCTTCTTTTCCAGGTTCGCCAGGTGCTTCTGGATGATCCCCAGGACCACATCGTCGTCGGCGCCGATGTGGCGGGCCTGGATCAGCAGGCACTCTTCCAGCGACCGCGCCGCCACGCCGATCGGGTCGAACTCCTGGACCCGCTTCAGGACCGACTCGGCGAGCTCCAAACTGACGCCGGCCTCCTCGGCCAGATCCTCGAGCGGCTCTTCGAGGTAGCCGTCGGGGGTCAGGTTGCCGATGATCAGCATCCCGATGCCGTCTTCTTCCAGCGAGAAGGGGCTCAGTTTCAGCTGCCATTCGAGGTGGTCGAACAGCGACGTCCCGCGCGTCAGCGTCGATTCCAGCGAGGGCAGGTCCTCGTTGTTCGACTTGTACGACGGCATGGGCGCCGCGGCCGCCTGGTTGTCCAGGTACCCGTCCCAGTCGAAGTCGCTGACCGCCTCACTGGAGGTGGTGTCGGCCTTCACCTCGGCCGTCGTGCCGATCTTGTCGTCCCGCAGCTCGATGACGGGCGTCTCGGTCTCGCCGACGTGCTCGACGTCGCCCCCGGGGCTCTCGAGGCCGGCGACGCCGTCCGCCGTCTTGGCCATCTCGGTCGAGGACTCGACCGAATCCTCGAGGATCGGGTTCTCGAGCATCTCGTCCCGGACCATGTCGACCAGCTCCATCCGGGACAGCTGCAGCAGCTTGATCGCCTGCTGCAGCTGGGGCGTCATGACCAGCTGCTGCTGCAGCTTGAGGTGCTGTTTTATTTCAATCGACATGTGCCCGTGAGACTCGCGGTCGCTCTATTGGTAGCACTTATAGGTCGCCACGGACAAGCGTCAATACAAGGGTGGCCCATGAATTGCACACACCCTGCCGCACAGTCACGCCCGGCAGCGCGTCGTAGCGTCAAACAACCGAGATCGTTGTCGTTTTACTGAGG
>CAZJMY010000040.1:0-3586 GCA_964546845.1 uncultured Myxococcales bacterium | reverse complement strand
CGGCGGGACCTCGCTGGCGAACGCGAACGGGTCCGCCTTGTCGACGGTGTAGCCGTTGTTCCGCGAGCGGATGTGCAGCTTGTAGCGGTGCCCCGGCGCCGCGCCGGGCGCGAAGGCTTGCCAGACGCCCGACGGGCCCAGCGACTTCATCGGCGTCGCGCCGGGCCGCCATTCGTTCCAGTCGCCGAGCACGTCGATGGTCTCGGCGTTGGGGGCCCACACCGAGAACTGCGTCCCCTTCTTGCCGTCGCGCACCGTGACCTGCGCGCCCATCTTCTCGAACAGGCGCGCGTGCGTCCCCTCGCCGAGGAGGTGCAGATCCATGGGTCCCAACCGGACGTCTTTGTCGCTGACGTCCGTTTTGCTGACGCGCTTGTCGCTCATGTGCCGCTCTCCAGCCCCGTATCCAGGCCCACCACCGCCAGCAGCCCGCGAAGCGGGATGTCCAGCCAGTCGGGCCGGTTGTTCAGTTCGTAGCCGACCTCGTAGATCACTTTTTCCAGCTCGTAGTAAGTCAAAAGGCGCGCCAGCTGCCCGCGGTCGCGCGGCACGAACGGGGCGCCCGCGACGCTGTCCAGATAGGCGCGCAGGTACGACGCGGTCACCTGGCGGGTCCAAAGGCGCGCCCACCCGGTTCGGTTGCCTGCCCCGCCGCCGCCCGCCTGGCGCAGCGCCGCCTCCGGCGCGTAGTCGAACGAGCGGACCATCCCCATCACGTCGCGCAGCGGTGAGCCCTTCGCGCGGCGCTCGTGCAGGGGGCGGGCCGGCTCCCCCTCGAAGTCGATGATGACGAAATCGTCGATCGCCGCGTCGTCGTCGGCTGCCGCGCCGGCGGCGCGGGCGACCGCCAGGACCTGTCCCAGGTGAAGGTCGCCGTGGGTGCGGATCTTGACGGTCGCGACGGGCTGGTCGCTGAAATCACGCAGCCGGCGCGCGACGGCCTCACGACCCTCCGGCGCCAGCAGCCGCTCGGCCAGCGCGCGGGTTCCCGTGCCCAGCTGATCGGAGGACGACGCCAGGGACGCCAGCGTGTCGTCCAGCATCGCGCGCGTGCGCTCGGCCAATCCCCGGCGGTCCTCCGCCGTCAGCGGCTCGGGCGCGAAGTCGGGACCCGCGTCGGGCACCGGCCGCCGACGGCCGGCCAGCGCGACGTGCAGCTCGCCGGTTCGCCGGCCGAGCACGGCGGCCAGACCGACGAATCGGCCGGCGCGCGCGTCCAGCGCCGCCGCCTCGTCGTCGACGGCGGACAGCCACGCCTCGCCGCCGCGACGTAAAGCCATCGGCGGGGGGGTGTCCGCCGCGCGCTGGAAAAATCGCCCCAGCTCGCGCTGGGCCAGCGCCCAGGCGTCGCCGCGGTTCGCGATCAGCTGGTGGACGACGCCCAGGCTGCGCGGCTCGCCGCCGTCCGGCTGGTACGTGATCGCGCCCAGCACGCGCGGCACGCAGGGCGGATCGCAGGCGCGGTCGAGGAAGCGCCCCATCTCCAGCTCGACGTTCGGACCGGCAGCGGGCAGGCGATACACCTTCAGCAGCGCGCGATCCCCGAACATCACCGTCGAGTTCGTCTGCTCGACGCCCGCGACCCGCAGCGGCAGCGCCGCGGCTCCTTCGGGCGCAAGCTGCGCCAGCAGCTCCGACCCCTCGGCGGTCAGCACGCCGTGGTGCCCGCGCCGGGTGAGGCCGCCTCGGGCCATGTCCAGCAGCGACACCGCGGCTTCCCCCGTCGCCAGTCCGTCGACCAGGCCGTCGTCCGTCCCGATCAACGTGTGCGGAAATTTCTCGCGCAGCCGGCGCAGCTCGTCGGGCGGCGCCCACGTCAGCGGGATGACGTAGAGGTCGGGCTCCCCCTGCGCGTACCGCACCTCGACGACGGCCAGCACGTTGGCGGCCGCGTCGACAGTGTCGGTGTCCAGCGGCAGCACGTCGGCGATCTGCGCGCCCGTGACCGATCGGTTCTTGCCCCGGAACCACCGCCGCTGGCGCGCGTAATCGATCAGCCGCGCCGACAGCGCCTGCCGCTGGGCAGCGGCCAGCAGCTGGTCCCACCCTCTGGTCGGGCGGCTCATAGGTAGTACTCGAAGCTGCGTTCCGTCCGCAGGTGGTGCCGCAGCCGAAAGATCTGGGCGGGCATGGACGACGGCTCCAGGCTGACGAAGTTCCGCGGCCCGCGCCACAGATACCTTCCGTCGCCGATCAGGTCATGGGCCTGGTATCCGGCGTCCGGCGCGATCCCCAGCTTCCACAGATCCAGGTCCAGCCAGCCGCTTTGCGCGTGATGCGGGTCCAGGTTGACGACGACCAGCAGGAGGTTGTCGTCCTGGGCGCTGCGGCGGCTGTAACAGAGCAGCATGTCGTTGTCGGTGCGGTGGAACACCGTCCCCGTCAATCGGTGCAGCGCCGGGTTCTCACGGCGGATGTGATTCAGGCGCTTGATGACGGGCCGCAGGCTGCGCGGGTCGTCCAGGTTCCAGCTGCGCAGCTGGTACTTCTCGTTCTGCGCGTACTCCTCGGCGCCGGGGCGGGCGACGTGCTCCATCAGCTCGAACGGCGGCCCGTAGATCCCCCAGCTGGGCGAGAGCGTCGCCGCCAGCACCGCGCGCGCGATGAACATCGCCCGCCCGCCGTACTGCAGGTGCTCGGGCAGGATGTCGGGCGTGTTCGGCCAGAAGCTGGGACGGAAGAAGTCCCTCGCCTCCGTCTCGGCCAGCGACCGCACGTACTCCTCCAGCTCGTTCTTCGATGTCCGCCAGGTGAAGTACGTGTAGGACTGCGAGAACCCCGCCTTGGCCAGCGCGTACATCAGCTTCGGGCGCGTGAAGGCCTCCGCCAGGAAGATCACCTCCGGGTGCTGGGCCTTGAGGCTGTCGATGCACCAACGCCAGAACGGGATCGGCTTCGTGTGCGGGTTGTCGACCCGGAACACGCGCACGCCCTGGTCGATCCAGTGCAGGAAGACGCTGCGCAGCTCTTGCCACAGGCTCTGCCAGGCGGGGCCCGCGAAGTCGAAGGGATAGATGTCCTCGTACTTCTTGGGCGGGTTCTCGGCGAACTGCACGGAGCCGTCCGGCCGGTGCACGAACCACTCGGGGTGCTCCTTCACGTACGGGTGGTCGGGCGAGGTCTGGAACGCGATGTCGAGCGCCACCTCCATCCCGCGCTGCCGCGCCGCGGTCACGAAGTGCCGCAGGTCCTCGGCGGTGCCCAGCTGCGGATGCACCGCCTTGTGGCCCCCCTCGGCCCCGCCGATCGCCCACGGGCTGCCGGGGTCGCCCGCCTGCGGGACCAGGCTGTTGTCGCGCCCCTTGCGGTGCGTCTGTCCGATCGGGTGGATGGGCGGAAGGTAGACGATGTCGAAGCCCATGTCGGCGACGTACGCCAGGCGGGCCTCCGCGTCGCGCAGAGTGCCGTGCTTGCCGTCGCTGCCGCACGAGCGCGGGAACATCTCGTACCAGGCGCTGAAGGCGGCCAGCGGCGGATCGACCGTCAGCGGCAAAGGCGGGTCCAGCGTCGTGGCGACGCTGCGGTCGGGGTGGGCGCGCATCAGCGCCGCGGCGTCGGCGGCCAGCGCCGCGGCGGCGCGGCCCTG
>CAZJMY010000039.1:0-19498 GCA_964546845.1 uncultured Myxococcales bacterium | reverse complement strand
GGACGGGCGCTTCGACGCCCAGTACGGCTGGGCGCGCACGCAGCCGGCCGGGATGCCGGCCGTCGCGGGCGAGTCGATCGACCTCATCACGGCGATCGCGACCTACAGCTACCGCGGGCTGCGCGACTGGCGGCGCTTCCCCAAGCCGGCCGTCCCCGACCCGTACGCGCGGGTCTGGCTGGAGTCCGAGTTCACGCGGCCGACCATGACGGCGACGCAGACGCGCGGCTATCACCACCTGCAGCTCACGCCCACCGCCGGCGCGCAGTTGACCCTGACACCGCGCCTGAAGGTGCGCGCGGGCGCGGGCGCGCAGAGCGAGCTGCTGGCCCCCGACGGCGCCGGCCGGTGGCAGGCGGTGATCGAGGCGGGCGCGACGCTGGACCCGACGGCGATCGCGACCTGGGGCGCGCTGGCGGTGCGGCTCGAAGGGCTGATCAACTACGACTTCGTCGACCCGACCGACACCCGCCAGCACCAGCTGCGCGGCACCGCCAAGCTGTCGGTCCCGCTGGTGCCCACGCTGTTCCTGACCGTCGGCCTGGACGTGTTCGGCGCCCAGCGCCAGGAGCTGGGCTGGGGCGCCTCGTACGACACGACCATCGGCCTGCGGTTGCACACCGACGTCGCGCGCCAGCCGCTGTGACGGCGGCCGGCCGTCAACCTCTGCCAAAGCCGGGGCCCCCGCCTTAGGTTTTTCCCATGAGCGAACCCCAGAAGACCTACGAGGGCGGCTGTCAGTGCGGGCGCGTGCGCTACGACGTGCGGCTCGATCTGTCGCAGCCGGTGATCTCCTGCAACTGCTCGATGTGTGGGCGGGCCGGGACGTTGCTGACGTTCGTGCCGGCGAGCCAGTTCACGCTGAAGTCCGGCGGTGAGTCGCTGACGAACTACCAGTTCAACAAGCACGTCATCCACCACCTGTTTTGCAGCGTCTGCGGCATCAAGTCGTTCGCGCGCGGCGTCGGCCGCGACGGCGGCGAGCAGGTGGCGGTCAACGTCCGCTGCCTGGACGACGTGGACCTCGACGCGCTCAAGATCCAGAAGTTCGACGGCCGCGCCCGCTGAGGTCACCGTCGCTGGACGATCCGCGGCAGCAGCCAGCGGGTCCCGCGTGGCGGCAGCAGGCGCGCGGCGCCGTGGTCGGCCGGCGCCGGCGAGGCGAACAGCAGCAGGTCCACGCCGGCCTCGACGGCGGCGCCCACGCACATCGGGCAGGGCTCGTGCGTGGCCGCCAGGGTCAGGCCCGGGCCCGGCGCAGCCGCCTGGGCCGCCGCGACGCGCAGGCACTGGATCGCCGGATGCGCGAGATCGCCGCCGTCGCAGGCGCCGCCGAACGCGGCGATCGGGTCGGCGTTCCCGTCGGCGACCACGCAGCCCGCCGGCCTGCCACCCGCCGCGTTGTGCGCCGCCTGCAGCAGGCGGTCCAGCGCCGCCGCGTCCAGGTGGGCGGCGCCGGGGGACGCAGCTCGCAACGCCGCGTCGAGCTCGGCCCCGATCGCCGCGACGTCGCGGTAGACGGCGCGGGCGCCCGCGCCCCGCAGCACCTCGGCCTGATTGCCCCCGCCGGTCACGCCCAGCAGGACCACCCCGGCGGCGGTCGCCGCGCGCGCGTCCCACGGCGTATCGCCGATCATCGCGCACTGGGCCGGCGACATCTCGAGCTTCGCGAGCGCCGCGTGAACGAGGTCCGGCGACGGCTTGGTGTTCTCGACGTCGCTGGCCGTGACGACCTGGTCGAACAGCTTTCGCCAGCCGACCCGCGACGCGGCCTCGGCCTTCTCGATCTGCTGGGTGTTGCTGCTGCTCGCCAGCGCCGTCCGGATGCCGCGGGCGCGCAATGCGGCCAGCAGCTCCTGGCCGCCGGGGATGACCCGCAGCCCCTCGGCCGCCCAGATCTCGAACAGCGCCTCCTTGTTCGCCGCGCGCAGCGCGTCGCCGCGCTTGCTCTCCGCGCTCTCACCCAGGATGTCGGCGACCAGCTTGTCGCCCCCCTTGCCGACCTCGACGAAGATGCGGTCCGGCTCGACGTTGTAGCCGCAGCGCTGGAACGCGCGCTGCCAGGCCCGGATGTGCGCGTCGTTGGAGTCGACCAGGACCCCGTCGAAGTCGAAGATCACGCCGTCGAGCGCCACCGCTGCCCCCGCGAGCCTTGCCGCTGTGTCTGCCGCGCCTGCCGCAACGATCGGCGCAGCTGGGTCTCCAGGCGATCGCCCCGCTTGTCTTCGGCCATCCGCCGCTGCAGCAACGCCAGCACCGCCGCCTCGTCGGGGCGCAGCGCCCCCGGCCGCCGCGAGGCCAGCGGCACGTCGACCCGGCGCGCCAGCGACTCCGACAGCGTCCCGTGGAGATAAGACGCGATGACGTCCGGGTGAACGTAGCACTTGCGGCAGACCGCCGGCGTGTTGCCCAGGCGCTGGGCGACCCGCTCGATCGCGCGCGCCACGTCGCGTGGCCCGGGCTTGCGCGGGCGCGCCTTGCGCCCGCGCCCCGCCAGCAGCTCGGCCGCCGCGTCCACCTCCTGCAGCGCCAGCGCGGCCAGCACAGTGCCCGCCCAGGTGCGGAAGTCCTTGGCCGTGAAGTCGTGGCCCGTGGCCTCGCGGATGTATTCGTTCACGTCCGCCGAATCGATCGTCGCGGGCTTCCCGTCTTCATCGAGGTACTGGAAGAGCTCTTGCCCCGGGAGATCGCGGCACTTCCGCACGATGCGCGCGACGGCGCGGTCGTGCACCGCCACGTCGTGCATGACGCCGCTCTTGCCCCGAAAGTGGAAGCGCACCTCGGACGGCCGGATGTCGACGTGGCGGTCCTTCAACGTCGTGAGCCCGAACGACTTGTTGGTGCGCGCGTACTCCTCGTTGCCGACGCGCATGAAGGTCGTCTCCAGGAGGCGCACGACCGTCGCCAGCACCTTCCGCCGCGGAAGTCCGGGGAGCCGCAGATCGGCTGCGATGCGCCGCCGCAGCTGCGGCAGCGACTGTCCGAACGCGATCATCCGCGAGTACTTGGTGCCGTCCCGCTCTTCCCGCCACCGGGGGTGATACCGGTATTGCTTGCGGCCGCGCGCGTCGCGCCCGGTGGCCTGGATGTGGCCGTTCGGGTCGGGGCAGATCCAGACGTCCGTCCAGGCCGGGGGGATGACCAGCTTACGAATGCGTTCTTCGGCGTCCGCGTCGTGGAGCCGCCGCCCCTGCGCGTCCAGGTAAACGAACTGCGGGACGAAGCGCTTGCCCTGGCGGACCTTCTTGCCCGTCGCCTGCCGCCGAATTCCGGGGCGCGTGTCGTCGACGTGGCGAAGCCCAGCCGCGCGCGCCGCGGCGACCGGGTCGGCCGCCGTGTCGGGAACGGCGGCAATTTTCAACGCCTGCGCCACAGGCTCACGTTAAGGGGCGTTGCCGTCGCCACAAGACCCACGGCCGCCGAACCCTCAGGCGTTGCCGCATCGGGAGGCATGCCTAACTTCGGCGGTGACACGACAAGCGAGGAGGAGAAGATGCAAACCAATCCGGTCGACACCCTGAACGAGCTGCTCCGCGGCGAGATTTCCGCGGTCGAAACCTACCGTCAGGCGCTGGAGAAGCTGAGCGGCAGCCCGGCGCGCGCGGAGCTGGAAGAATGCCGGCGCTCGCACGAGATGCGCGTGCAGAAGCTGCGCGAGCAGGTGGTTCGCCTGGGCGGCAACCCCGACGAGACGTCGGGCGCCTGGGGCGCCTTCGCGAAGCTGTTCGAAGGCGGCGCCAAGGCGTTCGGCGAGAAAGCCGCCATCGCCGCGCTGGAAGAGGGCGAGGACCACGGCCTGCGCCTGTACAAGGGCGACATCGACAAGCTGGATCCCGCGTCGCGGGCGCTGGTCGAGCAGGACGTGCTGCCCGCGCAGGAGCGGACGCACCGCTCGCTGAGCACGTTGAAGCACGCGATGCACTGATCGCGGGCGGGATTTACGTTCAATCGTGAATCCGAACGTCGACGCTGGCCTGCCGGGCTGGCCCGCCCGTCTGTGGCTGGTCCGGCACGGCCAGAGCGCCGGCAACGTCGCCGCCGCGGAAGCGACGGCGGCGGGGCGCGCCTCGATCGACGTCGCCGATCGCGACGTCGACGTGCCGCTGTCCGCGCTGGGCCGCCGGCAGGCGCGAGCGCTGGGCGACTGGTTCGCCGCCCAGGCGGCCGACGAGCGGCCGACGGTGTTGCTCGTCTCTCCCTACCTGCGGGCCGTGCAGACCGCGGAGGTCGTGGCGGCCGCCGTGGGCCTGGACCGCGCCTCCGATCGTTTCGTGGTCGACGAACGTCTGCGCGAGCGCGAGCTGGGGATGCTGAACCGGCTGACGAAGGCCGGCATCACGGCCCGCTACCCCGCCGAAGCGGAGCTGCGTGCGCGACTCGGGAAGTTCTATTACCGCCCACCGTCGGGCGAGAGCTGGTGCGACGTGCTGCTGCGGCTTCGGTCGGTCGGCGACCATCTGCGCCTGCAAGGCGGCGACGAACGCGTGTTGATCGTCGCGCATCAGGTGATCGTGCTGTGTTTCCGCTACCTGCTGGAACGCATGACGGAGGAGCAGATCCTGCAGATCGATCGGGAGGGAGACGTGGCCAACTGCGGGCTCACCGCCTACGACCGCGCGCCGGGGGGCGATCGCCTGGTCCTGCGCTTCTACAATTTCGTGGCGCCGCTGGAGCAGGCCGGCACGCCCGTGACGGAGGAGGCCGATGCGCCGGCCGCCGCGCGCTGAGCGAGACCCGGCCAGGGCGCGGGGCTCGACGCACATCACGCCGGCCGTGCTGCGTCGCCTGCCGCTGCCGCCCGTCGACGGCCAGCAGGGCAAGGAGGGGCGCGGCTGCGTCCTGGTGGTGGGCGGGTCCGATCAGATCCCCGGCGCGGTCATCCTGGCGGCGACCGCGGCGCTGCGGGCCGGGGCGGGCAAGCTGCAGATCGCGACGGGGCGCCGGGTGGCGCCCTGGGTCGCGGTGGCCGTCCCCGAGGCGCGGGTGATCGGGCTGTCTCACGATCGCACGGGTGAGCTGGCGCCCCGCGCCTGCACGGCGATCCAGCACGAGGCCAGCGCCTGCGACGCGCTGCTGGTCGGTCCGGGGATGATGGACCAGCGGGCGGGGGTCGACCTCGTGCGCCGCTGCCTGCGGGCGGTCGACGGGCCGCCGCTCGTCGTCGACGCGGCGCCGCTGGGGGCGTTCGGCGACCGGCAGCCGATCGCGCCGGCCGCGCGCGACCGCGTCGTCCTGACCCCGCACGCCGGTGAGATGGCGATGCTGTGGGGGGTGCCCAAGGACGAAGTGCAAGCCGCGCCGCTGGAGATCGCGCGGGACGCCGCGGCCCGCCTGGGCGCCATCGTGGTGCTGAAGGGGGCGGTCACGATCGTTGCGGCGCCCGACGGAAGCACGTTCCACAACACGGCGGGAAACAGCGGCCTCGGCACGTCCGGCTCCGGCGATGCGCTGTCCGGGGTGATCGCCGGGCTGTGCGCGCGCGGCGCCGACCCTCTGCGCGCGGCGATCTGGGGCGTCTACCTGCACGCGCGCGCCGGCGACGCGCTGGCCCGCCGCGTCGGCCACCACGGGTATCTGGCCCGCGAGCTGCTGCCGGAGATCCCCCCGCTGCTCGACCGGTTGTCGTAGGGGGGCCCGCCAGGACGTTGGGCGAAAGGCTCGGTACCGCCCCCGATTGTGCCGAGGCGTGGACATATTGAAGCCGTGAGCAGCCCCCCCACGCCCCCCATCTCCATCTCCCATGGCTCGTCGGAGCTGCAGGTCGTCACCGTCGACGCCTACAACGCCGAGCTGCGCGACGGCGACGGTTTCATCGGCGACCGCGCCAGCAACCGCGCCTTCCGGGCCATCCTGGACGAGTCGCGCGAACGGATTCGCGAGGCCACCAAGGAAGATCCGCTGGGAGACACCCCGACCGAGGAGCTGCCCAAGAAGAAGATGGACAAGCTGCTGGTCGAGGGCGAGCCCGAGGCAGCCGGCGTGATCCACGGGGCCATCGAGGAGTTCGCCACCGAGCTCACGACCGTCATCACGCGGTTCCTGAAGCTGAAGGCCTGGCGCGACACCGAGCGGATCGTGGTGGGCGGCGGCCTGCGGGCCAGCCGCGTCGGCGAGCTGGCCATCGGGCGCACCTCGGTCCTGCTGAAAGAAGCGGGGCACAAGCTCGATCTCGTCCCGGTTCACAACCACCCGGACGAGGCCGGGCTGCTGGGGGCCATCCACCTGGCCCCCGCCTGGATGCTGGAGGGGCACGACGCGATCCTGGCCGTCGACATCGGCGGGTCGAACCTGCGCGCCGGCCTGGTCGAGCTGCGCCCCTGGAAGGCCAGCAAGAAGGGGAACGAGAAGAGCTCCGCGAAGAGCGACAAGGCCGGCGAGGGCGGGGAGATCGCGCGCGGCACCGTCGACGAGCTGGACCTGTGGCGCTACGCCGACGAGAAGACGAAGCCCTCCCGCAAGGAGGCCGTCGAGCGGATCGGCCAGATGCTCGAGCGGCTGATCAGGAAGGCGGGCAAGAACCAGGTGAAGCTGGCCCCCTTCATCGGGGTCGGGTGCCCCGGCATCATCGCCAGCGACGGCCACATCGAGCGCGGCGGGCAGAACCTGCCGGGCAACTGGGAGAGCAGCCGGTTCAACCTTCCCGAGGAGCTGCGCGGCCTGATCCCGAAGATCGACGGCCACGACACGCTGGTGGTGATGCACAACGATGCCGTGGTTCATGGCCTGAGCGATCTGGCCTACGTCCAGGACGTCGATCACTGGGGCGTGCTGACGATCGGCACCGGCCTCGGCAACGCGCGTTTCACCAACAAGCAGGACGGCAGCCCGCGCAAGTGATTTGTGGCGCTTGCCGCGCCCGCCGCCTTCCGTCGTCGGAAACAGCACCTAGCTTTGCGGCTCGTCCCCTCACCACGGAGATCCGCATGGCCCCCAAGAAGCCGGTTCGAGGCAAGTCCACGTCAAATGGGAAGTCGCGGTCTGGCGACGGCCGCTCCGGCGCACGCTCCAGCGCCCGCAGCACGATCAGCTCGCCCGCTCGGCACGACGCCGGCGCCGATTCGTCCGACGAGCTGGTCGCGAAGATGGAGGCGACGGAGGCGCTGGCCGCCGCCATGCCGTTCAACGCCAACAAGCCGAGCGAGTACGGCAAGGCCACGCTGGACCCGCAGCCGGGAACGAGCGTCCCCACCGCCGACGCGCGGGCGACGGGCAGCACGCTGACGGAATCGGTCGCCTCGGCGAAGACCGGCGGCGCCGCGCGGCTGGGGTTCGACGCCGAGAACCAGCCGCTCGATCGCGTGCGCGTGGATTCGAGCGGGCAGCGGTTGACCACCAACCAGGGGGTGCCCATCGCCGACAACCAGCACTCGCTGAAGGCGGGCCTGCGCGGCCCGGCGCTGCTGGAGGACTTCATCCTCCGAGAAAAGATCACCCACTTCGATCACGAGCGCATCCCGGAGCGCATCGTCCACGCGCGCGGCTCGGCCGCCCACGGCTACTTCGAGTGCACGGACCCTCTGACCGACGTGACGCGGGCGGGTCTCTTCGCCGAGGCCGGCAAGCAAACGCCGGTGTTCGTGCGCTTCTCGACGGTCATCGGCGAGCGCGGCTCGCCGGACACGCCGCGCGACGTGCGCGGGTTCGCCGTCAAGTTCTACACCGACGAGGGGAACTGGGACCTGGTCGGCAACAACATCCCCGTGTTCTTCATCCAGGACGCGATGAAGTTCCCGGACCTCATTCACGCCGCCAAGCCCGAGCCGCACTTCGCGATCCCCCAGGCGGCGACGGCGCACGACACGTTCTGGGACTTCATCTCGCTGATGCCGGAGTCGACTCACATGATGATGTGGGCGATGTCCGACCGGACGCTGCCGCGCAGCTACCGGATGATGCAGGGCTTCGGCGTGCACACCTACCGGTTCGTCGACGCCGGCGGTAAGTCGACCTTCGTGAAGTTCCACTGGAACCCGGTCGCCGGCACCCACTCCCTGGACTGGGACGAGAGCCTGAAGATCTGCGGCGCCGACCCCGACTTTCACCGGCGCGACCTGTGGGAGTCCATCGAGGCGGGCGCCTTCCCCGAATGGGAGCTGGGCGTGCAGCTCTTCTCCGAGAAGCAGGCGGAGGCGTTCTCGTTCGACGTGCTGGACGCGACCAAGATCGTGCCCGAGGAGCTGGTGCCGGTGCGCCCGGTCGGTCGACTGGTGCTGAACCGGAACCCGGACAACTTCTTCGCGGAGACCGAGCAGGTCGCCTTCTGCGTGGCGCACGTGGTGCCGGGCATCGACTTCAGCAACGACCCACTGCTGGCGGGGCGCATCCACTCGTACGTCGACACGCAGATCACGCGCCTCGGCGGTCCGAACTTTCATGAGATCCCGATCAACGGGTCGGTCGCGCAGGTGCACAACAACCAGCGCGACGGCTTTCACCGGCAGGCCATCAACCGCGGGCGCGTCGCGTACGAGCCGAACTCGCTGGCGGGCGGCTGCCCGTTCCAGGCCGGCCGCATGGAGGGCTTCACGTCGTTCCGGGAGCCCATCGACGCCGACAAGGTCCGCGGCAACCCCGAGAAGTTCGCCGACCACTACACGCAGGCGACGCTGTTCTGGAACAGCCAGACGCCGATCGAGCAGCTGCATATCCTGCGCGGCTTCCGGTTCGAGCTGACGAAGGTGCAGGTGCCGGCCATCCGGCAGCGAGTCGTGGCGATGCTGGCCAACGTCGACCGCGGCCTGGCCGAGACGCTGGCGCGGGATTTGGGGATGGAGATGCCGGAGCCCATGCCGAAGGCGTTGAAGCGGCCCGTGAAACCGGAGGTCGAGCGCTCGCCGGCGCTGTCGCTGTTCGCCCGGCCGGGCGACGGCAGCATCCGCACGCGGCGCATCGCGATCCTGGTGGCCGACGGCGTCGACGGCGAGGCCGCCACGGCGCTGCACGAGGCGCTGACCGAGCAGGGCGCAGTGCCGCGCTACGTGGGGGCACGCCTGGGCGCCGCCCAGACCGCCGGCGGCGACACGCTGGAGGTCGAGGTCACGCTGGAGACGATGCCGTCCGTGCTGTTCGACGCGGTGGCCGTCCCGGGCGGCAAGGTCGCCGTGCAGACCCTGGGCAACGCCGGCATGGCGCTGGAGTTCATCAAGGATCAGTACCGCCACGCCAAGCCGATCCTGGCGCTGAACGAGGGCGCGGATCTCGTCGAGAACGCCGGCGTCCCCGCGCGGCTGCCGTCGGGGGCGGACGACCCGGGGTTGCTGCTCGCACGCCAGACCGCGGTCGACGAGGTGCTGCCCGCCTTCATCAAGAGCATCGCCGCCCACCGCCACTTCCAGCGCTGGACCGATCCACCGCTGGTCTGATTCTTCCGCCCCGTCCTCGAGGACGAGGACGAGGACGGGTGAGAGGAGACACCATGAAGACCAAGCTGAATGTGAAGCAGCTCGAAGAGTTGATCCTGCAGTCGCTGGAGCACGAGAAGGGCGGCGTGAAGGTCTACACGACCGCGCTGACCTGCGCGCGGAACCCGTCGCTGAAGAAGGAGTGGCAGGAGTATCTCGAACAGACGCGCACGCACGTCACCGCGCTGGAGGGGGTCTGCGAGGCCTTCCGGATCGACCCTGAACGGGAGACGCCCGGGCGGCTGATCGTCCGGCAGCTGGGCGAGTCGCTGGTGGCGGCCATGAAGAACGCGCAGGCGGGCGGCGACCCGGTTGGGGCGGAGCTGGTCGCCTGCGAGTGTGTCGTCATCGCCGAGACCAAGGACCACCAGGACTGGGAGCTGCTGGGCAAGTGTGCGCTGCAGCTGGAGGGCGAACAGGGGCGGGTGCTGAAGGCCGCCTACGACGCCATCGAGGACCAGGAGGACGAGCACCTCTACCACACGCGCGGCTGGTGCCGGGAGCTGTGGGTCTCGTCGCTGGGCATCCCGGCGGTCCTGCCCCCGCCCGAGGAGCGGCAGAAGGTGAAGACCGCCATCGGCGCCGCCCGCGCCGAGCAGTCGGCCGACCTCCAGCGCCGGCCAGTCTAAGACCAATGCCGTTCGGCTAAGCGCCAGGACGCAAGGAACGCCATCCGAGCCGTTGAGGATTCCTGATCCTGGCGCTTCTGAAATCCTGGCGCTTCCTTATCGACCGCGCGTCAGTCGGCGCGCGCGCGCCAGAAGATGTCGACGGCGACGCCCGGCGAGAAGTGGGACAGCGGCGGCGGATGCGCGAGCGCCGGCAGCCCGGCGTTCGCGAACAGCGTCTCGCGCAGCGACGGCACCGTCACGGCGCACAGCGGGTAGGGGTGATGCCGCACCCGGGCGCGCAGGATGCGGCGGCCGCGCTGCGCGAAGAGCACGTAGCGCTCGACCAGGAAGTGATCCAGGGTCCCCGGCACCGCGGGACCCGCCGGCGCGCCGGCCTGCCAGGTCACCTCCAGCTCGGCCCCGGCGCCGCCCAGCCGCCGCACGGAGCGATAGTGAAACGCCGGGCCGTCCTTGCGGCATTCCATCCGCGCGGGAAAATAGGGGAGCGCGTAAGCTGCGCGCGCGCCCGCCACGGCCAGCCACGACGATGCCTCCAGCGAGAAGAAGAAGATCCCCGCCTCGCCGCTCGCCGCGCGGACGTACGTGCGCAGGTTGGTCTCCAGAAAGCTCATGCCGAGAGCAGCGGGCGCGCCGGCCGGCCGGCTGCCCCGGATGGCGAACGGGATCAGCGTCGCCCACCCCTGCCCCTCGAAGGTATCGATCGCCAGCTGCGGCGGCACCAGGCGGCGCAGCAGCTCGACGGGAACCGGCTGGTGCAGGAACAGCAGGTCCCGCCAGTCTTGATGACCAACGGGTCGTCGATCTACGGCGGCTGATGTCATCCGAGCTTTCCCTCGACAACTTGATCGCGGAAGCGGGGACAGGCAACCGATGCTGAGCGAGTGGCTGGCGCCCGACGACGTGGGTGGGTTTCTGGCCACGCATTTCCACAGCGCGCCGTTCGCACGCCCCGGGGCCGCCTCAGGCGCGCTGGCCGCGCTGGACTGGAGCACGCTCGACCGGATCCTGCGCAGCGACCAGCCGCTGGACATCATGACCGTGCGCGCCGGGGAGCTTCAGCCCGTGCCGCCGCCGCGCGCGCTCGACGAGGCGCGGGCGCTGATGCGCGCCGGGATCAGCGTGGTCGTGCGCGGCGCCGAGCGGCACGACCCCGGGCTGCGCGCCGTCGCCGCCGGGTTCGAGGCGGCGCTTCCCGGCGAGGTGCACATCCAGGTCTACGCGACGCCGGGCGGCACCAACAGCTACGGCTGGCACTACGACTTCGAGGACGTGTTCATCGCCCAGACGGCCGGCGCGAAGGACTACTACTTCCGGCAGAACACCGTCGCGCGCGAGACGGTGCTGGGCGACCGCCTGGACTTCACCTGCATCCGCCGCGAGACCTCCCCGATCTACCAGAGCCGCCTCATCGCGGGCGACTGGCTCTACATCCCGTCGACCTGGTGGCACCTGGTGAAGTGCGCGGAAGACTCGCTGTCGATCTCGGTCGGCGTCATGCCGCCCGAGGAGCTCAGCAAGGCCAGGCGGCTGCCGCCCGGCTGGACCGGGCAGACCCGTCAGGGCTGACGGCGCGGCCGCGCCGGCCCGGGCGATACCGACGGCGGCGGAAGGCGCGCGCCCACCGGCGCCGCCCACCGTTCGCGCGGCACCGTGAACGTGTATTTCTGCCCGTGCTCGAGATAGATGACCCTCTCGGTCAGCCCCGCCGCGTCGACCTCGCGCACGAAGTCCGCCAGCGGCGACTTGAACACCGGGTAGTCGTTGAAGTGGATGGGGATCGCCTTCCTGGGCTGGATCCAGCGGATGCACTCGACGCCCTGCCTGGCGTCCATCGTCAGCAACACCCCGAAGAGGCGCGTCCCGCCGAGATGCAGCAGCGCCAGGTCGATGTCCGGAAAGCGCCGCGGGATCTCGCGCAGCCGTTCGCGCAGCAGCGTGTCGCCCGTGATGTAGAGGCGCATCGCCGGCTGCGTCGCGTCCGCCGCGCGCCAGTCGAGCATCGTCCCCATCACCGACGGCAGCATGAGCTGCATCAGGCCGGGGGCGTGCTGCCCCGGCATGCTGGTGACGGTCAGCCGGGCGCTGCCTTTCGTGACCACGACGCGCTGCCAGGTCTGCAGCCCGCGCGCCGCACGGAACCCCTTGCGCCGCAGGGCGCGCGCCGCCTCGGGCGTCGTGAGGATCGGCAGCCCGTGATCCAGGCGCTTCTCGACGATCTGGTCGAAGTGGTCGCCGTGCAGGTGCGAGAGGACGACCAGGTCGACGGGCGGCAGCTGCTCGATGTCGAACGCCGGCTCGGTCAGCCGCGGCGCCGTCATCCCGTAGCCGAGGTGCACGTGATCGCCGCGGTGCAGGAAGTTCGGGTCGGTGAGGATCGTGAAGCCGCCGTACCGAATGATCACCGTCGCCGTTCCGATGAACTCGACGGAGCCGGTCGCGAAGCGCTGCTCGCGGTCCTGTCCGCGTTCTTGCTCGGCGCCCGGCGACAACTCCAGCGCCTCGGTCTCGGTACGCGCGTCTCGGTCCATCCGGGCCTCCCCTCCTGGATGTCGGCACGCGGCGCGGCGGCGCAATCAGGCTTACTCCTGAACCGCCGCGCGACGCGCGCGTCCGCCGTTGCTGTCCAGGAAAACACTCTTACGTTGCCGGACGATGCACGGACGAGCTCTCGGACTCGTGGCGGTGCTGACAGCGACGCTTTCGACCGCGTGCACGCGCGGGGCGGTCTCGCCGCAAACCCAGCCGTCCGGCCACCAGTTCCAGAGCGCCGGCGATCCCGGGGCGGCGTCCCGCGCGGCCGACGAGGGCCAGTGGCCGATGGCCACCCACGACTACGGCAACCGGCGGTTCTCGGAGCTGAAGCAGATCGACACCCGGAACGTCGCCCGCCTGCAGATCGCCTGGACGTTCGACACCGGCATCCCCAAGGGGCACGAGGGGGCGCCGCTGGTCGTCGGCGACACGATGTACGTCGTCACGCCGTTCCCCAATCGCCTGTACGCGCTGGATCTGAGCAAGCCGGGCGCGCCGCAGAAGTGGAAGTACGAGCCGCCGCGCGACGCCGCTGCGCAGGGGGTCGCCTGCTGCGACGTCGTGAACCGCGGCGCCGCCTACGCCGACGGGCGCGTCTTCTTCAACACGCTCGACAACCACACGATCGCCGTCGACGCCAGGACGGGGCGCCCGATCTGGAACAGCCGGCTGGGCGACATCCAGCTGGGCGAGACCATGACGATGGCGCCCATGGTCGTGAAGGGGAAGGTGCTGGTCGGCAACAGCGGCGGCGAGATGGGCGTGCGCGGCTGGTTGACCGCGCTGGACGCGGCGACCGGCAAGATCGCGTGGCGCGCGTACAGCGCCGGGCCCGACGCCGACTGCCTGATCGGCGCCAGCTTCCGGCCGTTCTACGCGCAGGATCGCGGCCGCGACCTGGGCGTGCACACCTGGCCGCCCGAACGGTGGAAGCTGGGCGGCGGCACCGTCTGGGGGTTCCTGGCCTACGACCCCGACGCGGACCTGGTTTTCTACGGCACCGCCAACCCGGGCTCGTGGAACCCGGAGCTGCGCCCCGGCGACAACAAGTGGTCGACGGGCATCTTCGCGCGCCGCCCCGAGACGGGCGAGGCGATCTGGTACTACCAGTGGAGCCCGCACGATCTCTACGACCACGACGGCGTCAACGAGAACGTCCTCTTCGACCTGACCGTCGACGGACAGCGCCGCAAGGTGCTGGCCCACGCGGACCGCAACGGCCTCCTCTACGTCCTCGATCGCGCGACGGGCGAGGTGCTGTCGGCGACACCGTTCGTGCCGGTCACGACCAACCGCGGCGTCGACATGAAGACCGGTCGGCTGATCCCCGTCGCCGACAAGGAGCCACACATGGGGACGGTCATCCGGGGCGTCTGCCCGTCGGCGTCGGGCGGCAAGGACTGGCAGCCGATGGCGTACTCGCCCGTGACGGGCTGGCTCTACATCCCGCACAACAACCTGTGCGAGGACGTCGAGGCCACGGAGGTCAACTACATCGCCGGCACGCCGTTCGTCGGCACCAACGTCAAGATGTACGCGGGCCCGGGCGGGAACCGCGGCGCCTTCACGGCCTGGGATCCGGCCGCGCAGAAGAAGGTCTGGAGCATCCCCGAAAGCTTCCCGGCCTGGAGCGGCGCGCTGGCCACCGCCGGCGGGCTGGTCTTCTACGGCACGATGGACGGCTGGTTCAAGGCGCTGGACGCCAGGACCGGCCAGCTGCTGTGGAAGATGAAGACCGGCTCCGGCGTCATCGGGCAGCCGATCAGCTACCTGGGCCCCGACGGCAAGCAGTACGTGGCGGTGTTCGCCGGCGTCGGCGGCTGGGCCGGCACGATCGTCGTCGCCGACCTCGATCCGCGCGACGAGAGCGGCGCCAACGGCTTCGTCGCCGCGACCAAGGATCTGCCGAAGGCGACCGGCAAGGGAGGCACGCTGTATGTGTTCGCGGTCCCGTAGCGCGCTGGTGCTGGCGATCGCGCTGGGCGCCTGCGCGCGAGAGAAGCGCGACCCGCACCCGTCGGCCGAGGACTGGGGGCGCGGCGCGGCGCTGACCAGGGTCGAGATCCCGGACCTGCGCCCGGGCGGCGGCGCGCCCCTGCCGCCGGTGCCGCTGCCCGAGGCGGACAACGCCTGGGCGCTGAGCGAGGGGAAGCGCCTCTACTCGTGGTTCAACTGCGTCGGCTGCCACGCGCACGGCGGCGGCGGCATGGGGCCGGCGCTGATGGACGACAAGTGGATCTACGGCAGCGACCCACAGAACATCTACGCCACGATCGTCGAGGGGCGCCCCAACGGGATGCCGGCCTGGCGCGGCAAGATCCCGGAGCCGCAGATCTGGCAGCTGGTCGCGTACGTGCGCTCGCTGGCGGGGCTGGTGCCGAAGCTGGCGGCGCCCAGCCGCGACGATCACATGCAGGTGGCGCCGCAGGAGTCGAACGCGGCGAAGGGGCACCCCATCCCGGCGGAAGCGGAGCCGCCGTCATGAACCAGCCGGCGGCGCTCGCGTACCCGGTGCTGCAGGCCGCGGGGATCCAGGCCGGACACATCGCGCATCTCTGGTGGGTGTTCCTGGTCGTGCTGAGCGCGGTCTACCTGGCGGTCCTCGTCGCGCTGGTCGCCTCGATCGCGCGGCGCCGCGGCGCTGCCGTGGAGGGCGCCGGCGAACAGGGACCGGCGCGCGCCGTGGCGGTCTCCGTCGGGCTGACCGTGCTGATCCTGCTGGGTCTCTTCGGCGGCAGCGTCGCCACCGGGCGTGCGCTGGGGACGCTGGGCGAGGTCGCCGGCGAGCCGCTGTCGATCAAGGTCATCGGCCACCGGTGGTGGTGGGAGCTGCAGTACCAGAACCACGACGTCAGCCAGATGGTCACCACCGCCAACGAGCTGCACCTGCCCGTCGGACAGCCGGTGCAGCTCACGCTGGAGTCGCGCGACGTGATCCACAGCTTCTGGGTCCCGGCGCTGCACGGCAAGCGCGACCTGATCCCCGGCTACCAGAACGTCATCGCCGTGCGCGCCGACGCGCCGGGCGTCTTCGCGGGAAGGTGCGCCGAGTTTTGCGGCGCGCAGCACGCCAACATGGGCCTGACGGTCGTGGCGGAGCCCCCCGACGCGTTCGCGGCCTGGCTGGCGGCCCAGCGCGCGCCGGCCGCCCAGCCGCCGACGGCGGCCGCCGCCCGCGGGCGCGACGTGTTCCTGCGGAGCGCCTGTCCGCTCTGCCATCACCTGGGCGGCACGCGCGCGTTCGGGATGCTGGGCCCCGACCTGACGCACTTCGGCTCGCGGCGCGCGCTGGCGGCCGGCGCGCTGGTCAACGACGCGGGCCCGCTGGAGGCGTGGCTCGGCGATCCGCAGACGATCAAGCCTGGCAATCACATGCCGATCGTCGCGCTGCGCCCGGAAGACCGGCGGGACCTGGTGGCGTACCTGGAGGCGCTCAAATGAGCGCCTCCCTCGCGCCGGCGCGCGAACCGGATCAGCTGACGGAGGTCTGGGAGCGCAAGCCGGGCGTATGGGGCTGGCTGACCGACGTCAACCACGCCCACATCGGCCGCCGCTTCGTCGTGACCGCGTTCGTCTTTCTGTTCCTGGGCGGCATCGAGGCGCTGATCATGCGCATCCAGCTGGCCCGCCCCGGCGCCCACTTCGTCGGCCCCGACCTCTACAACCAGCTCTTCACGACCCACGGCAGCACGATGATGTTCCTGTTCGCCGTGCCGGTGATGGAAGGGTTCGGCGTCTACCTGGTGCCGTTGATGGTGGGCACGCGCAACGCCGCCTTCCCGCGGCTGAACGCCTTCGCCTACTGGACGTATCTGATCGGCGGGCTGCTGCTCTACGGCAGCTTCCTCTGCCACATGGGTCCCGACGCCGGCTGGTTCGCGTACACGCCGCTGTCGGGCCCGGGCTTTTCGCCCGGCAAGCGCACCGACACCTGGGCGCAGATGATCACCTTCACGGAGCTGGCGGCGCTGGGCGGCGCGGTCAGCGTCATCGCGACCGTCTTCAAGCAGCGCGCGCCCGGGATGGCGCTTTCGCGCATGCCGCTCTTCGTCTGGGCGATGCTGGTGCAGGGGTTCATGGTCGTGTTCGCGATGCCGGCGGTCATGCTCGCCAGCAGCATGCTGGCCACGGACCGCCTGATCGGCACGCAGTTCTTCAACCCGGCGGAGGGCGGCGACTCGCTGCTGTGGCAGCACCTCTTCTGGTTCTTCGGCCACCCGGAGGTCTACATCATCTTCGTGCCGGCCACGGGGATGGTGTCGGCGATCCTGCCCGCGTTCACGCGGCGCCCCGTGTTCGGCTACCTGCCGCTGGTGCTGTCGGTCGTGTCGACGGGCTTCATCGCCTTCGGGCTGTGGGTGCACCACATGTTCGCCACCGGCCTGCCGCAGCTGGGTCACAGCTTCTTCACGGCCGCCAGCATGATGATCGCCATCCCGAACGGCGTGCAGATCTTCTGCTGGATCGCGACGCTGTGGCTGGGGAAGCTGCGCTTTCGCGTGCCGCTGCTGTACGTGCTGGGGTTCGTCGCGATCTTCGTGATGGGGGGCCTCACCGGCATGATGCTGGCGTCGGTGCCGCTGGACCTGCAGGTGCACGACAGCTACTTCGTCGTCGCGCACTTCCACTACGTCCTCATCGGCGGGGCGGTGTTCCCGCTGCTGGGCGCCCTGACGTACTGGTTCCCCAAGGCGACAGGCCGCATGCTCAGCGAGCGCGCCGGGCGCTGGAGCTTCGGCCTGCTGTTCGTCGGGTTCAACCTGGCGTTCTTCCCGATGCACCTGCTGGGCCTGCGCGGGATGCCGCGGCGGGTTTACAGCTACGGGGCCACGACCGGCTGGACGCGCCTGAACGAGCTGGCGACCGCCGGCGCGATCCTGATCGCGATCGCGCTGTTGCTGCTGCTGGCCAACGTGATCTGGGCCTGCCGGCGCGGCGAGCGGGCCGGCGACGACCCGTGGGAGGCCGACGGGCTCGAGTGGGCGACCAGCTCGCCGCCGCCGCCGTACGGGTTTCGCAACCTGCCAATCGCGACCAGCCGGACGCCGCTCTGGTCCGATCCGCAACGACGCGCGCGCGTGACCGGGCTGCAGACCGCGCGACCGGAGGTCCTGGTGACGACGCTGGTCGACGCACGTCCCGACCACCGCAGCCCGATCGCGGGCCCGTCGATCTGGCCGCTGGCGACGGCGCTGGCCACCGCCATCGCGTTCATCCCGGGGATGTTCACCGCCTGGGCCATCCCGGTGGGCGCCGGGGCGTCGCTGATCGCGCTCACCGGGTGGTTCTGGCCCAAGCACCCGAACCGCAAGCGGGCAGACGAGCAGCCGGCGAGGTCGCAGCCATGAAGCAAGCCGAGCCCGGACCGGCACCCGACAGGACGATCGACGTGTCGGACCTGCCGACGTTCGCGTTCGGCGCGCGCACGCCCATGTTCTGGGGCGTGGTCCTGCTGATGGCCATCGAGACCACGATGCTGGCGCTGATGGTGCTCAGCTACTTCTACGTGCGGGGCAACTTCACCAGCTGGCCGCCCACCTGGGCGGGCGAGCGATCGTTCCACCTCGCGACGGCCGGTGTCGTGGTGCTGGTGCTGAGCGCGATCCCCAACCATCTGATGAGCGTCGCCGCGCTGGCCGGCCAGATCGCCCGCGCGCGCGCCTGGCTGCTGGTGACGACCCTGCTGGGCGCCGCGGCGTTCGCGACGCGCGTGCTGGAGCTGCCGCGGCTGCAGTTCCGCTGGGACACGCACGCGTACGGCTCGTCGGTGTGGGGGATCCTGGGGCTCAACACGTTCCACCAGGTCACGGCGCTGGCCGAGAACCTGGTGATGCTGGCGCTGCTGGTCGTCGGGCCCGTCGAGCAGAAGCATCGCCACGACCTGCAGCTGGGCGGCTACTTCTGGTACTGGCTGATCGCGGTGACCGTGCCGCTCTACGCGATCGTGTACCTCGAACCGTTGCTGTTTCCGCGATGAGGGTGGGAAGCGCGACTCTGTGGGCGGGTGTGTTGCTGGGTCCGGCGGCCTGGCTGAGCGACCTCGGCCTGTCGTACGCGCTGGTCCCGGCCCGCCACGGCGACGGGACGCTGCGCGCGCGCCTGGCGGTCGCCGGGCTGGCTTTCGCGATCACCGTCGCCAGCGGCTTGCTGTCGCTGCGCAACTGGCGCCGCCTGCGCTCCCCGCAACCGGCGCCGCCGCCAGCGCAAGCGCACGCGCGGCCGGACGAGCCCGCGAACGGCCCCGCGTTCCTGGCGGCGTTCGGCGCGATCGCCAGCGCGCTCTTCGCGCTGATCATCGTCACGATGGCGATCCCCAACTTCGTCATCCATCCGAACGCGACGCCCACGACGAACCAGAGCGCCTGGCCATGACCGCGGCGCTGGGGCTGCGGCAACTTCTGGGCTGGTGGTCCTGGCGGCCGTGGGTGCTGCTGGGCCTGACCGCCGCCGCCGCGACCTACGCGCGCGGCGTCGCGCGGCTGTGGACGAACGCCGGCGCGGGACACGGCATCCGCCGGCTCTCGGTCACCGCCTACGGCGCCGGGATGGCGGCGCTGGTCGTGGCGCTGGTGTCGCCGCTGGACCCGCTGTCGGCGCTGCTGTTTTCGGCGCACATGTCGCAGCACGAGCTGCTGATGCTGATCGCCGCGCCGCTGATCGTGATGGGACGCCCGATCGTCGCGCTGCTCTGGGCCGTGCCGCCGCCGGCGCGCGAGCGCCTGCTGCGCACCGGGAAGCGGCCTGCCGCGCACGCGGTCTGGCGCGCCGCGACCCACCCCACCGTCGCGCTGATCGTGCACGCCGTCGTGCTGTGGGCGTGGCACGTCCCGTTTCTGTTCGAGGCCGCCATGCGCAGCGAGCCGCTGCACGCCGTGCAGCACCTCATGTTCTTCGCGACGGCGGCGCTCTTCTGGTGGTCGTTGCTGGCCGGCC
>CAZJMY010000038.1:0-1045 GCA_964546845.1 uncultured Myxococcales bacterium | reverse complement strand
GCACGCGTCCTCCGGATACGCCGCCGCCGTCGCGTTCCACACCTCGAGCACTTGCTCCCGCTCCTCCGCAGGCAGCACCTCGATCGCGCTCACCGCCGTCTCCGGCGCCCCCTCCAGCGCCTCCACCAAACCCTCCAGCGCCCGCTCCATCATCGCGCACACGCGGCGCGGTGACACCGGCCGGCTCACCTGGGCCGTCAACTTGAACCCGACGCCGAGGTCGTCCACCGAGAGCGTCACCGGATAGTTCGTCCGCTCCTCGCTCCACACCTCCTCGAAGAGCTGTTCGGATCCGGGCTCTGCGCCGCCGGCCGTGTGCCGGTAATTCAGCAGCGCCGTGAACAGCGGCGCCGCGGCCGGAAGCTTGCTCGCCCGGTGGGCCAGCGTCAGGGAGGCATGCTCGTGGCTCAGCAGCTCCGCGAGCGCCGCGTGCGTTGCGCGCACCGTCGTCGCCGCCCCGGCCGATCCGACGTCGACCACCATGGGAAGCGTGTTCATCAGCATGCCCGCCGCTCGGTCCCCGTGCTGCCCCGCCTGCATGCGCCCGAACAGGACCGTCCCGAACACGACGTTGCGCGCGCTCGACGTTCTGGCAAGCACCATCCCCCACGCCACGTGCATGAGGGTCGCCGCGCTCACCCCCAATTGCCGCGCGTTGTCTCGCACCCGCGACGCGAGCAGCGCGTCCACGTGGACCTGGGCTTCGTCGATTCTGCCACCGTCGCCGAAGACGTCCGTCAGTCCGAACGGCACGGTCGGCTGCTCGACAGGCGCCAGCAGGTTCTCGAAGAAGCGTTCGTGTTCTTGTCGACCAGCTCCCGCGCGCGCGTGCGCGACGTAGCTCCGGAACGGGACCGCAGCGGCCAGCTGGTCTCCAGCCCCGCGCCGGATCAGCTCGGTCTCTTCGACCAGCAGCTCCAGGGTGGCGTGGTCGACGGCCAGGTGGTGCACCAGCAGCATCAGCAGCCAGCGCGCGCCGTCGCGCGCCACCACGCACCGGCACAGCGGCGCCTGGCTCACGTCCAGCCGGTAGACCCGCGGGCTG
>CAZJMY010000037.1:0-4018 GCA_964546845.1 uncultured Myxococcales bacterium | reverse complement strand
CCCTTGCGCGAGACGGAGAGCTCGTTGTCGGTCTTCCAGGCGCAGTTGGCGCCGTAGTCGCGCTGCAGCTTGTCGGTGGCGCCGGTCAGCCGCTGTTTCGCTTCAGCAACGTCCAGCGAGTGCGGGATGTCGACCTCGTATTTCGGCATGAACGAAGCTCTATCACGCCACGCCGTTGGCGGCAGCCGGATCGTAGTTGAGGCGCGCGACCTCGACCTGGTTCATGGCCAGCCGCAGCAGCGTTCCTTGACCCTGGAGCAGCGGCTCGCGCTGGAACAGGTGGTAGGTCCGCATCCCCTCGCGCGCCGGCGGCTCGCCGTGGGACTTCTTGCCGGGCACGCCCGAGACCACCAGGATCTTCTCGCCGGGCTGCAGCATGAACCCCGGGTCGATGACCCCCAGGACGGAGCCGCGCTTGCCGTTCTTGGCCGAGATGACCTGCAGGCCGCCCGTGTTCACGGCCGTGGCGCCGTCGTTCTCCAGCACGAACCACTCTTCGTTGATGCGCTTCTTGTCGGGCGCCGCGTGCGCCTCGCGAAATCGGAGGGGCACCGTCATACCTCCAGAATCTCGGATTCCTTCTTGCCCAGGATCTCGTCGACCTTCGTGACGGCCTTGTCGGTCGTCTCCTGCACCGTCTTCAGACCCTTGCGCTCGTCGTCCTCGGTGATGGCGCCCTCTTTCAGGGCCTCCTTCAGCATCTCGTTGGCGTCGCGGCGCGCGCCGCGCAGGGCGACCTTGGCCTCCTCGGCCATCTTCTTCACGACCTTCACCAGCTCTTGCCGGCGCTCTTGCGTCAGCGCGGGCATGGGCAGGCGCACCAGCTCACCGTCGGACTGCGGGTTCAGACCCAGCTGCGCCGCCCGGATCGACTTTTCGATCTCGGGGATGAGCGACCGCTCCCACGGCTTGATCGTGATGAGCCGGGCGTCGGCGACGTTGCACGACGCCACCTGGTTCAGCGGCGTCGGCGTTCCGTAGTAGTCGACGCGCACGCCGTCGAGGATCGACAGGTTGGCGCGCCCCGTGCGCACCTTGGCCAGGTCGCGGCGGAAGGCTTCGATCCCCTTGTCCAGGTCGCCTTGCAGGCTCTTGATGATGTCGTTGACCATCGGATCTCTCCTGTCTCGTTCCCCTGACTTCAGGCGGGCGCGCCGTTGCTGCGCCCCTCGTCCAGCACCAACGTTCCCAGCGGCTCGCCCAGCACCACGCGGCGGATGTTGCCCGGCTTGGTCATGTTGAAGACCAAGATCGGCAGGTTGTTGTCGCGGCAGAGCGAAATGGCCGTCGAGTCCATCACGGCCAGGTTCTTGTTCAGCACGTCCAGGTACGACACGCGCCGGAACATGCGCGCGTCTTTGTGCTTGTGCGGGTCCTTGTCGTAGACGCCGTCGACGCGGGTCGCCTTCATCACGATCTCGGCGCCGATCTCCATCGCGCGCAGCGAGGCCGCCGTGTCCGTCGTGAAGTAGGGGTTGCCGGTGCCCGCCGCGAAGATCACCAGTCGCCCCTTCTCCAGGTGGCGGATGGCGCGGCGGCGGATGTACGGCTCGGCCAGGCGCTCCATCTCGATGGCGGACAGCACGCGCGTGTAGAGGCCGCGCGACTCCAGCGCGTCCTGCAGCGCCAGCGAGTTGATGACCGTCGCCAGCATGCCCATGTAGTCGGCGTGGGCGCGGTCCATCCCGCGCGAGCTGGCGGCCACACCCCGGAAGATGTTGCCGCCGCCCAGCACCAGCGCGATCTCGACGCCCAGGCTGTGGACGTCGATGACCTCGTCGGCGATCTGGGCCAGCGTGGCGGGGTCGATGCCGTAGTTGCCCGACCCCATCAACGCCTCGCCCGACAGCTTCAGCAGGATGCGCCGGTACTTCACCCCCGGAGCAAGCGGCAGCTTGCTGGCCGGCTCCTCGACGAGCGGCTCGTCGTTCGGAGCCGCGGGAGCGCCCGCCGTCGACTTCGTCTTTAGCTTCGCCTTCGGCATCCGCGCGCGCCCCCGATTTCCGGTGATGTCTGGTTAGGCCTGACCCGCCTGCTTCTGGACCTCGGCGACGAAGTCGTCGGCGCGCTTTTCCAGACCCTCGCCGACCTCGAACCGGATGAACCGGCGGATCTTGATGTTCTCGCCCGTCTTGGCGACCAGATCCGTCAGCAGCGACCGGATGTCCTTCTTGCCTTCCGGATCCTTCACCCAGACCTGGTCCAGGAGGCAGACCTCCTTGGCCCACTTGGCGATCTGGCCGTCGACGATCTTGCCCCACACGGCCTCGGGCTTGCCCGACTGCTTGGCCTGCTCGATGCGGATCGACTTCTCCTTCTCGAGGACGGCCGGCGGGATCTCGTCCTGCGAGACGTAGGACGGGTTCAAGGCCGCCACCTGCATGGCGACCTCCTTGGCGAAGCCGACGAAGTCGGGGTTGCGCGCGACGAAGTCCGTCTCGCAGTTCACCTCGACCATCACGCCGATGCGCGAGCCGTGCAGGTACTGCGCGACCGTTCCTTCGGCGGCGATGCGGGTGGCCTTCTTGGCGGCCGACGCGATCCCCTTCTTGCGGAGATACTCGATCGACTTCTCCATGTCGGCGGCGCATTCGGTCAGCGCCTTCTTGCAGTCGGCCATGCCGGCGCCGGTGCGCTCGCGCAGGTCTTTGATCATCTGAGCAGTGATTTCAGCGGCCATGACGTGCGAATCCCTTCGTTCCTGAGTGCGGTTGAAAACGGGTGTTCAGACGGACGCGGCAGCCTCAGCTGCGCTCGCCCTGGTCTTCCGGGGTGGCGGCCGCCTCGGGCGTCGGCAGGTCCCCACCGCCGCGGCGGTTGACGACCTCGACGCGCGGGCCTTCGCCGCCCGACGACACGCGAATGGTCTGCGGCTCTTCGTGGCCGCCCTCGTCGCGCGCGTTGCGCTGCTGGTTGGCGCGCTCGCGGCCGACCTTCTGCCCGAGAACGCAGGCCTCGGCGATCTTGCCGGCGAACAGCTTCAGCGACCGGATGGCGTCGTCGTTGCCGGGGATCGGGTAGTCGATGACGTCGGGGTCGCAGTTGGTGTCGACGATCGCGACGATCGGGATCTCCAGCTTGCGCGCCTCGGTGACGGCGATGTGCTCCTTGACGACGTCGACGATGAACACCGCGCCCGGCAGCTCGCCCATCGACTTGATGCCGCCCAGCGCCTTCTCCAGCTTCTCGCGCTCGCGCGTGATGCCGAGGACCTCTTTCTTGGTCATGCGCTCGAAGGTGCCGTCGGTCGACATCTTCTCGATCGCGTGCAGGCGGTCGATCGAGCCCTTCACGCTGTTGAAGTTGGTGAGCGTGCCGCCCAGCCAGCGGTTGGTGACGTAGAACTGGCCGGCCTTGAGGGCCTCCTCGCGGATGACCTCTTGAGCCTGCTTCTTGGTGCCGACGAACAGCACCGAGCGGCCCTGGGCCACGTTCGAGACCAGGAAGTTGTAGGCGCGCTTGAACGCGCGGACCGTCTGCTGGAGGTCGATGATGTGGATGCCGTTGCGCGCGCCGAAGATGAAGCTCTTCATCTTGGGGTTCCAGCGCTTGGTCTGGTGACCGAAGTGAACACCCGCCTCCATCATCTCGCGGATGGTGATCGGGGCGTCGTCGCCGCCGGCGTTGGAGGGCATCGGGGGCGTGCTGTCTTGCGTGTCGCTGATCTGGGTCGTGGTCATGTCGGTTCCTTTGCGTTTTCGTCCGCCGCCCGCGTCGTCGGTGGCCGTAACCCCGGGTCGCGACCATCCGCGATCCAGGGCACGCACGGCCACCTCAGCAGGCGTGTGGTGTCGAGGTGTTGAAGAAGCGGGGGGTTTCTACCACAAAAGCGCGCCGCGGGAGCCGAAACCCAGGCGTGACGCGACTTCCCGGGCCGGCATCGAGGTTGCAACCTCGACTGAACGTCGATAGAAGGAGCCGCAATGTCTCTCACGAAGTCCACCGGAAAACCCACTGATATCCGCCCGGCGACGGGCAAGCTCGGCATCCTGACGCCCGGAATGGGCGCGGTCGCCAC
>CAZJMY010000036.1:0-23109 GCA_964546845.1 uncultured Myxococcales bacterium | reverse complement strand
CTTCTGTTCGATGCCGCCGACGTTGGCCAGGTCCAGCCGCTGCAGCAGCTCGCGGACCCGCTCCATGATCTCGTCACGCGACAGCTTGTAGCGCTCGATCAGCGGAAAGGCGATGTTTTCGACGACGTTCATCGAATCGAACAGCGCGGCGTACTGGAACACCATGCCGAACTTCCGACGCAGCTTGCCCATCTGCCGCTCGTCGAAGGGGACCACGTCCTCGCCGTCGACCCAGATCTCGCCCTCGTCGGGCTTCAGCAGCCCCATGAGGTGCTTCATCAGCACCGACTTCCCCTGCCCCGAGCCACCGATGATGATGTTCGTCCGCCCGCGCTCGATGTCCAGGTCGACGCCGCGCAGGACGTGTTGCGGACCGAACGTCTTGTGGAGGTTACGCACGCGGATCTGCCACCGCTCGTCCCGGCGCGCGAGGTTCTCCGTTCCGGACGGCGCGGCCGGCGGTCGTTCCGCCGCCGAAGGAGCGGGAGGCACGGGCGTCGGCGTCACGATTTGGCCGGCCAGAGGATGTGGAACATGTCGATCAGGAAGTAGTCGGAGACCAGGACGGAGACGGAGCCTGCAACCACGGCCTGCGTGGTGGCAAGCCCGACCTCCTTGGCGCCGCCCCGCACGTTGAATCCCTCATAGCAGGCGGCGACCGAGAGAGTCAGGCCGAACACCGCCGCCTTGGTCGCCCCGATGATGTAGTCCTTCGGATCCGTCCAGTAGGTGAACTGCTCGATGAACTGCCCCAGATCGATGTGCTCGAGATAGATCGAATAGAGGTAAGCGCCGCAGAGGCCGACGATGTTGAAGACCATCGTCATGATCGGCATCATCAGGATCGAAGCGACGATCCGGGGCGTGATCAGGTACTGGATCGGATCGACGGCGAACGTGGTCAGGGCGTCGATCTGCTCGGTGATGCGCATCGAGCCCAGCTCGGTGGCCATGCCCGACCCGGCGCGCGCCGTGATCATCAGGGCGCAGAACACCGGCGCCAGCTCCTGCGCCAGGGAGAGGCCGACCGTCGCGCCGACGAAGCGCTCTTGATTGAAGATGCGGAGGGCGGCGATCGCCTGCTGCGCCGAGACCGCGCCCGAGAAGAAGCCGACCAGGCAGATGATCGGCAGCGACCCGACGCCGATGAACTGGGCCTGTTCCAGATACAGGCGAAGCCGGAACGGCTTGCGGGCCACGCCCAGCAAGGCCTGCCCCAGCATGATGGCGTGCACGCCGACGTAACGCAGCACGCCGCGGACGGGCGTCACCGCCGCGTCCAGCAGCGCCGCAGCGATCGTGTTGCCCGCCTCGGCGTGGCCGGGCGGGTCCTCGACCGAAGAAGACGCGCTCATGGGGTGACCGAGAGGGGTGCCCGCGCGGGGCGGATCGCGGCCGCGTCGCGTAGGACTCGCGGAACGCGTTTCGAGATGCCGCACAGGATTTCATAATTGATGGTGCCCGCCCAGCCCGCCACCTCGTCGACCGTGATCGCGCCGGGGCCGTCGCGCCCGATCAGCGTGACGGGGCCGCCCAGAGCCGATTCGGGCAGGTCGGTCACGTCGATCATCAGCATGTCCATGCAAACGGCGCCGATGACGGGCACCCGCCGTCCAGCGAGCAGCACCGACGCCCCGCGCACGTGCCGAGGATAGCCATCCGCATAGCCAATGGGCAGCGTCGCGACGCGCGTTCGGCGGGCCGCGCGCCAGGTGCCCCCGTAGCTGACCCCGGTGCCGGGCTCGATCTCGCGCACGGCCATGATCCGCGTGCGCAGCGCCAGCGCCGGCTCCAAGCCCGCCAACCGAACGACCGCCGAGGGCATCGCGCCGTAGAGGGCCAGGCCGGGACGGACCGCGTCCAGCCGAGCCGCGGGGAATCGCACGGCGGCGGCGCTGTTCGCCGCGTGGCGCACGGCGTGCGCAAAGCCGAGCTGGCGGGCCTGGTCCACGGCGGCCTGGAACGACGCCAGGGCAGCCTCGGTCGTCGCGGGATCGTCCGCGTCCGCGGACGCGAAGTGCGTGCAGAGACCGGCCAGGCGCAGCTGGGGCGCCTCGCGCAGGCTCTTCAGGGCGGCGGCGATCTCGGCGGGGGCGACCCCCAGGCGGCTCATGCCGGTGTCCACCTTCAGGTGGACGTCAAGCGGCCGGCCGATCCGCTTGGCGGCGACCGCGAACCGCTCGAGCTCACCCCGGTCGTAGATGACGGGCGTCAGACGCTCCGCCAGGACCTCGTCCTGGTGCCGGTTGTAGTAGGCGCCCAGGACCAGAATGGGCGCCCGGATGCCGGCGGCGCGCAGCTCCAGCCCCTCCTCGACCAGCGAGACGGCCAGCGCGTGGCAGAGCGGCTCCAGTGCGCGCGCAACCGGGACGGCACCATGACCGTAAGCGTCAGCCTTGACGACCCCGAAGACGCGGACGCCGGGACCGACGGCCTCGCGGACGCGGGTGTGGTTGCGCTGGACGGCGCCGAGGTCGATGTCCGCGACCGTCGGCCGGATCGACGTGCGGATGTCGATCTCGGAGAATCGAGCCCCCGCCCCTTCGGGGGGCGTGTCGAAAGCTTTGGGTTGGCTCGCCAAACCCTGCAAAGTTTCACCCGCGTCCGACGCAGCGTCAATTCCGTCGCCACATTCGTGCGCGGCCGGCCCGCTCGGCTGGCCGGCCGCTCCGACTCGCGCCTGCGCGCGCGGGCCCGCGACCGGGCTCAGGCGGCCGACTCGACCAGCTGCTTGCTGACCAGCAGCGAGCGGCCCCGCGGCGTGAGCAGCCCCCGCCGGACCAGGTCGGAGACGGTCCGCGACACGGTCTCCCGGCAGGCCCCGATCTGATTCGCCAGCTCTTGCTGGGTCGGTCGGTTGCGAATCAACAGCCCTTCCGGGCCAGGCGTGCCGTCTTGCCGGCCGATGGCCAGCAGCCGGGACACGACCCGCTCCTGGACGCCGGCCAGCGCCAGCCCGTTGGCGAGCTGCTTCGACCGTTCCAGCCGGCCGACCAGGTCCGCGCCCACCACCAGAGCCAGCTCGGGGTTGAGTCGCAGGCAGCTGACGAAGGCGTCGCGCGGGATGAGCAGCACCGTCGAGGCTTCGGCGGCCTCCCAGTCATGGGGGAGCGCCGTCTCGGGTGCGAAGGCGCCGTCGGCGATCAGGTCGCCGGCTCGGAACGTCTCGACCGAGATCTCCCGGCCGTTGGCGGCCCGGCAGACCGCGCGGATCTTGCCGCGCACGACCAGGATCGCGGCGTCGAACTGGCCGCCCTGCGCCGCGACGATGCCGCCCCGGCCCAGCGACCGGACCGTGGCCGCCTGAGCCATCGCGCGGAGCGCGTCGATCGTCGCCCGACGCAGCTGGACACACCCCCGAAGCGCCTCGAATGCCGACGTTTCCGCGGTGGGCGGCGGCGTCGGCATCTTTCCAAACGGATCGAAATCGAGCGTTGCAGTCGCGATGGCCATGACCCCTCCTGTGGGAAGCGCCGCCTTTCATCGCAACAGCAGTGCCAACTTCGCTGCCCCGCATTCCCGCCACTTTGGCCCGCCGGCGGAGCCCCCCGTGTCCCGGGCGCCACACCGCGACCGTGAAAGATCGCTCGGCGCGCGCGTTCGCGGGAACTTTCCGGCCCCGCGGCGTCTCCGCCCGGCGAGGCCGGCGTGCAGGTCCGACGGGGATCTCAGGAAGGGGGGGCCCTCACCCGCGGACCGAGCCGCGCGCAACAGCGGCGCGCTCGGGGCTGAGCGGCCTCGCCGGCCGCCAACTTCTCATGCGGCCTTGTTCATGCGGCCTTTTTGGCCTTTTCCTTCTGCTTCTGGGAGCGACGCTGCTCGCGGTACTTCTTGATCTCCGATTTCGGGAGATCTTTGTGCTTCGAACAAACCATTCCGAAAACGGGCGCCGCGCGGTTCGTGCAGCCCGGAACGGGACAGAGTTGAATCGGTCCTTTGCGCCGCTTGCGCCCGCCGATGGAAGAGTTGAGCTTGCCTGCTCCGCGAAGCTGCAACCCGGCCGGAGCACGACCGCCAAAAGCATTGAGAACGGCGTCGCGCGCGCGAGAGACGGTGTCTTGCTCGATCAAAGACGACAATCGGTCGACGAACTGCTGAACGAGCTCCTGAACATCGGTCCTTCTGGGCATCTGCTTTCTCCCCCTTTGTTGCGGGGCAGACTAGCCGCGAAGATTCGACGATGCAAACGCAAAAGCTTGCGCGAGACAGCCGTCGTGTCAAAAGGGACCGGTGGGTCGATTTCTGACATTCATTGCCGTCGCCGTCGGGCTGCTGGCCTCCATTCATTATTACCTTTGGCGGCGGTTGGTGCGCGATCCTGCTTGGCGCGAGCCGTGGCAAGCCATTGGCGCGCTCGGTTTGACGCTCCTGGCGCTCAGCGTCGTCGCGTCCATGATCCTGGGCCGCGGGTCGGGTGAATTCCGCAAGGCCCTCGCGTGGCCGGGTTATGTCTGGTTGGGCGCGATGTTTCTCTTCCTGGTGGCCTGGGGCGGCGCCGATCTCGCGCGCGCGGGCGCCGCGCTGGCCCGGCGCGCAGGCGGGACGGCGCCGCTTGCCCCCGCGCGTCGTCGATTTCTGGCGCGCGCCGCCGCTGCCGGCGTGACGTCGATCGTCGCCGCTGCATCGGCGGTCGCGGTGCGCATGGCCCGACGCCCCGCACCGGTGCGTCCCCTGACCATCCGTCTGGAAAGGCTTCCCGCGGCGTTGCACGGATTTTCGATCGTCCAGCTCACGGACATTCACGTCGGTCCGACCATCGGACGCCCTTTCGTCGAAGACGTCGTTGCGCGCACCAACGCGCTGAAACCGGACTTGGTGGCAATCACCGGCGATCTGGTTGACGGCCACGTGAGCGATCTGGCCGAAGCGATCGCGCCGTTGGCGCAGTTACGCGCGCCTCACGGCGTATTCTTCGTGACCGGCAATCACGAATATTTCTCCGGCGCGAGCGAGTGGGTGAACGAGCTGACCAGGATCGGAATTCGCGTATTGCAAAACGAACGAGTCGTCATCGGCAACGGCGCGGCCAGCTTCGATCTCGCCGGCGTCGACGACCCGTCCGCCGTTCATTACGGCGGTCTTCCGCCGAACGAAGCAGTCGCGCGCGCCCTGGCGGGGCGCGATGCAACGCGCGAGCTGGTGTTGCTGGCGCACCAGCCCCGCTCGGCGCTGGACGCCGCGCCGTTCGGCGTGGGGCTGCAGCTCTCGGGGCACACGCATGGCGGCCAGATCTGGCCCTTCGGCCTGCTCGTCACGCTGCAGCAGCCGTTCACCGCCGGGCTGCACCGGCACGGCCGGTCGCAAGTCTACGTCAGCCGCGGCACCGGATACTGGGGGCCGCCCATGCGGCTGGCCGCCCCGTCGGAGATCACCCACCTCCGCCTCGAGAGCGCTCCCGCGGCGACCACCTGATCAGCGCGCGGCAGGGTCGGGCTGCAGATCCTCGACCGGGATCACCACCTTGTGGGTCTCGCCGCGCCGGACGAACGAGACCGGCACCCGGGCCCCGACCTGGGCGCGCCCGATGATGGTCACCACCTCCGCCGCCGCGGGCGCCTCCCGCTCGCCGACGGCCGTGATGACGTCTCCCGGGCGCAGGCCGGCGCGGGCTGCCGGGGTCCCCTCCCCCACCCGACTCACGAGCGCGCCCTCCGGGGGCACCGCGCCGAGCCGCGACCGAGCGGCAGCCGGCAGCTCTTCGACGTTCTTCAGCGCCACGCCGATGTACGGATGGTTCGCGTGCCCCTCTTTGACGATCTCCTCGGCGACGCGGCGGACCCGATTGATCGGAACCGCATAGGCGTAACCGCCGCCGGGGCCGGCGCTGATGAGCGTCGTCAACCCGACGACCTGCCCCTCGAGGTCGACCAGCGGTCCACCGGCGTCGCCGGGATTGACCTTCGCGTCCGTCAGCAGAAACCCGCCCGCCGCGGCGCCGTCCATCTCGGGCCTTCCGCTGACGATGCCTGCCGTGAACGTCTCGGCGAGGCCCAGCGGGTTGCCGACCGCCAGCACCCATGTGCCGACCTCGGCCTCGTCCGAATCGCCGAAGCGCGCCGCCGACAGATCGCCGGGGGGCTCCGCGAGCCGCACGATCGCGACGTCGCTGGGCGCGTCGGTTCCGACCAGCTCCGCCGGGAGCCGGCGGCCGTCCGCCAGCGTCACGATGATCCGCGGCCGCGCCGCCGCCTCCGCCACGGCGTCGGCCCGGAACGCGCGGGCGCTGGTCACGACGTTGCCGCGCGTGTCGAGCACGATCCCCGAAGCGTTCGCGAACCCGCCCGGTCGGGAAACCTCGAGGCGCACCACGGCCGGGCCGATCGCCTGCGCGACCGCCGCGAACGAGCGGGAGAGAGCGCGGCCGGCCTCCGCAGGCGCCGCCCCCGGCGCCGGGTGAGCGGAAGATTCGGCCGCGGAGGCTGGGCGCACCACGGCCGTGCCCCACAGGGCCAGCGCCGCCGCGACCATCCAAGATCTGTGCATGCCCGAGCCTCGCGATCCTTCCGGAGGATGCTGCAAAGCATCGGGCGTGCCCCCGGCGGCGCCGTCCAGACCCGCGGAACGGCGGGGGCGGCGGGACGCGCCGGGCCAGATCCGTAACGGCGCCTCGCGAACGCCCCGCCTAGGGCGTCACTTGATGGTGACGAAGCGCGTGCCGCTGCCGGCGCGGATCCGGAGCAGGTGCCCGCCCGGCCGGGGGCCTCCACGCAGCGCCCCGACGGCGTCGTCGGCCGAGGTGACGGGCCGGCGGTCGACCTCGACGATGACGTCGCCCGGGTGCAGGCCGGCCTGCTCGGCCGCGCTTCCGGCCAGCACGTCCGTGATGACCGCGCCCTTGGTGTTGCCGCCCAGACCCAGCGACGCGGCCACGTCCGGGGTCAGCGTCTGCAACGCCATCCCGAGCTTCCCCTGCTGCGCATCCGCGGTCTGGCGCGCATCCTCGTCCGGCAGCTCTCCGAGCGCGACCTGCGTCTCGGCGGGGCGCCCGTCCCTCAGGTAGTGCAGCGCCACGCGCGCGCCGATCGGCTGCGTCGACACGTAGTCGACGACGTCGCCCGCGCCCTGGATCTTCTGGTTGTTGACCTCGGTGATGACGTCGCCCGGCCGCATGCCGGCCTTGCCGGCCGGACCTCCGGGGGTCGTCTCGGCGACGTAAGCGCCGGCGGCAGGCACCGCCTTGCCCAGCTTGGACTTTTGCGCGTCGTTGAGGTCCTTGACGTCGGTGAGCATGAGGCCGAGGTACGCGTAACGGACGCGCCCCTCTTTGACCAGCGCCTGCGCGACCCGCCGCACCTCGTTCACGGGGATCGCGAAGCCGTAGGCGCCGCCGGCGCCCACCTGGATCAGCGTGTTGACGCCCACGACCTCGCCCTCGAGGTTCACGAGCGGACCGCCGGAGTTCCCGGGGTTGATCTTGGCGTCCGTCTGGATGTACCCGCGCACGCGACGCCCGGACATCTGCACGTGGCGGCCGGGGCGCCCCGTGCCGCTCACGATCCCGGCCGTCACGGTCTGCTCGAGCCCCAGCGGGCTCCCGACGGCCACGACCCACTCGCCCACCTCCAGCTTGTCGGAGTCGCCCAGGCGCGCGACCACCAGGTTGGCGGGCGCGTGATCGAGCCGGACCACCGCCACGTCCGTCTGGGCGTCCTTGCCGACGACGTGGGCGGGGAACTCCTTGCCGTCGTTCATGGTGACGGTGACCTTGGTGGCGCCCTGCACGACGTGCCGGTTGGTGACGATGTCGCCGTTGGTGTCGATGATGAAACCGGAGCCGACGCCGTGGCTGGGGCCCGGCTCCGGCATCCCGCCGCCGCCGCCCGGCCCGAACTGGAAGAAGTGCTTGAAGAACGGCGGGACCTCACCGTTGTCGTCGCCGTCGTCGTCGTTGTTCGGCCCGGGCATCCGCCCGCGGCCGTTCGCCACCTTGGGCCCGCCGACCTCCACCTCGATGCGCACGACCGAGGGGGCCAGGGCCTTGGCCACGTTCGAGAAAGCGCGCGAGAGGGCTCGCGCTTCGTTGGGTGCCTCCGTCTTGGGGGTGACCGCGGCGCCGGCGGCCTGCGCCGTCGAAAACGAGGTGTGCGGCGTCCGGACCGCCAAACCGACGGCCGCGCCGAGCACGGCCACCGAGAACATCGCGCGCAGGGAGGTCCTGGTCATTGCGTTCCTTTGTATCGACTTGGATGAGCTGTCAAGCGCGCGGGATGCCTGCCTTTGCGCCGTCCAGCCTTCGAAAAAATAAATTCCCGTGTCGGCTGGATAACCGGCGCCCGCCCGTGAAACATTCCTGGAATACGATGCGCTGGTTCAGGGGGCTCAAACAGGCGCCGGTCACGGCCGCGCTGATCGCCGTCAACGTTCTCATCTACGCGGCGATGGCGGCGCTGTCCGGACGGGTGCTCTCGTTCGATACCCCCATCCTGGTCGCCGCCGGCGCGTCGGTGACGGCGCCCGACGTCGTGGTGTCGCACTGGCGCTGGCTGACGGCGGCCTTCATCCACGTGAACCTGCTCCACATCTTCATGAACATGTGGGTGCTTGGCCAGATCGGGGCGATCTCGGAAAAGGCGATCGGGCGCGGGCTGTACGCGGCGACCTACGTGGTCACCGGGGTGCTGGGCAACGTGCTGTCCAGCGCGCTGGCGGCCCGGACCGGCCCGACCCTCTCGGCGGGCGCGTCCGGCGCCATCATGGGCCTCATCGGCATGGCCGCGACGTTCGCCTGGCGCTCGGGCCAGCGGGCGGCAGCGCGCGCGCTGGCGTTCAACATTCTCTTCGTGCTGGGCGTCGGCCTCTCGCTGTCGGCGCGGGGCGTTCACCTGGTCGACAACGCCGCGCACATCGGGGGGCTCGTGGCCGGGGCCCTGGTCGGGCTGGCGCGCGTGTCGATGCGCCGGCCCGTGCCGCCTCGCCTGGACCGGGCGCTGCTGGTGGCGTCGTTCGGCCTGGCGGCGATCGGGTTCGCGGTCGTCCAGCTGTCGGGCGCCTGACGATTCGCGCGACCGCATTAGATTGGAGGGGACGATGCCGATCGCCAGTCTCAATCCGGCCACGGGCCAGCTCTTGCGGTCGTTCGACGAGGACGGACCGGAGATCGTCGAGCGAAAGCTGGCGGCCGCGGCGTCCGGCTGGGAACGCTGGCGCCGCAAACCGGTGGCCACCCGGGCGGCGATCGTCGCCCGCGCCGGCGAGATCCTGGAGACCGAGCGAGAAGCGTTCGGGCGGCTCATGACCCTGGAGATGGGCAAGCTGGCCGCCGCCGCTGCCGGCGAGGCCTCCAAGTGCGCGACCGCGTGCCGCTTCTACGCCGAGCACGCCGCGGCGTTCCTGAGCCCCGAGATCGTCGGCGAGGGGCCCGACAGCCGCGACGAGATCCAGCTTCAGCCGCTGGGCCCCGTTCTGGCCGTGATGCCCTGGAACTTCCCGTTCTGGCAGGTGATCCGCTTCGCGGCGCCCGCGCTGGTGGCGGGCAACGTGGGCCTGCTGAAGCACGCCTCGAACGTGCCCCAGTGCGCGTTGGCGCTGGAGGACCTGTTCCGGCGCGCGGGCGCGCCCGAGGGCGTTTTCCAGACCCTGCTGGTTGGCTCGGCCGCCGTCGAGAAGCTGATCGGCGACCCGCGGATCGCGGCGGTGACCGTGACCGGCAGCGAACCGGCCGGGCGGGCCATTGCCGCGGCTGCGGGGCGCCATCTGAAGAAGAGCGTTCTCGAGCTGGGGGGGAGCGATCCGTTCCTGGTGCTCGCCAGCGCGGACCTGGATCAGGCGGTGGCGACCGCCGTGAAGGCGCGCACCATCAACACCGGCCAGTCCTGCATCGCCGCCAAGCGCTTCATCGTGGTGAGCGGCGTCTACGACCGCTTCGCCGCGGCCTTCACCGAGGCGATGCGCGGGCTGGTCGTCGGCGATCCCGGCGACGCGCGCACGCAGATCGGTCCGCTGGCGACCGCGTCGATCCGCGACGGCGTCGCGGACCAGGTCGAACGTTCGGTCGCGGCGGGCGCCCGCCTGCTCACGGGAGGCCGGGTCATCGATCGCGCCGGCTTCTACTACGAGCCCACGGTGCTGGCGGACCTGCCGCCGGACGCGCCCGCCGCCCGCGAAGAGGTCTTCGGACCCGTCGCGGCGCTGTTCCGCGTGCGCGACACGGCCGAGGCGATCGCCGTCGCGAACGACACGGCGTTCGGGCTGGGCGCAGCCGCGTTCACGCGCGATCGCGCCGAGGCGGAACGGCTGGCGCGCGAGCTGGAGGCCGGCAGCGTCTTCATCAACGGCATGGTCGCCTCCGACCCGCGGTTCCCCTTCGGGGGCATCAAGAGCTCGGGCTACGGCCGCGAGCTGTCGAGCCACGGCCTGCGCGAGTTCATGAACGTGAAGACCGTCCGGATGGCGAATCTTCCCGGCTGACCCGCTCCGCCGTCAGAGAACCGACTGGTCTTCGAGGCGGTCGAGGCGGCGCAGCGCGGGGACGCGCCAGGCGGTGAGCGCCGTGACCAGCACGGTGACGGCGCCGCCGAACACGACCGAGGGGACGGTGCCGAGTAACTTGGCCGCCAGCCCCGACTCGAACGCGCCGATCTCGTTCGACGACCCGATGAAGATCTGGTTCACGGCGGAGACTCGCCCGAGCATGTTGGACGGAACCAGCACCTGGCTCAGCGTCCCCCGGAAGTACACGCTCAGCATGTCGGCGGCGCCGCTGGCCGCCAGGATGGCCATCGACACCCAGAACCACCGCGAAAGCGCGAACGCGATCATCGACGCGCCGAACAGTGCCACCGCCCATAGAAAGAGGCGCCCCGCCCGGCGCGGCGGCGGTCGGAGCGCCAGCAGACCAGACATCAGCACGGCACCGACGGCGGGGGCCGCCCGCAAGGCGCCCAGCCCCTGCGGGCCGACGCGCAGGATCGTTTCTGCGAAGATCGGCAGGATCGCGACGGCGCCGCCGAACAGGACGGCGAGCAGGTCCAGCGTGATCGCGCCCAGAAAGATCGGCTTGGTCAGCAGGAACGACAGGCCCGCCCGCACGCTGGCCAGCAGCGGCTCCGCCCGGGCGGGGCCGGGCCGGGGCGCCACGCGGATGCGCGCCACCGCGCTCAGCGCCACCACCATCAAGATCGAGGCGATGGCGTACGAGGCGGTCGGGCCGACCCAGGCATACAGGATCCCGCCCAGCGCCGGCCCGCTGACGGCGGCGACCTGCCAGATCCCCGTGCGCCAGGCGACGGCGCTGGGGTAAAGCGGGCGCGGCACCAGGTCGGCGCCCAGCGCGTTCCGGGCCGGCAAGAGGAAGCTGCGCGCGGCCCCGCAGACGACGATGACCGCGTAGATGGTCCAGCGGATCCAGGCAGCCGGGCGGCCGTGGGCCAGCAAGAGTCCGCTGGCCGCCGCCAGCGCCACCGCCGAGGCGAACAGCACCGCCAGCGCGACCAGCGCGACCCGGCGGCGATCCAGGACGTCGGCGACGTGCCCGGCATAAAGCGCGAACCCGATGAAGGGGGCGGCCTCGGCCAGGCCCACCATTCCCAGGGCCAGCGGATCGTGCGTGAGGGCGTACATTTGCCAGGCGACGACGACCCCCTGGACCTGGGCGCCCATGGCCATCGCCAGGATGCTTCCAACGAACCACCGGAAATTCGGAATGCGCAACGGCGCGTACGGATCGTGGGGGACGGCGACCGCTCGAGACATCCGTCCCTAACATTACGATGATAAGCGCGACGACGGCGACGGACTCTGCTCGACGCAGCCGCGCTCCGTTCGCGTGGTACAAAGACGTTCCGCCCACCCGCCTCGAGGACCCGTGACGCTCGGAAAAAACTTTCGCCTCCCGACGGACGTAAGACCAAAGAGCTACCAGGCCGATCTGCGCCTCGATTTGCCCGCCGGCCGCTTCGAAGGGCGGCTCACGATCGAGCTGGCGCTGGGCGCCGCGCGCGATCGCATCAGCCTGCACGGCGTCGGGCTGGACGTGCTGTCCGCGGACGTCGAGCTCGCCGGCGGGCGGCGGGTCGCCGCCCAGGCCAGCGCCGACGCGGAGAGCGAAACGGTCACGCTGGCCTTCGCCGAATCGCTGCCGGCCGGCCCCGCCAAGCTGGCCATCGGGTATCGCGGCCTCTTCAGCCCCGGCCTGCGGGGCCTCTACCGGGCGGGGCCGCTGGCCGTCACGCAGTTCGAGGCCGCCGACGCGCGCCGCCTGTTCCCCTGCTTCGACGAGCCGGCGTTCAAGGCGACCTGGCAGCTGACCGTCGCCGGCGTTCCCGACGGGCACGTCGCGATCTCGAACAGCCCCGCCGGGCGGGAGGACGGCGACCGCCCCGGCACGCGCCGGGTCGCCTTCGGGCCGACGCCGCCGCTGTCGTCCTACCTGATCGCGCTGGTGGTGGGGCCGCTGGTTCCGAGCCCGGTCGCGCGCGTGCGCGACATCCCGATCTGCACCTGGACGACCGGCGAGAAGCGGCACCTGTCCGCTTTCGCGCAGGAGACGGCGTCGGCGGTGCTGCCGCGCCTCGAGGACTACTTCGGCCTCCCCTACCCCTTCGGAAAGCTGGATCAGATCGGCGTGCCCGACTTCGAGGCGGGCGCGATGGAGAACGCCGGCGCGGTGACGTTCCGGGAGGTGGCGCTGCTGGCCGACCCCGCGACGGCGCCGCTGGCGGTGCAAAAGCGCATCGCGGAGGTGATCACGCACGAGCTGGCGCATCAGTGGTTCGGCAACCTGGTCACGATGGCCTGGTGGGACGACCTGTGGCTGAACGAGGCGTTCGCCACCTGGATGGCCTACAAGATCGTGGACGACTGGCGCCCGTCCTGGCGCATCTGGATGGACTTCGAGGCGGGCAAGGGCGCCGCGCTGGCGCTGGACGCGCTGGTGTCGGCGCACCCGATCCGGGCGGAGATCCAGAACGCCGAGGAAGCCGGCGAATCGTTTGACGCCATCACGTACGAAAAGGGCGGCGCCGTGCTGCGCATGCTGGAAGGGTTCCTGGGCGAAGATCGCTTCCGCGACGGGATCCGCCTCTACATGCGCCGCCATCGGGAGGCGAACGCGACCGCCGACGATCTGTGGGCGGCGCTGGGCGAGGCCTCCGGCCAGCCGATCCTGGCCATGGCGAACGGCTGGATCCGTCAGACCGGTTACCCGCTGGTCAGCCTGGCGATCGAGCGCGGTCCCGGCGGCGCCGTCGCGGAGCTGCGGCAGCGCCGGTTCTTCGCCGAGCCCGGGGCTGCCGCGCGCGCGCCGGCGGCCACCCGGTGGCTGGTGCCGGTCGTGTTGCGGTTCCGGGACGCCGAGGGCGTCAAGGAACAGCGGGTGCTGCTCTCCGAAGAGGTCGTTCGCGTTCCTCTGAGCGCGAAGGGCGAGGTCGCGTGGTGCATCGGCAACGCCGAGGCGCGCGGCTTCTACCGGACGGCGTACGACGCCGACGGGCTGGCGCGTCTGTTCCCGGCGGTGGGCGAGCTGCGCCCCGCCGAACGCGTCGCCCTGCTGTCCGATTCGTGGGCGCTGGTTCGCGCGGGTGAGGCGCCGATCAGCGGATTTCTGGACCTGGTGGCCAGCCTGCGCCACGAGACGGACCACGTGGTGCTCGACGAGCTGGTCGGACGCCTGTCGCTCATCGAGCACCGGTTCGTCGACGAGGCGGACCGAGGGCGGTTCGCCTCGTTCGTGGGGGATCTGTTCGGCGGCGCGGCTCGGCAGCTGGGCTGGGGCTCGGGCGGGGCCGGCGAGGACGACGAGACGCGACTGCGCCGGGCGGTGCTCCTGCGCGCGCTGGTGCTGCTGGCGCGCGACGCGGCCCAGGTGGGCGAGGCCGAGGCGCGGCTCCCGGTGGCGGGCGCCCCCGCCGAGCTGGACCCCAACCTGCTGGACACCGTCGTGACCGCCGCCGCGCGCAACGCCGACGAGGCGCGGTTCGAGGACCTGCGCGCGCGCGCCCGCGCCGACGCCGACCCCGCCGCCAAGCGGCGTTATTTGCACGCGCTGGCCCGGGTCGAGTCGCCGGCGCTGGCCGCGCGGGCCGTCGAGCTGGCCCTGTCGGACGACGTCCCGATGCAGGACTTCTCGTCCTACGTCGGGGTGCTGCTGGGCAACCGCGCCACGCGCGAGGCTGCGTTCCGGCTGGTCCGCGATCGGTGGACCGAGACCCGGGCCAAGGCCGATTCCCCGATGATCCTGCGGCGCCTCGTCGAGGCGCTGGGCGCCCTGCCCGAGCGGCGGCACGCCGAGGAGGTCAAAGCCTTCCTGGCGTCACATCCGATTGAAGGCGCGCGGCAGGCGATCGCACAGACGCTGGAACGCATGCAGATGGATTCGGACCTCCGCGACCGGCTGCTGGGGCCGGTCGGAGACTGGCTGCGGGCGCGCTTCCCGGACGGCGGCGGTCCGCCGGCGGCGCGGCACCCCCAGGCCGGCATCGCCCGGGCGGGCGGACTGCTGGTCGCGGCGATCGTCGCGGCGGCGACGTTCGGCATCGGCCTTCAGCTGGTGCCGAAGCCCGTGGCCGCCCCGCCCCGCCCGGCCTGGCCCGCCGCCGACGCTGCTGCGCAGCCGGCAGACGGCGCGACGGCGCTGCGCGACGCGGCGGCGGACGGCGACGCGCGCCCCATTTCCGACGGGTCCCCCGATGCGGCCCCCGACGGGGCCGACGGCGCCGACGACGCCGCTGCCGGCGGAGCCCGGCCCAGATCGGGACCGCCGGCGGCTCAGGCGTCCAGCCCGGACGCGGCCGAGATCCCGCCCGGGGAGGAGGTCGCGGCGCCAAAGCCGGCGGTTCCCGAGCGCCCGACGGACAAGGACATCGCGCGCGAAGCCTGGCGCCACAACGTCCCCGACGTCCGCGTCGAGGACGTGCGCGCGTCGCTGCTGGTCCCCCTCAAGGGATCGTCGGCGGGCGCGACCTTTCACATCACGAACCGGCCTCACGCCGTGATCGTCAAGCTGCCCAAAGCAGCCGCGCTGATCACGATGAAGCTCTATCGCGTCAAGAAGCACGGCTTCAAGCAGCTGTGGATCTATCAGAACGAGACCGACGCGAAGCCGGAAGACGGCACGGTGCTGAAGGTCATCGTCACCGATCCCGGCCCCCCCGAGGTCGAGATCCGGGACGACTTCGTGCGCGTCAGCATCCGCGACCCCGCTGCCGGCCCGCCCGAAGCGGCCGAGTGACGCCGCGCTCAGCTGACGTCTTCCAGCACCCGCGTCAGGATCTCGCGCGCCTCCTCGACGTCGGTGCCCAGGAAGATCTCCACGCGCGACAGAGCCTCTTCCGCGCGGCGACGCGTTTGCTCGTCCGGGACCGCCGGATCGATCTGGCTCTCCCCAACGAACGCCTTGGCCATCTGAAGGACCAGCTTGCTGCGCTCCATGGTTCTCGCGACCCCTCTCCCCGATTCACGCAATATAGGGACGTCGGGATTACAGGGAAGCGCGTACGCCGACGCCGTGAACGACTCCGTCAGCCGGCGCCGTGCGCCCGCAGCCAGCTCTGGACCTCGGCCAGCTTGGGTTTGACCACCGCCGTCGCGTATCCGTCGCGGGCTTGCTCGGCCAGGACGCGCGCCCGGGCGCGGTCGCGCCCCGCCTCCCACAGCCCGCGCGCCAGCGCGAACCGGGTCTCGGCGCGCCGCGCCGGGTCGTTCTCCTGCTCCTCTCGAATGCGGAACGCCCGCTCCAGCGGGACGATCGCGCTGGTCGGGTCGCCCTCGGCGATGTAGCTGATGCCGATGCCCGTCAGCGCGTAAGCCAGGTTCCGGTTGTCGAGCCCCAGCTCGCGCTCCCAGATGATGCGCGCCCGTTCGAACGAGGCCCGGGCGTCGCGGTATCGTCCCAGCGAATTCAGGATCTCGCCGCGGTTGCTCAGCTGGGTGGCCAGCTCCGGGTGCCCCGCGCCGAGGCCGGTCTCCAGGATCTCGATGGACCGGTCGACGTGCTCCAGCGCTTCCTGGCTGCGCCCCAGCGCCTGCAGCGCGACCGCCAGGTTCCCCTCGGAGGCGCCCACGTCCGGGTGGCTGCGGCCCAGCGCCTTCTCCTTCAGCGCCAGCGCGTCCTGGTGCGCCTTGAGGGCCCCCTCCCCGTCGCCGCGCATCTCGCAGATGCCGCCCAGATTGTTCAGCAGCCAGGCGCGCAGCTGTTCGTGCCCGCCCAGCCGCTGCAGCACGGCCTCGGCGTTCTTGGCCCAGCCCTGCGCCTCGTCGAAACGTCCCTGCAGATAGCCGACCACCCACACCAGGTTGGTCGCGTCCTGCGCACGCACCTCGTCGTGCTTGGACGCGTCGGCGGCCAGGTAGGAGTCGGTCAGCGCGGTCTCGGCCGCGCGCGCGTCGTTCGCCTTGAGGTACAGCGTCCCCATCAGCGCCAGCGTTTCGGCGTTGAGCGGCTGGTAGCCGAGCTTCCTGGTCGCCGCCACCAGCGACGGTCCGCGCGCGAGCCCCTCGCGCCAGCGCCCGGCGTCGAACAGCGCCTTCAGCTGGGCGAGCTGACGGTTCAGGTCGGCCACCTGCGCGCGCGTCGCCGGATTCTCGGGCGGCCGCAGCACCGAGCGCAGCAAGGCAACGTCCTCGCAGCGGGTCAGCGCTCCCAGGCTGTTGGCGGCGCTGACGGCGTTCTCGACGACCGCGCCGTTGGCGTCGCTGAAGACGTCCGTGAGCGCGCGCAAACCGCCCAGCCGCTCTTGCAGGCATGTCATGCGCAGATCGAGCACGTCGGCCGACTGCTCGCCGCGCACCTGCGTCGCCTCGCACGCCTCGCGGTACTGGCGCGCCCAGCCCTGCGCGTATCCCGTCAGGATGCGGTTGACCGCCGCGAAGGCGTCGTTCGCGTAGCTCTTGCCGGTGCGCAGGAACGCGCTGCGGATCGCGGCCGCCCTCACCGACGGGCCGGGCGTCTGGCCGGGCAGCTCCCAGACCCCCACCAGGTGCGTGGGGCCGGCGCTGCAGATCGAGTTGTGGTCGGCCAGGCCATGGTGCAGCCCGAACGCCAGCCCCAGCGGGATCACGGCCGCCACCGTCCCGACCAGCGCGCGGCGGCGGTTGGCGTTGGGGTTCTTCCCCAGCGCCTCGATCAGCTCCTGCATCGACGGGTAGCGATCGTCCGCCTGGGGCCGCAGCCCGCGCAGCAGCACCTTGCGCACCCAGGGCGGCACCTTCGAGTTGGCGGGCGCCTCCCGCACCTGCCCCTGGACGACCGCCGTGGTCAGCGCGAACATCGTGTTCCCGGCGAACGGGCGCTCGCCGTAGAGGGCCTCGTAAAGCGCGATGCAGAAGCTGAACTGGTCGGTGCGGGCGTCGGTCGGCGTGCCCAGGAACTGCTCGGGCGCCATGTATGCCGGGGTCCCCATCATCGCGCCGGTGCGGGTCAGCTGCACCTCGAACATGTCCGACGACGACAGCAGGTCCGTCCCCAGCGGGGGCGTCGGCGTCCCCCTCTGCGGCCCGTTGAGCAGGATGGTCTGCATCGGGTCGGCGACGGCCGCGGGCGCCTGCTCCGCCGGCGGGGACGCGCCCTGGGCGGGCAGCGGCGTGGCCGGGCGCGGCGAAGCTCCCCCGGGCCCGTCCGCCCGCTCCGTCATCTGGCGCGCGAGCCCGAAGTCCATCACGCGCACCTCGCCATCGCGTCCGACCATCACGTTGTCGGGCTTGAAATCGCGATGAACGAGGCCCTTTTCGTGCGCGGCGGCGAGCCCGCGCCCGGCGGCCCGGAACACGCGCAGCACCTCTTGCCAGCTGCGCGGCTGCGCCTGCAGCCAGTACGTGACGGTGTTCCCCTCGACGAACTCCATCGCGATGAACACCTGGTCGGCGAACGTGCCGACGTCGTAGACCACGACGACGTTCGGGTGCGAGAGGCGCGCGATGGCCTGCGCCTCCCGCAACGTTCGCTGGCGCCCTTCCACCAGCGAGACGCCGTTGCCGGGTTTGACCCGCAGCAGCTTGACGGCGACCTTCCGATCCAGCTCGGGATCGTACGCCGCGTAGACCTCGCCCATGCCGCCGCGCCCGACCAGCCCCAGCACGACGTAGCGCCCGATGGCGGCCCCGCGCGCGAGCGTCCCCTGTCCCGAATCGGGGGGCGGCGGATTCGGGGGCGGCGGGCTGGACATCGTCAAACCGGGCGAGACCTGCTCATCGACCGATTCATTCACGGATTTTAGGCGCTTCTCCCGCCCAGGTGCGATCGACAAGGGTGCCGGTTGGTGTTACTCAAGAGGCTCGGTTCGTGACGCCGCTCCATCTCGACCTCCCGCTCACGATCTCCCCGGCGATCGTCTCCCCGACGCGCCGGCTGCTGGAGTCGAAGCTCGCGCCGGCGCTGGACGACGACGACGCCGTCTTCCGCGTCGCGATGGCCGCCCACGAGTTGCTGGAGAACGCCGCCAAGTACGCCTCCGACGGGAAAGCGCGCCTGCAGGTCGACGTCTCGGCGCACCAGGAGGACGCTCTGGTGCGCGTGGTGGTGACCAACAACGCCGTTCGCGAGCACATCGATCAGCTGGCGGCGTGCTTCGCCGAAATGAAGGCCGAGAGCGATGCGATGGCCCACTACTTCGCGCTGATGCGCCGCAACGCCAAGAACGGCTCCATTTCGCGCCTGGGCCTTGCGCGGGTCCGGGCCGAGGGCGAGATGGAAATCGCGGTGGACATCGACGGAGAGACGGTCAAAGTCGTGGCGTCGGCCATCGTCTCGCACGTCTGATTTCAGCCTGCACCTACATCCACGCACGTTGTCGCCTCATTCGGCAGACGTCGCCTTTCAGCGCAGGAAATGCTGAAAAGACGCTTGTCAAATAACAACCACAGCCGATAATAGAGGTTCGTCTCCCACCCCCCACGTGGAGGTCGTTTCGATGCGGTCCAAGTTGGTCATCTGCGCCGCGCTCGCTGGCAGCTTTCTGGTCGGAGCCTGGTCTCCGGTCGTCCGAGCAGAGTCGAAAGGGAAGTCCGCCAAAGGCAGCAAGGCCAAGGCGTCGGACGGCCTCACCGACGACAAGACGATCAGCAAGCAAATGCAGTGGGAAGACTCCGTGATGGGGCCGGACGACAAGCGGGCGGAGCTGGACAAGATCGCCCGCGCGCAGGCCATCAACAAGGCCGCCCAGGAAAAGGCGGCCCGCGAGAAGGAAAAGGCGGACGCCGCCGCAGCGCGAGAGGCCGCCGCGCCGAAGCCGCAGACCGCCAAGCGCGGTGGCGACGTCGCGATCCCCAGCGTTCCCGACGAGGCGCCGAAGAAGGTCGAGACCGCCGAGGCGCCGCCGCCCCCGAAGCCGGTCAAGCACGGCGACGACAAGTTCATCGACAAGCTCCTGAAGGACGAGCCGGGGTCGAAGAAGCACAGCAGCGTCGACGACAAGGCGTTGAACGACCTGCTGGCGGTCGACAAGCCGACGGCCGCCAAGCCGAAGCGCAAGGACGACGTCGACAGCCTGCTGCAGTCCGCCGACAAGGCGCCGCCGATGCCCGAGACCCACGCGAAGAAAGAGCTGCCGGAGTGGGCCAAGCCGGAGATTCAGTCGACGCCGCAGCCGACGCCCGTCGTGCTGCGCACCCCGCCGAAACGGAATGACGGCGTCATCCGGGTCGTCCAGGGCGCCGCGACGCCCGCCCGGAACGTGACGCCGCCGCCGGCGCCCACGCGCACGCCGGCGGTCGCGGCCCGGGTGCCGGCGACCAACGGCCGGCACGCCGCGGCGGCCGACGGCAGCTGGAACGACCCGTTCGCGGAGAGCCCCAAGAAGACGGTGGCGGCCCGCGACACGCGTCACAGCTCCGACTTCGATGACGATTTCACCGCCGCCCCGCGCCGCCGCCCGGCGCCGGCCGCTGCCGCCCGCCCGACCTCGCGTGGCAGCGACGACTTCGACGATCCGCCGAAGGAGGCCCCCAAGGCCAGCAGCGGCAGCCGCCGCGCGGCCCCCGCCGCCAAGCCGGCCAACAAGTGGAAGGATCCCTTCACCGAGGATCGGACCAGCACGAAGGCGGCCCACCACAAGGTCGCCGCCCGCAGCAGCGCGAAGCCGCACCACGACCGCGTCCAGCTCGCCGCCGCCGAGCCCGCCAGCGGCTGGGGCGTCCTGAAGAAGAACCGCTAGCTCGTTCCATCTGCGCCTCGCCCGCTTTGCGAGCGCGGCGCAGAGCGCCCGGCGTCCTGGCGTTTCACCGACCCGATTTCGGTCCCGTTCCTGCGCCGGAGTGAACGGCATCGCGGCGTGACGACGGCTAGACGCAATGCCGTTCGGATAGCAGGAAACGCCAGGATTTCAGAACGCCAGGATCAGACCTCTTTGGATCATTCAGATGGCGTTCCCGGCGTCCTGGCGCTTAAGTGAACGGCACTGCGGCTAGACGCGCTCGAAGATCAGGGCGGTGGCGGCGGGGAGGGAGACCTTGCTCCCGGCGGCCAGGGGCTCGGCGTCGGGCGCCTGCGCGGACGTGACCAGGGCCAGGCGCCAGCGGCCGTCGGTGGGCAGTCGGACCTCGGCCCCGCGGTCGCCGAAGTTGGCGGCGGTGAAGGCCGCCGCGCCGCTCGGATCGTCGCGGCGGATAGTCACCACCTTGGTCGCCTCGTCGGCCTCGGCGCGCGTCAGATCCTTGCGCGCGTTCCGCAGCGGCGCCAGCCGCTTGCGCAACGCGATGAGCGACCGATAGAACGCCAGGACGTCCTTGTGGGGCGGCTCCTCGATCGTTCCCCACCGCAGCTTGGTTCGCTCGAACGTCTTTTCGTCCTGCGGATCGGCCCAGCTGGACACGTCGGCGCCCTCGTCCTGCAGGTGCAGGTACTCCGCGTGGCGGCCTTCACGCACCGCCTCCGCGAGCTTCTTGTCCGTGTGGCTCGTGAAGTAGTCCCAGGGCGCGTCCTCGGCGTACTCCTCGCCCTGAAACAGCATCGGCAGGCCAGGGGTCGAGAACAGGACCGCGGTGGCGACCTTCTGCTTCTCGACGCCCACCAGCTGCGCGAGCCGCTTGCCCTGGCAGGCGTTCGCGATCTGGTCGTGGTTCTGGTTGAAGATGACGAACCGCATGCCGGGCTCGGCCGCCGACGAGTTGCCGTGCCGCCGCTTCCGGTACGGCGAATACGTTCCGTCGTAGACGTAGCCGCTGGTGACGGCCTTCACGACGTCGGCGGCCCGGCCGAAGTCGGAGAAGTAGCCCCGCCCTTTCCCCGTCGCCAGCGTGTGGACGGCGTGGTGGAAGTCGTCGCTCCACTGCGCGTCGATGCCGTGGCCGCCCGCCTCGGCCGCGCGGATGACGCGGGTGTCGTTGAGATCGCTCTCGGCGACCAGCCAGGCTTTGCGTCCCAGCGCGGCCGCCTCGCCGTGAAAGGCGTCGGCCAGCTCGCGCAGGACGTGGCGTGCGCCGAAGTCGTAGATGCCGTGCACGGCGTCCAGCCGCAGCCCGTCGACGTGGTACTCGGTCAGCCAGTGGAGGGCGTTGTCGATGAAGAAGCGGCGCACCTCGTCGCTGTCCTCGCCGTCGAAGTTCAGCGCCGAGCCCCAGGGGGTCCGGTAACGGTCCGTGAAGTACGGACCGAAGTCGCCCAGATAGTTTCCCTCGGGGCCGAGGTGGTTGTAGACGACGTCCAGGAACAGCCCGAGCCCACGGGCATGGCAGGCGTCGACCAGGCGGCGCAGCGCCTCGGGACCGCCGTAGGCGTCGTGGGGCGCGTAGAGCGCCGCCCCGTCGTAGCCCCAGTTGCGCGCGCCCGGAAACGTGTTGACCGGCATCAGCTCGACGGCGTTCACGCCGAGGTCGCGCAGGTAGGTCAGCTTCTCCTCGACGCCGGCGAACGTGCCCGACGGCGTGAAGGTGCCTACGTGCAACTCGTAGAAAATCAGATCCTCGAGCGGCAGCCCCTTCCAGCGCTGATCCGTCCAGCCGTAGCTGCCGGGGTCGACGATGCGCGACGGCCCGTGCACGCCGGCCGGCTGGTGGCGCGACACCGGGTCGGGGCGCGGGCCCTGCTCGGGCAGCACGAACTTGTAGTCGCTCCCCACGGGGGCCTGCCCCAGATCGGTCCGCGCCGTGAACACGCCGCGGTCCCCTTTCTCCATGGGCAGCTCGCCGCGCGGTTTTCCGTCGGCGGACAGCAGCTGAACGCTGACTTTCGGCGCGCGCGGCGCCCAAACCGAAAACGTCACTGTGCCGCCCGGACCGACCACTGCCCCTCGCTCGAGTCGCCAGCTCATGTCCCCCAACATAGGACTTCGAGGGGCCGGGCGTAATGGCCACCCTCGGGTCAAGCGCAAGGGGACGCTCCGGGGGTTATCCTGATCCGATGACCGCCAGGCGACCCCGGGCCTTCGCGTGGCACGACCCCCGCCAGGCGCGGCTGCGCGTCGCGCTCGCCGCCGCCGCCGGCGCGTTCACGGCGCTGGCGATCCCGGCGCGGTTCGGGCCGGCCCTGCGAACGGTGGCGGCCTGGGACGTGGCCGCGGCGACCCTGCTGCTGCTGGCGCTGTCGATCGTCCTGCGCGCGTCGCCGGACGAGACCGGGCGCCGGGCTGCCGCCGACGACCCGGGGCGCCACGCCAGCAACGCGCTGGTCGTCGCCTCGTCGGCCATCTCGCTTCTGAGCACGGCGATCGTGATGCGTCAGGCCCGCCACTACGCGCCGCAACAGCGGGCGGTGTTCGTCGCGCTCTGCGTGCTGGCCGTCGCCAGCTCGTGGGCGCTGACCCAGACGATGTACACGCTGCGCTACGCGCACCTCTACTACCACGACGACCACGAGGGAATCGGCGGTCTCGAGTTTCCCGGCAGCGGCCGCCCCTCGTACGTCGACTTCGCCTACCTCTCTTTCACGATCGGGATGTGCTTCCAGGTCTCGGACGTGGCGATCTCCAGCCGCCAGATCCGGCGCGCCGTGCTGGGGCACGCCCTGCTGTCGTTCGTCTACAACACGGCGATCCTGGCGACGGCCATCAACCTGGCCGTCGGCGTCTTCAGTTGATGTCGATGATGATGTCGCAGGGGAAGTTGAACTTGATGTCCGTCGTCGTCGACTTCCGGAGATTGTCACACCACTGCCCGAACAACTGAACCTGCGTGGCCGTATGCGTAACGACGCCCTTGGCGTTGGTCGAGGCGGTGATGTCGGTCATGTACCAGCCGTTCTTG
>CAZJMY010000035.1:0-26279 GCA_964546845.1 uncultured Myxococcales bacterium | reverse complement strand
CCGGGGTTGCTGCTCCCCTTGGAACAGTTGATGGCGATGCCGCCACCACTGAGTGCGACCGCCAGTGCGGCGACCCTGACCGTTGAAGATCGAATCATAACGCTGTCCTCCTCGATGAATTCGCGGATGTCGGATTGAACTACGGATACGCCCACGCATTCGGGCGTCCACGCGCCCACCGGGGAGCAACATCCGGGCCGTCCGAAAGAACTGGCGAAAATCGCGCAAGTCCCCTGGATCGCGGCGTTGTGGTCCGTCACCCAATCGACGTAATCGGTCCGGGTCACCGGAAATCGGAATTCGTCCCCGGTTTTCGAATCATCGGGCGCGAACACTTCCTACGAGAATGTTGGCCCACCGCACACCCCGCGAATGCCCTGTTCCGCGCCGTGGTCGAGTCCCCGAAAACGCGAGGGACTCACTGATATTCGAACACAGAACGAGGGAGTTGGCGGCCGCGCAAAGTGAGCCGCCGCGCTGATTTCCGCGGAATATCAAACGGCTGGAGGCGCGTTCCTGGCTCCGCTTCGGGTTGGCCCGGGTCTTGTTACACCGGCCGCCGGGTTAATCGGCCCACGTGGTCTTTTTTCGCCCAACGAATGGAAACGTCCAAAGGGAGCTCGACATGAGAACTTCGCTCACAGGTTCACTATTCCTGCTCGTCGGAGCGGGAGCTGCTGCCGTCGCGGCGGCAGGCAACGACGTCAACGGGAACAACCTTCATCTGAACGGCTCCGACACGCTCTTCGAGGTGACTAAAGAAGTCCTCTCGCTGTGCCCCGGCGCCAGCAGCCGTGGAATCGTGTACGACGGCGGCGGCTCGGGCGTCGGCATCGTCCAGCAGCAAGCAAACAACCAGCGCGTGTCTCCGGGCTCGCGCGCCATGAAGAACACCGAGTACTGCCCCACGGGCACGGCCACCAACAACGGCGCGCCGGTCTCCACGGCCGCGAACAGCGAGGCGCTTCTGCTCGGCATCGACGGCCTCTCGATCGTGACCAACAAGGACGTCAGCTGCTCGTCGACGACCGGCGCGGCCAATGGCCTCGGCAAGGCGTCGTTCCCCGTCAGCGGCAACCCGGACTACACGGTGTCGAGCTCGTTCGACGTGCTCAACCTGCTGTACTTCGGCCTCCACAACGGCACGGGCGGTAGCACGGCCAACAGCTACGGCTGTGGCAGCGTCCAGCGCCGCGCGCTGGTCTCGGCCTGGACGAACCTGTTCCGGACCGACTGCTCGACGGGCGACACCGTCTGCTCGACCGGCCTCACACACGCCTGGCGCCGCGCCGACGTGTCGGGCACTGCCGACGCGTTCGTCGGCATCCTGAACCCGCCCGGCCGCGGTCTCGGCACCATCAGCACGGTGCCCGCCGCCGGCCGCTCGCGCAAGACGGAGCCGTTCTGCAACTCGCACGACGCCAACAATGGCACGACCAGCTACCTCGACGAAGGCGCGCCGGGCTCCCTGGCGACGCTGACGTACTGGAGCGGCGGCGACATGCAGGACGAGGACCCGATCCGCATCAACAGCAACGCCAACACCGCGACCTCGACCACGGGTGACAGCGTCAGCCGCGGCCAGCAGGCCGGCAAGAACTTCGCTGGCACGCTGGGCCTGGTGCTGCCGATCCTGCCGCCGGACGCGCCGAACATCGGCCTGGCCGATGCGTACCCGACGGCGAACTGTTCGACGTCGTGCGACCTAGTCGCGATCATCCGCACCAACCAGATCCCGAACGGCTTCACCTGCCCCGACGGCACCGCGCCGACGCTCGGCAAGTGCTACCAGCCGGTCATCTCGTCGGCGAACCCGGATCCGCGCTGCATCGCCACCAACTCGACGAAGTGCTTTGGCGCGGTCGGGAACCCCGACGGTCGCGCGTACAACTTGGCCACGGTCGTTCTGGCTTCGCAGCTGCCGACCGCCAACCAGGCGACGGGCGCCACCTACCAGTACGCCCTGGACGCCAACAAGCGCATCATGAGCGGGTCGTTCTACCGCATCCACATGCGCAAGCCGGCTCCGAACGCGGCGCCGAACGCCAGCCTGGGCCAGACCGGCATCTGCCAGCAGCCGGATGCGACGCAGCAGATCGGCTGCCTCGTCGACGCCGACCGTTGCTCGATCGGGTTCGCGGGCCGCGAAGCGGCTCAGGACTTCCCGGGCACCGGCACGCCGATCAACCCGGTCGCCGAGCCGCTCAAGGCGCTGGCGGTCGACGCCCCGGGCGGCGCCCTGACCCCGCCGTTCACGCCTGGCGCCAACCCCGACCTGGCCCTGCAGAACCTGCTGGCCGCGCCGGGCACGACGCCGTTCTACCCCCTGGCCCGCCGTCTGTACCTGCACACGATGTTCGGCTTCGGCGACGCGCAGCTCTTCGCGACCAACCCGCCGAACGCGGACGCGGCCAGCGGCGAGCGTGAGCTGGTCAAGTGCTTCAACAACGCGTCGATCACCACCGTTGCCATCAGCGACAACGGCTACGTTCCGCACACCACGTCGGGTGGCGGGATCGAGTGCCTCGACTATCCGGAAGAGTCGGCGTCGACCGCTTCGCCGCCGGTCAACGTTCAGGGTCCTGGCAACGTCGCGCTGCCGGGCTGCGGCCTGGGCGGCACGGGCCACGACGCCTGCACCGACGTGGCGACCGCGCCGTAATCGTCCGTATGGTCAGTCCCCTTCTTAGTTGAAGGGCATGAGGCACCTCCCGCCACTGGTGGGAGGTGCCTTTTTTTTGGAAGCACTCCGCCAGCCGGCTGAACGAGAACAATCGTCCCACCCAAGGAGTTGCATCAACAGGAACAGCGTGAAGTGCTTCGGCGGCGGGGTTGGCAACCCGGACGGTCGCGCATACAACCTGGCGACCGTCGTTCTGGCGTCTCAGGTCCCGGCGGCGAACCGCGCGGCAGGTGGGGGCATCGAGTGCGTCGACTACCCGGAGCAGTCGTTTGCGACCAACCAGCCTCAGGCCAACATACAGGGCTCGGGCAACGTGGCTTTCCCCGGCTGCGCGCTGGGCGGCACCGGCCACGACGCCTGCAGCGACCCGGCGACCGCCCCCTGACGTCGGGCGATCAACCGGCGTCCGCGACGGCTGGTCGCCGCGGAGCGCCGGGAGGGCGATCAGTCGACCGGAACAGAGCCCAGAAGACGACGACCGGCAGCGCGTAGAGCATCGCCGGCGTCGTCAGCGCCTCGTAGATCGTCTGGACCAGCGGGCCGCGGCCGAAGCCCAGGACGGCGCCCAGGCCGAAGCGGAGCGCACCGACGGCCGTCAGGGTGGCGGTCAGCACCGCCACGACGGTGAAGCCGGCGAGCCCGACCACGGCGGCGCGGCGACGGCTGCGCCAGCGAAACGCCAGCAGCAGCGCGACGAACGTCGCCAGCGGCCGGTACGAAAACGAGCGGACGTCGACGCGCATGCGGGCCTCTTGACCGAAGACGCGGTCCCGGGCCCGGAGCACCGCCATGCGGTCTCGATCCGGCCCGTCGACCACGCCCCAGGGCTCGAACCGCAGCTGGACGGTGCCGCCGGGCTCGGCCGCCCACAGGAACACGTTGGCGGCGGTCCCAAACGCGGCCTTGTAGCTGGGCGCGACCACTGGATAGGCAGCCCGCAGTAGCGCGAAGATGACCAGGAACCGGGCGACGAACCAGATGGTCCTGCGGCGTTCGGCAATCGCCGCGCGCCAGCTCATGCCGGCCTCGTGCGGGTCCGCTCCGTGTAAACCCAGAAGTACCCGACCGCGATCAACACGATGGCGGCCGGCCACAGCTCGAGGTGGATGAAGTCGAACGACGACGGCTTGTAGATGCCCACGTAATAGAGCGAGCAGATCCGCAGGACGTTCGTCGCGAAGATCATGGCCGTGGCGGCGAGGGCGGCGGCCAGCTTCGTCTTCCAGGCTCCGGGCCAGGCCAGGATGGCGGAGACGAGAAGGATCGTCACGTCCATCGCGTCACACGTCTTCACGATCTGCAGCGAGAACCGCCCCTGAATGACCCGGTGGGCGACCGTGATCGTTGGATCGAAGAGCCGGAGGACGGCCGCCGCCAGCCGGGCGTACAGCGCCAGATACTCCTCGATCACCGCCCGCGTGCGGTCGGTGTACGGGAAGTAGTAGACCGCCAGAAGCGCGATCGCCAGACCGCCGAACCGCGCCGCGAAGCGCGCTCCGGCTCCGAAGCGCGCGGCGCGCGCGCCGTCTTTAGGTCCGGCCTCCACGAGAGCTCGGCGGCGAGAGAACAGCCGGCCGCGCGCGCAGGCAGCTGTCGATGCGCTTCGTCGTGTCGGTCATGTCGACCCCTGGCAGGCGAACCTTCAGGTCGGCGGGTTTTCTGAAGAGGCGTGACAGGTCCATGCGCCCGTCGGCGGCGGCGCCCACCGCGATGCGGGTGACCTTCCCCTCGAGGGCGGAGATCGGAACGCCTCGGCCCGTTGCCGCCGTCCAGATGTGGGAGTCGCTGCTGATGCCGCGGTTGTCCCCGAGCACGAAAATCTCACCGGGCTTGACGAGGTACTGGGGGAAATCCGTGTCCAGCGGCTTGCGCACCGCCAGGTAGGTCCGATCGCCCAGCGACTCGACGGTCAAGCGACCGCCCACGTTGTGCTTGGCCAGCAGGCTGACGAACGGGCCGGCGTCGCAGGCGGGCACCATCCACCCGTTCACGAACACGTCGCCCTGGTGCATGGCGATCGTGTCGCCCGGGATGCCGATGATCCGCTTCACGACCATCTGCGGCCCGTCGGCCATCTCGGTGGCGCGGAACACGACCAGGTCACCGCGCGCGGGAGGCTTCTGCCAGAGCCGCACGCTGGAGAACGGAATCTTGAAGCCGTACGCCATCCGGTTGACCAGAACGGTGTCGTTCGGGACCAGCGTCGGGAGCATGGACGGCCCGTGCACGCTGAATGTCTCCGCGACCGACGCGCGCAGGATGAACGCCGCGAGGGCAGCGAAAGCCAGCTGCCCGATCAGCCTTCGCGAAACGGGAACGGCTGCAGCGGCGGAGCCGAGGACGCCTGGGCCCCGGAACCGCCGGTACCAGTAGCGGCTCACCTCGGCCAAAATCATGAACACGACCAGCCCGAAGGCCAGCGGATGCCAGCTGGCGAAACCGGCGATCGCTCCGGCGACGCCTCCGGAGGCGGTCTCCAGTCGAGAGGGAACGACGAACTGAACGATCGAGAGCGAAATGAGCGCCAGCAGGATAGCCGAGCCCAGCGCGCTGGCCGTGCGGCGCATCGCGCTGGCGCCGCGCAGAGGTGGACGAACGTCCGAGGTGCTCATCACTTCACATCTTCCCTCTGAGCTCGCACTCGTTGTACAGCGGCTGCCGCTTGCTCGGATCGCGCTCGATCTCATCGAGGTAAAGGAAGACGGCCAACGCCGCGTTCATCGCGCCCCTGGCTGCCCATTTCTGTCCGTCGTCGTAACTCGTGTCTCCGGTCTTCTTCAGCTGGTGGGCAGCCGTCACGAACCCATCCGGGCAGTAGGGGATCACGTTGCCGCCAGAACCGCCGACGGCATTTGCCGTGAGAAGCCGGTCGGCTGCCGCCAGGTCGGCAGCCGCCGTGGGCTTCTTGACGCACATGGGGAACCAGTTGTCCGCGGTCAGGCCCGTCCGGATCTGACCACGGTGGTCCATGACCGGGTTCGGACCGTACCAATCCGTCGCCGTGTCGCTCCCGTCCCAGTACTTGGCTTCGGCCGCGCCCCAGTATTCGTAGACGTAGTTGAAGCGAAGGTTGTCGATGTTGGTAGCCCCCTGCCAATTGTCCGTCGTGAAAACGCGGACGATCGGCCGGTTATTGAAGTTGCACAGCCGCAACCACAAGTCGGCATCGCCGTTGCTGTTGATCAGCCCGAACTTCGAATTCGTCCAGTCGAAGGCACCGTGCTGCACGAGGTCGCTCAGATGGAGATCGACGTCCGGGCTCGCCAGCGCGATGTTCTGGCAAACCACGAGGCCCAGGCGGAGCATGTCCGGCGTACCGGCGACAGCCGTGTTGGTCCTGAGAACGCCGAAGACCGGGGTTTGTGCGACCTGGATCAGCACGTCGGGGGGCAGCGACTTACTGGTACCCCCGAGCGCCATGAACGCCATGTAGCGGGCTGCAAGATCGTCGACGGTGACCCCGCCCCCGATGCCTTGAAGATAGGGGGAGAAGGCGTTCGTGCGGTTGCCGCCGGGATTGCTGACGGGCCCGAACAGGCCGTCGCGGAAGTTCGCAACCCGGGCCGCTCCACCCGTGAAGACGCTGATCTCGTCGGCCAGAAGCCCCTTGGAGTCGGCCTGCTCGCCGTGGCAGTTGACGCAGATGCTGGTGAACACGGCCGCCCCGGCGGACTGGACGTATACGGGGTCCTGCGGGCCGGGCGGCTTGACATTCATCCAAGTCGGTCGATCCGCGCCTGTGAAGTCCTGCGCCTTCTTGTCGGCCGAGAAGTCACAGCCCGGCTTGACCTGCCACAGCCCAAACGGTACGGGCCTGGTGAGCTCGGCCCGCGTGGCGGCGTCGAGCTTGAGGTTTTGAAGCAGTGTGAGCACGTCCGTCACGATAGGCGCGTCCATGCTCTTGCCGTTTGCGGTGAGGACTTGGACGTCCGCGGGAATGTTCGGGTGGTCGAGGAACGCTTCCCAGTCGGGCCGCCGCGGGAACCAAGCGCCCGGCGGGTCGGTGTCGTCGAAGTTGACCCAGTGCGGGCTCGCCGGCACGCCGAACGCCTTCATCAGCAGGGCGTTGGGGTTGTCGGGATCGGGAATCGGTCTACTGTCGATCGAGACCGGCGCGCCGCGGTCCACCTCGTCCTGGATGACCGGATCGATGATGTCGGCCGTGTAGCTGGATGGACAGAAGCCGTACCGGTGACCCGCGTGGTAGGTGGCGACGCGCCCGGCTGCGGCACCCACCGCTGACGCGTAGTCCGCGTCTGTCGGCAACACCTCGACGTAAGGCTGAGGATCGCTGTCGACGTCGTCTGGCGAGAGTCCGGGAGTCGAGAAGTCGTCCGCGTACTGGGGCTTCGCCGGGAACTTACGTTTGGACGGGATGCTGACCATCCAGTCACCCAGGATGCCGGCAGCGCGACAATCGTACCCGGGGCTGTCGAGAGGCATGTGCGGAAACGGGCTGAAATCGTCGAAATAGTCGGACGGCGTGTCGACGTTGCGGTACACGAGGCTGCGCCAGGGCGCCAGGATGTACTTGGGCAGCGTCTTGCTGCCGCTGCATTCGCCGCCCCCCGCAACGTTGTCCGGGCAGAAGAACTTGGACGACGCGCCCTCAGAGGGCAGATCGTAGAGCGAGGGCGTCACGTACGCGATTGGAACGTCTCGGTTGAGCCCACGCTTGCGGATCGGGCTGGTCCGATCGAGGGGGAACTGAAAGATCCCGCCGGTGGCGCTGGGAAGGAAGTTGAGGAAGTCCTTCAGCGCGGGCTGCTTGGTGGTCGGAAACCCACGCGGGTTATGGCAGTGGGAGCAATTGCCCAGCATGTAGGCCTGGGCGGTGAGCTCCTGGGCGTTGCGCGGGGCGCGCGTCCCCTGCGACTTGTCGAGCGGCAACACGTCGTCGGGCGAGGCCATCCCCTTGATCAGGCCGTAGTCGATGAATCGTTGCAGCTGCGTCAGCTCGTCGCCCATCGCCGGCTCGATGACACCTGCCGTCCCCTGCGGGCGGCGGGCGATCTGAAGTGGCATGAACCCGAGGATGAAGCTGGCGCTGGCGCTGCCCATGTGGCAATGAACGCAGCGCTCGGCGCCTGGCAGCGCGTAGTGGCGCAGCAGGCCCGCGCGTGTGAGCGCCTTTTCCAGGTCGGCCGGCTTGCTGTCGATGATCGGCTGCGCCTTCTGCTCGTCGGTGATGTAGGTCTTCAGGCGGTCGGCGAACGGTTGGCCGTTGTTCAGGGGGTCGGCCATCAAGACGGCCTGAGACTCGTCGTCGTTCCACACGTAGGTTCCGTAGAGGGCGTTCTGCTGGACGGTTCCGTCGGGCCGTACGGTGTCGGGCCGCGAAAGGATCATGCGCGTCTCGATCTTGCGGAAGACCTTGTTGCCGTTCAGGTCGACGATCGGTTTCAAGAACGTCTTGTAAACACGCGTGTTGGCCGGGATCGTGAACTTCTGAGTCGCCTTGTCGAACGTGATCGCCTGTCCGCGCGGAACGCGAATGAAGCGCATCTTGCCGGCGTTGTCCGTCCACAGCGGGTATGCAGGCGCGAACGAGATGACCCCGTTCTTGGCCAGCTCGGCACTGTCCAGCGTGAACAGATCCGTTTGATCCAGCGTGGCGGGCAGCGAGTCTGCCTGCGCGAAGTAGGTGTCCAGCCGATCCATGTCGGTCGTCGCGACACCGACCATCTTCTTCTCGGGAACGCACGTCCCGATGTTGGTGATCTGGGCAGCGATCGCGTCCGACATCATGTAGCCGGCGGCCGGATTACCCGCTGCCGGATCCGCGGCGAGGACGAACGCGTCAGCCGGACTGCCCTGGCTGATCCACTGTTGCAAAAGGTCGGCGAGCTGTTTGACCGGATCGGTGTCTGCTCGCTTGGAGAACGCCATCCCGTTCGGGGAGCCGGTGGGCGGCATGTACTTCCCGGGGTCGTCCTGGCGAATGGAATTGTCGAGGATCGCCTGCGTGACCACGTTCCGGAACGAGGACGGCGACACGGTGAAGCCCCCGAGGTTGCTTTGGACGTGGCAGGTTCCGCACACCTTCGAGAAACGCTCGAACAGGTCAGACGTGAACATGGTTGCCACCTGCGACATCTCGGTGGCGGAGATCAGGGTCGACCGGGGAGGCAACGGCTCCGATGACACCGTCGGGGCGCACACGAACGCCGTCTGGATCGGGATGGTCCCCCCGTCGCCCCCTCCCGCGTTGGGGGCCGTCCCCCCGTCGCGCGGCGGGCCGAACTCGTTGGCGCCCACCGCGCCCGGGCCCCCGGGTGCCGTACAGGAACAGAGCCCGAGGAGGGTCGCGCTGACGAAGAAGGATCCGCAAGAACGCCGGAGACTACTCATCGTCCTTCTCTCCTGTCAGTTCAGTGCTTCGTCACGGACACGTCGTCGAAGCGGGCTTCGACGTCGGTCTTGCCCGCCGGCTTCGTCACCGTCAGGCGGATGCTCATCGACTGCGTCCCCGCCGGAACGGTGGACGACGCCGTCAGCGATTGCCAGCTGGCGACGGTCGCGATCTGCGAAGACGTGAACGTGCTGCCGGCCGCGCCGGTGCAGTCGTTCGACGTAAAGAACCAGAGCGCCATGCCGGCGAGGCTGCCGCTCATGCTCTGCGGTAAAAAGACCTGGGCGGAGAGGTCGTACGTCGCATTGGCGACAGCCGAAACGCACTCCGTCGCCGCGACGACGGAGTTGATCGAGGCACTTCCGTTCGTGAGCGCGAGATCGAGCGATCCGGAGGCCGCCGATCCTTTGGCGTCGAAGGTGCTGTAACTGACGGTGGCACCGTACGACGCGAGCCACGGCGACGTCGTGCCGTCGAAATGCGAGACCATCGGCGCCGGCGCACCGCCCCCGGCGCCGGCAGCTCCGGCGCCCCCGCTGGCGGCGCCCGCCGAACCGCCACGACCGCCGGCCGCGACCGTCCCGCCCGACCCACTGGTGCTGGCGACGCCGCCGGTTCCCGTCGTTCCACCTCTTCCGGCGGCGCCCCCGGTCCCGAGAATTCCTCCTGTCCCGACCATCCCCCCGGTGCCGGTCGCTCCTCCCGTTCCTGCGGAAGACGGGGCGTTGCAGGTCCCGTCATCCAAGCCCGGCGGAGGATCGACACCGAGGCATTCCTTCGAGCAACACGATTCATAACATCCGACGTATGCGTACGACGCGGCGCCCGAAGCGAAGCACGCGTTAGCGAACGCGTTCGTGATCGCGTTGTTCGATGTGGTCTCGTAGCCCGCCGCCATCTCGGCAGCGCATTGGCCCTGCGGCACGAACGTCGCGGAACCGCAGACCGCCGTCTTCCCAGGTCCGCAGTAACAATCGAAGAAGTTGTCCGCGCCGAAATCACCGGCGCACTTGGTCCGCACGATGCAATCGAGGACGGCCTTGCAGAGTCCGGCCTTGGACGTGCCCGGGTGGTCGCCACCCACGGTGACGCGATCCCAGTTGGGGCTGCCATCCCCGCAGACCCCGGCGCGGTAGTCGTAGCCTCCGTTCGGCGCGGCCGCGGGGACGGCCTGGTCCAGAAAACACAGGTCGTAAGCGACCTGCGTGGTGCCGTCGTCATTTTGTGGTTTCGTGCAGCGGCGCTGCACGCACGCACGGCACGGATCGACCTGCGTCGCCCCGCCGTTCGCGGCGCCGCCCGTTCCGCTGACGACGGTGCCGCCGGCGCCACCGGTCGCGCGCGCGCCCGCGGCGCCACCCGCCCCCGCGGCGTTACGTCCCGCGCTGCCGCCGACGCCGCCACGGCCTCCGTTGCCGCCCTTGCCACCGGCGGCGGCGCCGCCGTCGGGCGCGCCGCCGTCGCGCAGAACGACGGCCGGGCCACCGCCAACGGGCGGGCCGATCTGGTTGCTGTCCGAATCACACGAGGCGACCGAGACCGCGATCGCCAGCGCCGTCGCGGCGAGCGCAATCGACCGGGCCGACCAGGCCTTCGTTTCGGTATGCCTGCCGGGGCCGTCGGAGCGCATGAATTCGGGCGGTCTATAACACGGGCTCCTCCGGTGACCAGTCTCCGGTTTTTGGAAATGACCGGCGGATCTGGCAGTGGGCGCGAAGTTGCCGGCTTATGCACATTCAGTTGCGAAAACGTCACAGAGGGCGGTTGCGCCCCTCCCTATAAGGGGCGTCCCGCCATGTCGCTGGACCGTCTGCGTCGTACGAGCTCTCCCCGGTTGTTTCTCGGACTGGCCATCGTGGTTGGTGCGTCGCTGGGCGTTGTTGCGCCGCGAAGGGCGGCTGCGCAGGGGATGTCCGACACGAACGATTGGTCCGTCGTTCTGCACGACGCGCAGGCGGCCCGCGCGGCCGGGCGTCTGGACGAAGCGGCGCGCCTGTTTGCGCGCGTGCGCAAGCTGGTGCCGGAAAACGTCCTCGGCATGCGGGGCGCCTGCGACGTCGCGCTCAGCATGCAGCGCGCAGGCCAGCTGGCTTCCAGCCGGGAGCCCTGCCACCGCGCCTTTCTGTTCGGCGCCAAGCCGGAAGACATGTATCGCGAGGTGGCGTCCGTGATGCACGAGCCGGCGGCTCCGTCGCTGGACACGACCGTGTTGATGGCGTTCGCCGCCGACGCGGCGGTCCACCGGGGCGGCGCCGAGCCCTGGGGCTACCTCGCGCGTTGCGAGATCGGCCGACGGCTTGGTTTGGCCGACGTGCTCGAGGGATGCCTCGCCGATTTGCAACGAATCGCCCCAAACGCACCGGAGACAAAGCAAATGCTCGCCACAGCAACCCCGCACGCTCATTTCTGGACCTGGGTGCTTCGCTTGCTGCTGATCCTGGTTCCGCTGGCGACGGCCGCCCACTTCTTCCTGCTTCGTTCTCGCCGGCGGGCGCGGCCGCTGGTGACGGGCAAGACGGCCACCGCGTTCTTCGTGCTGGCGGCCGTCACCGCGACGGCCGGCGCCGCGCGTGGCGCGCTGGTCGAGAAGAACGGCCACCCGGAGATGGAGAACGATCAGATCAGCATCTTCCCGATCGACGACACGAATCCCGAGGCCAGCATCCCGCCCGTCGCGCAGCAGAATGAAAAGCCGCTGCAGTTCGGCTATTTCCTGCAGGACCTGGCCGCCAAGGTCGAACGCGCCAAGAAAAACCACGACATCCCGGCTCAAATTCGCTACTACCGCGCGATCACCAAGGCGGCGCCCAACAGCCCCTATGGCCCGCGCAAGCTGTGTGAGGTCCTGCAGGAGTCGGGGGACATCGACGGCGCCATCGTCGCCTGCCGCACGGCGACCGTGATCGAAGGGACCACCGTGGGGGATTTCCGCCACCTCATCGACGTGATCCTGTCGAAGCCCGGCAACCTCGCGCCCGACCTCCAGAAGGAAGCGTACGCCGCCGTCGACCACATCGAGAAGGAAGCGCAGCTCGGCTCGCTGACAGACGTGATCCGCTGCGACGCCGCCCTTCGGTTTCAGGACTGGCAGACCATGAATCTCTGCACCGAGCGTCTGGCGCGGAACGCCCCCAACGACGCCAAGACCGTCTCGTTCCAGTGGGCGCTGGCCGTTCACGAGCACGACAAGCAGAAAGCCGAGGCGCTGGTCGATCGCGCGCGCAGCCTGGGGATGGAACCGGCCGGCATCCAGAAGATGGAGGCCGCGAATCGGGCCATGGGCCGCACCGCGCTGGTCCGCCTGCTGTTCATTCTGGCCATCCTCGGCCTGGCCGCGGGCGTGTGGTGGGTCGGCGGCAAGAAGCTCCTCACCCGCCGCAACGCCAGCGCTTAGGACGTCGCCGCCCGCCCCGGCCTGCACCCGCACTGGCTGTTTCACTTCCGCATCGCTGCACTCGAGCCAGCCGTCGCTGCCGTCCGCGCCGCGGGCCGCATTGCGCTGGACCCGGTCACGTTACCGGGCGGCGCGCGCGTCACGGTCTGCGACGATCCCCAGGGTGCGGCGTTCGCGCTTCGGGAAGAGACGAGTCGCGCGGTGCGGGGCTGAAGCTCGCCCACACCGCGCGCCCTTCAAACGATTCGAACCTGCTCTAGAAGATGTAGAACGCGGAGAACTGGACGCGGGTGTTCGAGCCCTTGGTCAGGTCCAGGTACTTCTGCCAGAAGTAGGCGTACTCGAGGCCGAACCGGACGGCCGGGTTCAGGTCGACGAACAGGTTGGCGTCCGCCCAGTACGAGCGGTTCCACATCTTGCCGGCGTTCGACGGCATCGTCGTCTCGAGCTTGTTGATGTCGGGCGAGTACATGTGGGACGCGTTCGCCGCCAGCCACAGCCGCTTCGGCGTGGGAAAGTAATACTGCGCGCCGACGATGTACGACTCCCAGCGGATGGCGTGCAGCACGCCGTCGGGCGTGTACGCGATCAGCCCGTTGTCGACGTCCTGCGGGTAGGTCTGCGCCATCCCGTTCACGGACGGCAGCGTCGCGAAGCTCGCACCGCCCGACAGCCCCGTGTAGAGGTCGGCGATCGCCTGGCCGTACACGAACGACGCGGTCAGCGTCAACGCGTTGCCGTCCGTCGGGCTCTTGGCGGGGATGATCGGCAACAGCAGGTCGGCCGAGTAGCCGTACCCGTTGATGCTGACCGTGCTGGTGGGCGACTGGGCGAAGTTCGGAACCCGGAAGTACCGGCCCACCGTCGAGAGGCCGATCGAGGCGCCGTCGACGGCCGTTCCCGTGCCGCCCGACGTGTGCAGAGCCTTGAAGTTGTTGAGGGCGAACCGGATGCCGGCCTGCCCATCGGGAATCGTCGAGTTCCGCTGCGGCGGGCGCGAGGCGGCCAGCGCGACCTCGAACGTCACGGCGTCACCCTTGAACGCGTGCGAGACCCGGAACTGCGGCGACCGCGAATAGATCTGACCGGGAACGCCCTGGAGCTCGACGGTGTTGGGGTGGAACATCGACTGCCACCCGAAGAGCTGCCAGTACTGCCCGGCCAGCACGTCGATGTAAGGCGTCTCGACGCGCAACGCGAAGTGGCGCATGCGGAACGCCGGACTGCTGAAGAACGAACCCTCGGACACGCTCACGCCGCCGGGGCCACCCGCCACCGGCGTCGGCGAGCCGGCCGGCTGATTGCCGAGGAAGTCGCCCTCGACGATGCCGGAGGTCTTCACCGTCTGAGTCTCGGGGCCTTTCAGCTTGAAGCCGATGCGTGAGTTGCGCGCGCTGAAGATCGTGCGGCCGTGGCCGGCGGCGTAGGTGCCGTCCTTCGCGATGTTCGCGTTCCCGACCAGGTCGTTGAAGCTCTGGGTCGAATCCCACGAGCCGTCGAACTCGACGAACCCGTAGAACTGCGCGCCGAACTTGGTCGTCACCGGCGACGAGGTCGACGGGGCGGGCGGCGGGGTGGCCCCGACGGTCGTCAGCGTCGTGGGCGCCGACGGCGGCGCCGGCATGGCCTTGTCCGCCGTGGGAGGCGGCGGCAGCGGGGGCGCCGCCGGCGGGGGAACGTCGGCCGGGGGCGGCGGCGCGGGGACAGCGGTCGCCGGCTCTGCCGGGGTCTGACCGGCCGCCAGCCGGCCGATACAGCAGAGCGCGATGGACAGGGCGCTGATGCGCAAGGGGGCTGATCTCATATGCAGTCTTCTCCTCGTTGTGTGGTCCGCTGTAGTCCGCGGGCGGACCGTAGCGGACAGGGTGTCCCCGTCCCCTGACAACGAAGTGAAGTTTCTGTGTCCTTTCGGTGAAGCCGGCAACGCGCCGGTCGCGCGATCAGGCGCGCGCGCGGGCGGCCCGCTCGCGCCGTGGTCCCAGGCGGACGGCGAGGAGGCGGGTCAGGCTCGACACCAGCGCGTGGTTCACCGACGTGTAGCGATGCTTGCCTTCGATTCGCACGCTGAGCACGCCGGCTTCGACCAGCACGTTCAGGTGGTGTGAAACGGTGGGCTGCGATACGTCGAACAGCTCGGCGACTTGCCCGCACGAGAGCTCGCCGGCCGCCGCGATCTCCTGGACCATCCGGAAGCGGGTCGGGTCCGCCAGCGCCTTCAGCGCGCGGATCACCCCGCGATCATCCAGGGTTTTGGCGTCGCCAGCACCCATGCCCATCATCTTATAGGGCTTCGTCGGGGGCGGCCAGCGCGGGAAAAAACTGGCGGCGTGCCGCCGGGGGCTCGACCATGTTCGAACGGATGGTCGCCGAGGAGGAGCCCCGGAAACGGTCCAGGCACGACCTGCTCTGGACCTCGACCACCTACTTCGGGGAAGGGCTCCCCTGGAGCTTCCTTCACCAGATGGGGACGGAGTTCCTGACCGCGCTCCGGGTCTCGAACAGCCAGATCGCCGCGACCTCGTTGCTGCACCTGGCTGTCACGTTCAAGTTCGCCTGGAGCCCGGCCCTGGACCTGTTCGGGCGCCGCCGCACCTGGGTCTGGGTGCTGCAGCTGATCCTGGGGGGCGGCATGCTGGCCGTCGCCGCCATTGCCCCCAGCCGGAACCTGACCGCGTTCTGGTTCGCGGTCTCCGCGCTGGCGATCGTCCACGCCACGCACGACATCGCCTGCGACGGGTTCTACTTGCAGGCGCTGGACCGGCGCGGGCAGGCCCTCTACTCGGGGACGCGGCTCGGCGCGTACCGGCTGGCGATGATCGTCGGCGCGTCGGTGCTCGTCTACCTGGCCGGCAGGACCAGCTGGCTGATCGGGTTCGGCGCCGCCGGCGTCCTCATGATCGTGGTGGCGGTCGTGAACGCCGCCGTCATGCCGCACCCGCCCGAGCGCCACGCCACGGACGCGCCGCGGCCGGGCGCGCCGCCGCGCAAGGGCACGGCATTTCTGGAAGCCTTCGTCTCGTTCATCGGCCAGCCACAGGCGGCGTCCGTCCTGGCGTTCATGCTGACCTACCGGCTGGGCGACATCATGATGTTCGCGATGTCCAAGCCGCTGCTGCGCGACCTGGGCGTCGACACCGCGCACCGCGGCATCCTCAACGGGCTGGGTACGGCGGCGTCGATCCTGGGCGTCGTGCTGGGCGGCGCGTACGTGGCGCGGCGAGGGCTGGCGCGCGCGCTGGTTCCGCTGGTCTACGCGCAGAATTTCGCGATCCCGCTCTACATCGCGATGGCTGTCTTCAAGCCCCACATCGCCGGCATCACCGCGATCGTGCTGACCGAACAGCTGGTCTCGGGGCTCGGCATCGCGGGCAGCACGGTTTTCCTGATGCAGCGTTGCCGCCCCGCGTTCTCGGCGTCGCATTTCGCGATGGCGACGTCGGTGGTGTCCCTGGCCAGCACGTTCTCCGGGTGGGCGTCGGGCCCCCTCAACGAACACCTCGGACATCCTCTGTTCTTCACCGTCGCGGTCCTGGCCAGCATCCCCAGCCTCATTTTGGTGTGGATCGTGCCCAAGACGCCCTTGGAGGGAGACGTCGCCGCCGCGTAGAATCGCGGCCTTCATGGCGACCATTAAACTTTCTTCTTCTTGTTTGTGGCCAGTTCGGGCGGTGGCGCTGGCCGCGTGCGCGCTCGGCTGCGCGTTCAACCCCTCGAATCTGCACGGCCGCAGCACGGGCAGCGTCTCGCACCCGATCCCCGGTCTGACCTCCCTGACGATCAGCCCGCCGGACGCCAAGCTCGCGCTGGATGCGGGCGGGCCCCCACAGTCGCAGCAGTATCGCGTGACCGGCATCGTCAACGGCCACATGGAGGATCTCACCAGCCAGGTCGGCTGGTCGGCGTCGCCGAACTCCATCGTCGGCATCGACAGCAACGGCCTGGCGACCACGCTGGGAAACAACGGCGGCTCGGTGCGGATCACCGCCGCGGCCAACGGCGTCAGCGCGACCGCCACGTTGATGGTCTATTACTCGTTCACCGGCGCCGATCCCGGGCAGACCAACGTGCCGCCCGACGCGAGCACGCGGTTTTCGGGCAAGCCGAACGACCCGGGACGCGCGCCGGGCCTGGTCTACCCGAACGACGGCGTTCTGTTCCCGCCCAACATCACGGGCATCGAGGTGCACTTCACGCCGGGCAGCAGCAACACGCTCTTCCAGGTCAGCTTCGCGGGGCCGGGGTCGTCGATCAACACGTTCGTCCGGTGCGCGGCGCCGAACGGGATCAACGGGTGCATCTACCAGCCGGATCCCGGCCTGTGGTCGGCGGTGGCGCGTTCGAACGCGGGCCTGGGCCGGGTGGCGCTGACCGTCAAGGGGACCGACGACAACGGCACCGCCGTCGGCGCCTCGTCGACGTTCCACATCCAGTTCGCGCGCGACGACATCCAGGGCGCGCTCTACTACTGGACCACCAGCGGCGCGACCGCGATCATGCGCTGGGACTTCGCGGGCGCGACGCAGAAGGCGATGCCGTACCTGACGCCCACCAACACCGACGGCAAGACCTGCGTCGGCTGTCACGCGCTGGCGCCCGACGGTGACAAGCTGATCGCCAGCGCCGGCGGTCAGAACGACGGGCGCGACCTGCTGTGGAACATCAAGACCAACCAGGCGGTGCAGGCGTTCCCGCTGCAGCAGCGCAGCCAGTTCGAATCGTGGAACAAGGACGGCACGCTGTACGTCGGCGTCTACGGCGACAGCAACCCCGGGATGAAGGGGCCGTCGAACCTGATGATCTTCGACGGGTCGACCGGCGCGGTCAAGAGCACGATCGATCTCGGCGGCCTGCGCGCCGACCACCCGGACTGGTCCAAGAACGAGACCGGGCCGGAGACGATCGCCTTCACCTCGGCCGATCCGACGGCGCCCACGACCGACCAGCGGCCGTCGATGGGCGGCATCGCCTACGTGCGCCGCAGCGGGAACGGCTGGGGCAAGCCGCAGGTACTGGTGCCCGCCGTCGCGGGCAAGAATCGCTACTACCCGAACATCGCGCCGGACGGCAACCTGCTCGTCTACGACGAGTCGACCTGTCCGAACGGCGGGCAGATGGGGCAGGCACCCGACAAGGCCTGCGACGCCGACACCGACGCGACGGCGACCATCACGCTGACGTCGCTGTCGGGAATGACGCCCATCGTCCTGGCCGCCGCGAACCGGCCGGGCGTCGCCGACAACGGCAAGACCGACCTGACGAACTCGTTCCCGAAGTGGGCGCCGTTCGTTCAGAACCTGGACGAGATGAACCACCTCATCTGGCTGACCTTCTCGTCCACCCGCCAGTACGGCTTGCGCTCGCCGCCCACGTCGAACCACGACGAATCGACCAGCGGCATGCTGCTCTGGATGGTCGGCGTCAACCCGGGCGTCGGCGGCAACGACCCCAGCTACACGGCCTTCTGCCTCCCGTTCCAGGACGTCACGACGTCCAACCACATCGCGCAGTGGACGAAGTACTTCATCATGGGCCCCGGCTGACCCATCCCCTAACCCGTCCTAACGGGGTTAGGACGGGGTTAGGGGAGGCCGGGGGTGGGCATCTGCACTTCGTAGAGCGCGTGCAGGGTCGTCACGTACATGGTGCGGCGGTCGTCGCCGCCGAAGGTGCAGTTCGAGGGGGAGACCGGGAAGGGGATGCGGCCCAGCTGGCGGCCGGCGGGGTCGAAGACGACGATGGCCTTGATCTCGTCGGCGTTGTTGGCGACGTAGAGGTTGCCGGTGTCGTCGACGCAGATGCCGTCGGGGACCTTGAAGCCGCCCGACACGGCGGGGCCGTCGACGAACAGCGCGGGCGCGCCGGTCGCGCCCGCCGGGTCGACGGGCAGCTTCCAGACCTTGGCCTGCGTGTCGCTGCCGATGTACAGAGTCGCGCCGTCGGGTGACAGGGCGATGCCGTTGGGTTTGGTCATCTCCAGCACGCGCTCGACCGGGCCGCGGGGCGGAACGCGGTAGACGGCGGTCGGGGCGTGCGTCCCGCCGGGGCGGACGCCCCAGTCGGTATCCGTGAAGTAGACGTTGCCGTCACGCCGCACGACGAGATCGTTGGGCGCGTTCAGCGGGGTGCCGCTCTGTCCCGGCGGCCAGCGGTCGGCCAGCACGCTGCGGGTCCCGTCGGCGATGCGGACCAGCGCGCCGTTGACCCGCTCGCAGGCCAGCAGCGCGCCGGAGGCGTCCAGCCCCAGCCCGTTCGTGCTGGTCGGGGTCGCCGGCGCGCCGGGGTAGGGGAGCCGGGCGAACGAGCGCGCCGCCGGATCGAAGCGGTAGATGGCGGCGCCCGGCGCGTTGTTCTCGACGACGTCGGAGAACAGCACGGCGTGCTGGGCGGCGACCCACAACGGCCCCTCCAATGACACGAACGCGATCGAGCTGGGGATGGCGGCCGGCGTCCCCGCGCCGGGCAGAAGGTTCGCTTGCGCGGCGGCGCTCGACGCCGAGGGCGCGGCGGCGCGCGAGCCGGTGCAGGCCGGCGCCGCCACGATCAACGACGCCAAGACTTTCCACGTGAGCGACAGCGAGACCGACGGTGCGCGCGACATGCGGCGCATCAAATCACGCGGCCCGCGGGCGCGCCAGCGCGCTCCCGTTGCCTTTTCGGCGACGCCCTCCTACGATCGCTCGCGCCGGCGACGATGACGAGATTCCTGATGGTCTGTCTGGGGGGCGCGTGCGGAACGGGCGCGCGGTACCTGATGGGCTCGTGGGCGGTGCGCAGCTGGGGCGAGCGGTTTCCTTTTGGAACGCTGGCCATCAACGCGATCGGCTCGTTCCTGCTGGTCGTGATCCTGATCCTGGGCACGCAAGGGCGCGTGCTGTCGCCAAACGCGCGCGTCGTGCTGGGCACGGGTGTGATGGGCGGCTTCACGACCTACTCGACGTTCAACTACGAAGCGCTGCGCTTCCTGCAACAGGGCGCCTACGGCGCGGCGGCCGCGTACGTCGCCGCCACGCTGTTCGGCTGCCTGGCGTCGGGCGGGCTGGCGGTGCTGCTGACGCGCCTGTTCATCTAACGCGCCGCGATCGGCGCTCAGTCGTCAGCCAGCAGCACCGCGGCGCCCTTCACGGCGCCGTCGCGCAGGGCGGCCAGCGCCAGGTTGGCCTGGGACAGCGGGTAGCGATCGACCTCGGTGCGGATCGGGATCTCTCCGCCGCCAGGCGCAGCAGCGCGGTCGCGTCCTGCCGCGTGAAGTTCGCCACGCTGGCCAGGCGCCGCTCCCACCAGAGCTCCTCGTACGGCAGCTGCGGGATGCGGTCCAGGTGGATGGCGTTGATCGCCACGGTGCCACCCCGATCGACGGCCTGCAGCGCCGCACGCACCACGTCGCCCGACGGCGCGAACGTGATGGCGGCGTCCAGCGGCTCGGGCGGTCGCTCGCCGAGCCCGCCCGTCCACTCGGCGCCCAGCCGCCGCGCGCGCTCCTGCTCCGCCCGGGAGCGGGTCACGACGAACACGCGGCAACCCCAGTGCCGCGCGACCTGGATCGTGATCAGCGCCGACGCCCCGAAGCCGTAAAGCCCCAGCCGGCCGCCGGGCGCGATGCCCGAGCGCGCGAGCGACCGGTAGCCGATCACGCCACCACACAGGAGCGGCGCGGCGGCCACGTCGTCGAAGCCGTCCGGAATCGGCAGCGCGAAGTCGGCGCGCGCGGTGAGATGCGTCGCGTACCCGCCGTCCAGGTCCCAGCCCGTGAAGGTGGCCCGCGCGCACAGGTTCTCGCGCCCGCTGCGGCACTTGTCGCAAACGCCGCAGGTTCCGGCCAGCCACGCCACGCCGGCCCGGTCGCCGATCTTCCACCCCTGGACCCCCTCGCCGACGGCGGCGATGCGGCCGACGGCCTGGTGTCCGGGGACGATCGGTAGGTGGCGCGCCGCCAGGTCGCCTTCGCACAGCTGGAGATCCGTCCGGCAGACGCCACAGGCCCGCACCTGGATCGACACCATGCCGGGGCCGGGCGCCGCGGGCTCGCGCGGCTCGCGCGCCAAAGGGCGACCCGGCGCATCCGACCCGCCACCCGTCGCGCTGACCAGCGCCGGCTCCCGAAGCACCATCGCCACCGCCATGTCGCCCCCTATCCGCGCGGCAACGTCACGGTGAACGTGGTCCCGGCCTCGTCGTCGGAGCAGACCTCGATCGAGCCGCCGTGCGCGCAGACCAGCTCCCGCGTGATGAACAGCCCCAGCCCCAGCCCCTGCGAATTGTCGGGCGCGCGACCGCCGCCCGCCAGCGGCTCGAACAGCTTGGGGAGCCGGTCGGCCGGGATGGCGCCCATGTTGTGGACGGTGACGCGCACGGCGCGCTCGCCCCGCCCGTCGAGGGTGACGCCGACGCCGTGCTCGGGCCGGCCGTGGCGCACGGCGTTCGCGACCAGGTTCGAGAACACTTGCGACAGGCGGTCCGGGTCCCACCGCCCGCTGGTGTCACCGTGACAGGCCAGCCGCAACGACCACTCCGGGTTCGCCTCGTCCAGCTCGTCCATCACCTGTCGCACGACCGCGGCTAGATCGACGTCCACCGGATCGACGGCGATGCCGCCGCCCAGCCGCACGCGCGTGAAGTCCAGCAACTGATCGATCATGCGCGACATCCGGTTGCCGCTGCTGAGGATGCGCGCCAGCGGCTTGTGCAGCTTCTCGCTGCTGTCGCGGTCCATCGCCAATCGCGCCGACGTGACGATGGCCGCCAGCGGGTTCCGCAGGTCGTGCCCCAGGATGGCCGTGAACGTCTCGTTGAAGTGAACCGTCTGCCGCAGCTCGGCGACGGCCTGGAAGCGCGCGACCGCGGCCGCGACGTGGTTGGCGATCGCCCGCGCCAGGTCCAGCTCTGTCGACGACAGCGCGCGCGGCCGGTCGTAATAGACCATGAACTTGCCCAGCAACCGGCCGCCCGAGACCAGCGGGATGAACCCCAGGCTGCCGATCCGTTCCTTCTGGAACAGCGGCACGAATCCCGCCAGGTCGGCGTCCGCGTGCACGTCCGGCACCAGGACCGGCTGCGGATCGCGCGCGTCGCGCGCCCACGGGCTGTGCCCTTCGACCTGGCGCCGGTAGTCGTCGGAAAGGCCACGCCAGGCGCGGAACCGCATGACGCCCTCGCCGTCGTAGACCAGCACGGCGGCGCGCTCGGTCTTCAGCGCGGGCAGGATGGCGTCCAGCGCCGCCGCGAAGATCTCCTCGACCTCGGCGGCGCCGATGACGGCGGCGGCCAGGCGATAAAGCAGCTCGGCGCGCGCGCGGCTGTCTCGCTCTTCTTCCAGCAGCCGCAAGCGTTCCAGCGCCTGCCCGCTGTACCGGCCGACCAGCAACAGGAAGCTGCGTTCGGCGTCGTCCAGCTGGTGCTGCTCGTCGAACGTCAGAGCCAGCGCGCCCAGCCGGCGCCCGGGCGTGGCCAGCGGCAGGCAGACGATCGCGCAGGCCGGGATGCCGGCCATCATGTGCGCCGCTTCCGGGTATCGCGACAGCAACTCCGCGCGCGTCGCGATCGAGACCAGATCGCCGGTCTGGATCGCGTCGACGATCGGCACGGGCGCCGGATCGTGCATCGTCAGCGTGGCGGCGGGCCCGGACTTGCCTTCGTCGTAGCCGCCCGAGCGGCAAAGCCGCGCGACGTTCTCCGCCTCGCGGAACAGCCACAGTCCGGCGGTCGTGGCGCCCAGCGCGGCGGCGGTCTGGTCGACGACCGCCTGGTACACCTGCTCGGCCGTCACCGCCTCGGCGATCGCCGCCGTCACGCGCGTCAGGCGGCCGGTCCACTGCGTGCGCAGCTCGCGAGCCGCGTCGGCCAGGTTCAGCTCGACCACGCGCTGCTGCAGCGTCTGCTCCTTGTGGCGCAGCTCGCGAAGGGTGTCGCGGAGCGCCCGCTCGGCGGGCGTCCCCCTCGCTGTCTCCTCGGGCGCCTGTTCGCCCTCCGCCGGATCCGGCGTCACCTCGATCTCCAAGAGCTTCCCCTCGAACGGCGCCGTGAGCGACGCTGAGCGCTCCAGTTTAAGCCCGCGCCGCGCGGCCGGCCGAAAAAACCGAAAGTTCAGCGATGGGCCACGGCCGAGCTTGGCCGCCTTGCGACAGTTCCGACAATGGACACATTGGCAGCTGAGTTTCGTCCGAGGCGAAACAAGGAGGCCACATGACACGCGTGAGAGGGATGTTGGCGATGGCGGCTTTCGGCCTGACGGCCGCCGGCGCGGTTGGGGTTCGGGCGGAGCAGCTCTCCGGAAAGGGCGAGCTCAATCAGGCGTCCCAGATCCAGGCTCGCCTGCAGAAGGACGCCGACCTCAAGAACAACCGGATCGACGTCACCGTCGACAACGGCATCGCGACGCTGAAGGGGACGGTCGACACGGACGCCGAGAAGCAGCACGCGGCGCAGCTGGCGATGGTCAAGGGCGTCGTCGGCGTGCAGAACCAGCTGGACGTCGGCAGCGCCGGCATCAAGCAGACGTTCTCGGACAGCGCCATCACCGCCAAGATCAAAGGAAAGCTGGCGGAGAATCAGATGTCGTCGTTCACGGACGTGTCGGTCACGACCAACAACGGCGTCGTCACGCTGACGGGGTCGGTGCCGAACGAGCAGGCACGCCAGAACGTGCTGGACGCCGCGCGCTCTGCCGACGGTGTCATGCGCGTCGAGAACGATCTCACGGTGGCGCCGAAGCACTGACGCCCGCGTCGCCCCGGGCCGCGGCCGGCGCCAGCGCGTCGACCGCCGCCTGCAAGCGAACGGCGTCGTGAGGCGCGTGCCCCTGGGCGTCGTTGTCGAAGTAGACGTAAACGTCGCTCCCGGTCGACGTCCAGGCGTGGATGCGCCGCGCCCAGGCGGCGACCTCGGCGTCGGTGTACCGGCTGGCGTACAGCGTGGCCGACCCGTGCAGTCGCACGTACGCGAAATCGGCGGTGCGCTCGTAGGAGAGCGGGTACTTGCCGGCCGTGTCCGCGGCGACCAGCGCCACGTCCAGCTCGCGCAGGGTCTCCAGCGCGCGGTCCGTCAGCCACGAAGCGTGACGGATCTCGACGGCGTGGCGGATCGCCCCCGTCGCCCCGCCGGCGGCGCGCAGGGCGGCGCGTCCCGTTGTTCGCGCGTCGTGGCGGCGCGCCCACCGCTCGGCGGCGGCCAGGTCGCGCGGCACCGCGCCGAAGAAAGCCCGCGCGCGCGCCTCATCGAACGGCAGCTGCGGTGGCAGCTGCCACAGGATGGGGCCCAGCGCGCTGCCCAGCCGCAGCAGACCGGACGCGAAGAAGTTCGCCAGCGGCGTCTCGTACTTCCGCAGCTTCAGCATGTGGGTGATGAAGCGGCTCCCCTTGATGGCGAACACGAAGTCCTCGGGCACGGCGGCGCGCCAGGCCGCGCACGCGCTGGGGCGGGTCAGCCCGTAGAAGGTGCCGTTCACCTCGACGGTGGGCAGCCGCTGGGCCATGTAGGCCAGCTCGAGGCGGTGGACCAGCCCCTTGGGGTAGAAGTCGCCCCGCCAGCGCGGGTAGTTCCACCCGCTGGTCCCGATCCGCGCCCGCCCTGCGCGCCGCACATCTGAGATTTAAAGTCGCGCCTACGGCAAGCAAGCAGCCCGCCAAGCAAGCAGCGCGCCTGGACCGGCTCGACCTGCGCCTTAGGTTTCTGACATGGCGCGGGCTCTGTGGAGCGGGGTGATGTCCTTCGGGCTGGTGAACATTCCGGTCAAGCTGCAGAGCGCGTCGCGCGACGAGCGGCCGCACTTCCACATGCTGCACGCCAAGGACGACTCGCCCATCCGGTACGAGCGGATCTGCGAGCGCGAGAAGAAGCCCGTCCCCTGGTCCGAGATCGTGAAGGGGTACGAGGTCAAGAAGGGCGAGATGGCGGTGTTGACGCCCGACGACTTCAAGCAGGCGGCGCTGAACCGGTCGGAGACGATCGACATCCTGGCCTTCGTCGACGCGGGCGAGATCGACGCGCGCTACTTCGAGACGCCTTATTACCTGGTGCCGGCCAAGGGGGGCGAGCGCGCCTACGCGCTGCTGCGCGAGACGATGCGCAAGTCGGGCAAGGTGGCCGTCGCGCAGGTCGTGTTGCGGCAATCGCAGCACCTGGCGGCGGTGACGCCCATCGACGACGCGCTGGTGTTCACGACGTTGCGGTTCGCGCACGAGGTCGTCGCCACCCGCGAGCTGGATCTGCCGCCCGCGAAGTCGCTGAACGCGCACGAGATGGAGCTGGCCGCCAAGCTGGTCGAGGGGTTCGCCGACACCTGGAAGCCGGAGCAGTACCACGACAAGTACACCGAGAACCTGCTGGCGATCATCAAGACCAAGACCCGCAAGGGCGCCGCGCCGCGGCTGGGTGAGCTGGCGCCGCCGACGCCGGCGGGTGAGATCACCGACCTCATGGAGCGCCTGCGCGCCAGCCTGGCGCAGGGGCGCCGCGGCGCTCAGCCGGCGAGCAAGGCCGCGCCGGCGCACAAGCCAGCGCCGGCGCGCAAGCGCGGCAAGGCCCGCGGTCACCGCCACGCTGCGTGAACTCGGCGGCAGACGCGGCTGGGTAGCTACCCAAGCAGAAAACCAGGCCTAATTTTGGGTCATGGCTGTCATCCAGGCGCTTCTGGCCGCAATCAGCAAGTCGGCCGGCAAGATCTTGAACGCAATCTTCGGCTGGGCCGTGCGCGCGTTGTTCGGCCAGACCAGCGCCAAGGAACAGACGTTCCTGTCGATCATCGTGGGCGGCGCGGTCGCGTGGCCGATCCTGCTGGTGGGGATCATCATCCCCAAGATCGCGGCCCTGATGCTGGCGTTCGTGCCGCTGCCTCACTGGGTCCCGTCCTGGATCGTGCGGCTGGTGTGGACCGGACTGGCGGTCATCGTCCCCGTGGCCGTCGGCCTGGCGGTGGCGGCCAAGGCTCCGCCTCCCGCCAAGCACGAATCCGTCGCCAAGCGGATCTTGCGCGGGTTCCCGATCACCATCGGGCTCGCCGCCGCGTTCCTGATCATGTTCGTCTCGGTCCCGCTGATGCGCCTGGCGGCCATCGTGCGCGGGCACAAGACGTCGAACGTTCCGCTGATCACGGAGGCCGCCGGCTACCACGACGTCGCTCGCAAGATCTGCGAGGTGCTGAACCGCCACGCCTTCGATTTCCACCGCGGCACGCCCGGGTGGTGGGTGGCGGCGCCGACGCGCATCCTGCTCTGGTTCGGCGGGGACGCCTTCCGCGGGTACGTCCCCGCCAAGCTCGAGTACTTCGTCACGCCGGAGCTCGAGATGTCGATGTATCCCAGCGGGGTCATGCTGCGCGGCAAGCCGCGCCAGCTCACCTGGGCGCACGGCCTCATCGCCGAGACCGTCGTGCACACCGACGGCATCCAGACCAGCGCGGCGCAGGCGCAGGCGCTGGAGCGGCGGCTGCGCGAGATCTGGTACCGCTACGACCAGGGCGCGAAGACCGCCGCCGAGAGCCAGCGGCTGGCGCGGGTCCTGGACGACGTCACGCGCGAGCTGGGCAAGCTGGAAGTCGAGTTCGACGACTGGCAGGTGCTGTATCGCCAGATTTTGCAGGTCGGTCGCGCGATTCACGGCGAACGACAGTTGATGGATCAGGAGGCCAGTGAGGGGGTCATCATGAACGAACACAATCCAGTCGGCTCACCCACCCAGATGGGGACGGGCGAGCTGGTCAAGCAAATCGGGGCCCAGGCGGAAATCCTGGTGCACAAGCAGATCGAGCTCGCGAAGGCCGAGCTGAAGCACGACCTCAAAGCCGAGGCCACGGCGTTCGGCGGCCTGGGCGTGTCGGCGGTGCTGGCGGTCATCAGCGTGACGCTGCTGCTGGTGAC
>CAZJMY010000034.1:0-4671 GCA_964546845.1 uncultured Myxococcales bacterium | reverse complement strand
AGGTTGCCGACCGCCTGCACCAGCGCCGCCCGGTCGCCGCGCACGACCAGGCTGCGGTCGACCTTCACGTCGACGTCGATGTCGGTCGTCAGATCCACCGTCTTCAGCGTGGCCAGCGCGTCCTCGACGATGTCGGAGACGGTCACGGGGCGGCGCTCGAACACGTCGCGCCGCGATTCGATCTTGGACAGCTCGATCAGGCGGCCCACCAGCCCGTCCAGCCGCACCAACTCCTGGTTGATGATCGAGAAGCAGCGCTGCTCGGCGACCGGGTCGGCGACCCGGCCCTCGCGAAGCGTGTCGATGAAGAGGCGAATCGACGTCAGCGGCGTCCGCAGCTCGTGCGAGACCGACGACAGGAACTCGTTCTGCAGCGCCGCCAGGCTGGCGCCCCGGGTGACGAAGATCGTGCCCAGCGCCCACCCCGCCAGCGCGGTGGCGCAGAACGCCAGCATCAGGATCCCGCCCACGACCGCCATCGACTTCGAGCCGCCCATGGCGACGAACAGCACGCCGAGGACCGTGATCAGCACGGTCGGGATGAGCGCCGTGAGGACGAATATGAGTCGGGCGCGGTACAGGACGACGCTGGTGGGGGCGTGAACCTTCACCCCGCTATTTTGCCAGATGTGCGGCGACTAAGCGGCGGCGCGGGTGCCGGCGTCGGCCGAGCCGTCGCCTTCCAGCACGTGGCGCGGCGGGCGACGCAGGTCCCACACCAGCCCGACGGCCGCCAGCAGGCGCAGCACGTAGTAGGTCACGTCGACCTCCCACCACCGGAACCCCTGATTGGCCGAGCTCTGGTAGTGGTGGTGGTTGTTGTGCCAGCCTTCGCCAGTCGTCAGCAGCGCCAGGATGAAGCTGTTGCGCGAGTCGTCGGTCGTCTCGTAGCGACGCTTGCCGACGAGGTGCGCCAGCGAGTTGATGGCGAAGGAGCCGTGCCACAGGAGGACGGTCGGGATGAAGTAGCCCCACACCAGCGCGTGCCCGCCGCCGATCAGCAGGAAGGCCAGCGCGAGCAACGCCGTGGGGAGGATGTTCCAGCCCGATCGGTCCATGAACCGGAGCTCCGGGAATTTGGCGAGATCGCCGACGAGGCTCTGGTCCGTGTCGTCCCACTCGGGTGCCATCACCCAGCCGATGTGCGAGTGCCAGAAGCCCTGCAGCTTCGCCGAGTGGATGTCCTTCGGCGTGTCCGAGTACTTGTGGTGCCAGCGGTGGTGGCTGGCCCACCAGAGCACGCCCTTCTGGGCGGCGGTCTGGGCGAGCATCGCCAGCACGAACTGGAAGGCGCGCGAGGTCTTGAAGGCGCGGTGGGCGAAGTAGCGGTGGTACCCGGCGGTCACCACGATCATGCGGACGTAATAGGAGATCAGCGCCAGCGCGACGCCCGACCACGACCACCCACCCAGGATCACACCGACGACGGCGGCGACGTGAACGCCCCAGAAGGCCACGGACGTGACGCGCACGTACCCGGCGAGCCTGGCGAATCTCGAAGGTCTGGAGGCGGGTTCGATGGACGGCGGCGACGGGATCGTCGCGGCGGGAGCGGGAACGAGATGCATGTTTCCAAGGTGACAGTCCCCGTGTCAGGACAAGTCATGACTTGGTCACAATCGCGTAAGCCGTCCGCCTGTCACCGACGGAAGAGACGACTTGGCGGCAAGGTCTTGACGCGCCGGGTATAGTTGCCCCGACCATGACCGAGCATGCCTGGACCTCCGTCGACGAGTACCTGAACGACCGCCTGGTCGAGCGCGATCCCGCGCTGCAGGCCGCGCTGGCCGACAGCGCCGCGGCCGGGCTGCCGCCCATCGCGGTCGCGCCCAACCAGGGCAAGCTGCTGAACCTGCTGGCGCGGCTGCGCGGCGCGCGCCGCATCCTCGAGGTCGGAACGCTGGGGGGCTACAGCGCGATCTGGCTGGGCCGCGCCCTGCCCCCCGACGGGCGCCTGGTGACCCTGGAGGTCGACCCCAAGCACGCGCAGGTCGCCGATAAGAACCTGGCCCGCGCCGGCCTGCGCGACAGGGTGGAGATCCGCATCGGTCCGGCGCTGGACACGCTCGCGCGGCTGGCGGCCGAGAAGCAGCCGCCGTTCGACCTGACCTTCATCGACGCCGACAAGCAAAACAACGCCGCCTACTTCGACGCTGCGCTCGGGCTGTCGCGCCCGGGCAGCTTGATCCTGGTCGACAACGTCGTCCGCCACGGCGCGATCACGGACGCGCGCAGCAGCGATCCGGCGATCGTCGGCACCCGCAAGCTGTTCGACCGGCTCCACGACGAGCCGCGCGTCGACGCCACGGCCATTCAAACCGTGGGCCTCAAGGGCTGGGACGGCCTGGCCATCGCGCTGGTCACCGGCTGATCGCGGCCTCCCCCGCGGTCGCGATCGGATCCATCGGGCCGGTCGGCTGGCAGGCGGTCCAGCGTCAGGCCGGCGCGCCAGACGACCAGCGTGCCGGCGACGGTGACCGGCACGACCTGAACCAGGTGATAGAGCACGGCGAACGCGAGCGCCGAGGACTTGTCGATGCCCGCCAGGGTCAGCACCACGACCACGGCCCCCTCGAACGCGCCCGCGCCGGCCGGTGACGACGGCACGGCCATCGCGACGTTGATCGCCAGCAGCACCACCGCCGCCAGCCGCGGGCCGATCGGCAGGTGCACCGCGCGGGCGCACACGACGACCATGCAGAGCTCCACCAACCACGACAGCAGCGACGTCGCGGCCACGCGGCTGATCATTCCCGGCTGCCGGAGCGCGCGGACGCCGGGCTCTACGCGGGCGGCGAGCCGGATGAAGGCGCGCCGCCACCGCCCCGCGTCCTGGACGCTGGCGCTCGGACGCCGGCCCAACCGGCGGGAGAGCCCGATCAGCAGCGCGGCGCCCGGGCCCAACACGGCCGCCGCGCCGACGGCCCAGTGCTGGGTGCGCAGGCCGGCGGCGGCGATCAGCGCCAGCCCGCCCAGCGTCGCCATGTCGAACAGCCCCTCGACGACGGCGACCGCGGCAGCGCCCGTCTTCGAGATGCCGGCGTGGCGCTGCAACATCCAGAGGCGGGCCATGTCGCCCCCGCGCAACGGGATGACGTTGTTCATGGCGGAGGCCGTCAGCTTCGCCAGCCAGCACGCCAGCAGACCGGCCGCCCCGCGCAAGAGCAGGCGCAGGCGCACGGCGCGGACGCCCATCACCAGCGCGTTCAGCGCCACGACGGCGACCAGCGGTCCGGGGCGCGCGTGCCGCAGGGTCGCCCCGACGACCGCGCCGTTCACGCCCCGCAGGACGAACCAGAACGCCGCCGCCACGACGGCGATACGCGCCGCCAGCGAGACGGCGCTGCGCGTGGCCGCCCTCATCCCCGGGCCCGCAGCACCGGAGCCGCGGCACGGCGCCGCAGCTGCCGGACGGTCCAGACGATGCGGCGGCAGGCGGTGATCGCGTTCAACACCGCCATGAGGCACAGCGCGCCGGCCGTCACCGCGTAAAACGGGTGCGGAACCAGCCCCTCGGCGCGGTGGCCGAAGAAGGACGAAAAGGCCAGCGCAATGCCCAGAACCGCCAGGCGGTCCGCCCGCTGCATCAGCCCCTCGCTGCCGGTGACGCCGAACATCTCGCCGCGCGTGCGGGCGTAGCTGACCGTGAACGACAGGACCAGGACGGCCAGCGCCACGAACATGATGGGCGTGCCCGCGTAGTAGACGACGCAACCGCCGAACACGAGGCCGTCGCAGACCCGATCGATCGTGGAGTCGAGGAACGCGCCAGCGGTGCTGGTCATGTTCTTGGTTCGCGCGAGCTGTCCGTCGATGATGTCCAGCGTCCCGCCCCCGATCACCAGCGCGGAAGCCAGCGCGAAGTGGCCGGTCGCGATCGCGACGGCGGCGCCCGCGGCGCCCACCAGGGTCAGCATCGTCACCTGGTCGGGGGTGATGCGGGTGCGCCCGAGCACCTGGAACACGGGCCGCATCAACCAGTAGTAGTAGCTGATGAACAGCGGCCCGAAGAGCCGCCCGCCGGCGCCCTTCGAGCGGCTTGGCGGCAAGCGCACGGCGCCGCGCCAGACGCGGAAGCAATGCACGATGAACGGGATCGTGAAGAAGGCGATGAACCCGATCAGGTATGGCAGGTCGCGCGCGGCCGCCGCAGCCCGAGTCACAGGGTGCTCCCTTCGGCGCGGGAGCCGCGCGGCGCAGGGACGCGCCACAGACGTTCCCGAAACACTGTCTTGACCACCGCCGCGTAGGCGCGCGCATTGACGCGCGCGATGTCCAGGACGATGCGCACCCGCTGAAATGAATTCTTCTGGCCGTCGTTGTTCATTAACCTGCCCGCCTGCCAGTCATCCGAGTGCAACGCCGAGGCCAGTCAGCAATCTGAGGAGCCCGACACCGCGGGCAAGTCAGGAATTTCCGCAAGCCGCCGGCAATTGCCAAAACCCGCAGATCGCGGATCGTCGCAAGGTCGTCACGATCCGTCGGAAGTCGGGCACCCCGTCGAAAGTCCGACAGGTCCCGACACGATATGTCCGGTCAGCCAAGGGCTGGCCTCGACGGCATGGGCTTCGCACCTACGTTCGTTGTCTAACGAAGGGATGCGCCACCCATGAAGATCGGGATCGTTACCGAGTACTACTACCCCACGCTCGGTGGCATTCAGGAGCACGT
>CAZJMY010000033.1:0-2070 GCA_964546845.1 uncultured Myxococcales bacterium | reverse complement strand
CCTGACGGCGGAGATCGGCGTCATCCGCTCGCTGGTGGCGGTGCCGATCGTCGTGGGCGAGTCGATCTGCGGCATCCTGCAGCTGGCGAACCGGCGGTCGGGCACGCCGTACACGCCGCGCGACAAGGAGCTGCTCCGCATTTTCGCGGCCTACATTTCGTCGTCGATCCAGAACGCGCTGGACGCCATCCGCGCGCGGGCCCAGGCGCGGATCGACGACCTGACGGGGCTGGCGAACAGCCGCTACTTCCACACGCGCCTCAGCGAGGAGATCGCGCGCGCCGATCGCGAGGGGACCGAGCTGTCGATGCTGTTCATCGACCTCGACCACTTCAAGTCGGTCAACGACCAGTTCGGGCACCTGGCGGGCAGCTGGACGCTGCAACGGGTGGGACGCCTGCTGGCCGAGCACGTGCCGCCCGCGGCACTGGTGGCGCGCTACGGCGGCGACGAGTTCGTCGTCATCTTGCCGGGCGCCGACCTGGCGCGCGCGCGGCAGACGGCCGATACCTTGCGCAAGGCCATCGCGGGCGCCGTGTTCTTCGACGTCCAGCCCGAGCTGCGCCGGACGCCCCTGCCCCAGCCGCCGCCCCGGATCACGGCCTCGATCGGCGTCGCGTCCTACCGCGACCACCTGGCGCCGGGCGGGTCGCACCGCCACCGCGAGAGCACGTTCCTGCGTCTCGCGGACTCGGCCATGTACGCGGCCAAGGACGCCGGGCGCAACCGGGTCGAAGTCGCGAACCCCGAGGACTGATGACCATCCGCCGCGCGCGCGCCGCCGATCTGCCGGCCGTGTCCAAGCTGGCCGCGGAACTGGTCCGCGAGCACCACCGGTACGACCCCGCCCGCTTCCTGCTGGTCGAGCCGGTCGAGGACGGGTACCAGTGGTTCTTCTCGCGCGAGATCAAGCGCAAGGCGGCCGTCATCCTGGTCGCCGAGGACGCCGGCCGCATCACCGGCTACGCCTACGGCACCCTGGAGGGGCGCGACTGGAACGATCTGCTCGACGCCTGCGGCAAGCTGAACGACCTCTACGTCGACGCCGCCGCCCGCCGGCACGGCGTCGGGCGCGCGCTGGTGAAGGCGATGTTCGCCGAGCTGCGTGACCGGGGCGCCCCGCGGGTCGTGCTGCTGTCGGCCTGGAAGAACCCGAAGGCACACGCCTTCTTCGAGTCCCTCGGGTTCCGCCGCACGATGGTCGAGATGACCGCCGAGCTCGCCTGAACGCCCGACGGTCGCAGGCATAAAGGCATATTCCGCGATATGCTCTCATGCATGCGGACGACGATCGATCTGCCTGACGGGCTCTACACGCGCGTCCGCCGCCTCGCAGCCGCGACCGGCAGAACCTTGCGGGACGTGACGATCGAGGCTCTGGAGAGGGCCTTGCGAGAGGCTGGCCGCAAACCGCGGTTTCGGCTGCGCGACGGTTCCTGGGGACACGGCGGCCTCGTCGACGGTCTGGACGAGACGGACTGGGATCGCATCCGGGACCTGAGTTACGAGGGGCGGGGCGGATGATCGCGGTGGACACGAACATCCTGGTTTACGCGCACCGGCGCGAATCGCCTTTTCACGAAGCGGCCAAGGTGTGCGTTCGGGAATTGGCCGAAGGCGATGGGAGCTGGGCCATTCCCTGGCCGTGCGTGCACGAGTTCCTCGCCATCACCACCAGCCCGAGAATTTTCAAGCACCCGACGCCGATCGCCGCCGCGCTTGCGCAGGTGGATCACTGGCGCGACTCCCCGTCGCTGAAGCTGATCGGCGAGGACGAGGGCTACTGGCCCGCGTTCGCTCAACTGGTCCGGTCAGGCGACATTCGGGGAAGCAAGGTTCACGACGCGCGAATCGCCGCCCTTGCGCTTGCCCATGGCGTCCGTGAGTTGCTGTCCGCCGACCGCGACTTCAGTCGGATGGCGCCGCTGTCGGTGCGGAACCCGCTGCGCAGCTGAATCAGGGGCAGCTCAGGTCGGCGGCGCCCGCCGAAGGTGGCGTGGTGCGTTTCTGCTCGCAGGCGACGAAGCTCTGAAGGTACTGGGCGCGCTTGGCGACGACGTCGCGGGCCTG
>CAZJMY010000032.1:0-5528 GCA_964546845.1 uncultured Myxococcales bacterium | reverse complement strand
GCGACCTCGCCCGAGGCGTGTCCGCCCATCCCGTCGGCCACCAGGAACAGCTGTTCGTCCTCGATCAACGAGAAGTAATCCTCGTTGTGGTTGCGCTTGAGGCCGACATCCGTCTTCGCCGCATAGCGAATGCGCATCGGTTCGATCGAGCGTACCGGCGCCGTCCCGGGGCGTCAATTGTCCGCCGAACCGTCGGCCAACTTGCACTGCGGTCCGCCCAGAAAATCGGCCGCCAAAGGCGGTCGACAAATCGTTGACATCCCGATCACCGGCGGATAGGGTACCTGCTCAAATGTCTAGTTCCAGGCGTATTCCGCAGCGCGCGGCGCTGCTCGCCATCGGGGACGAGGTCTTGCGCGGCGAGATCAGCAACACCAACGCCGCCTTCATCGCCGAACGGCTGTTCGAGCTCGGGTACGAGGTCGTCGAGCAGGTCGTCGTTTCGGACGACCCGCAGTCCATTCGGGCCGCCCTGGTCCGCCTGCGGGCCGAGATGGACCTCATCATTTCGACGGGTGGGCTGGGCCCGACCGAGGACGACCGGACGGTCGACGCCGTCGCCGAGCTGCTGGCCACCGGGACCCACGCCGACGAACCCTCGCTGGAGGCGATGAAGAAGCGGTTCGCCACCCACGGGTTCGAGATGACGCCCAACAACCTGCGCCAGGTGCGGGTGCCGAACGGGGCCGAGGCGCTGCCGAACGCCGCCGGCATCGCGCCCGGGTTCACGCTGCTCTTGGGCGGCGCCGACGCGTTCTTCCTGCCCGGCGTCCCGCGGGAGATGGAAAAGATCTTCACCGACGAGGTGCTGCCGCGCCTCAACAAGCGGCTCGCTGAGATCGGCGGGCCGCCGCCCGCGGTGCGGACCTGGCATCTCTACGGCATGGGTGAGTCGCACATCGACCACCGCCTGGCGGGGATCCTGAACGGCATCGACGGCGCCACGTTGCACTTCCGGACCTCGGCGCCGGTCAACCACGTCAAGCTGGTCGTCCGCCAACCGGACGAGGCGGCGGCCAAGGCGATCGTCGACAAGGTCGACTCCGAGATTCGCAAGCGGATCGGCCCCGGCATCTACGGCGTCGACGGCGAGACGTTCGTGGGCGCGGTGTCGAAGGCACTGCGCGCGCAAGAGGCGACGCTGGCCTTCGCCGAGTCCTGCACCGGCGGGCTGGCGGGTGAGCTGGTCACGACCGAGGCCGGCGCCAGCAACTTCTTCCGCGGAAGCATCGTCGCCTATTCGAACGACGTGAAGACCAGCGTCCTCGGTGTCAAACCCGAGACGATCGCCGACTTCGGCGCGGTCAGCGAGCCCGCGGCGCGCGAGATGGCCGAAGGGGCCAAGCGGGTCTGCGGATCCTCGGTGGCCGTCGCCATCACGGGCGTGGCCGGGCCGGAAGGCGGAGCGCCGGACAAGCCGGTGGGGACGGTCTGCTTCGCGATCTGTGGGCCGGGCACCACCCGGACGTCGACGAAGCTGTTTGCCGGCACGCGGGAGCGGGTCCGGACGGCAGCGGCGTACTACGCGCTGGACCTGGCGCGGCGCTACTTCGACACGCGCAAGCGATGACCCCCGCGGTTCGCGAAAAGGCGGTCCGCAGCTTCGTCGCGGTGCCGCTGCCGGCGGACGTCCAGCAGGCGGTGTTCGATGTCGCCGTCACGCTCGCGCCCGCGCTGCCCGGGGTTCGCTGGTCGCGGAAGGTCGAGAACCTGCACGTGACGGTGAAGTTCTTGGGTGACGTCGATCCGGCCAGACTGGCGGCTTTCGGCGCCGACTTGCAGGTGGCGCTCGCGACGCTGCCCGCGTTCGACGTCGCCGTGCGCGGGATGGGCGCTTTTCCGTCCGCGCGCCGGGCGAACGTCATCTGGGCGGGCGTCGACGACCCGTCGGGCGGCCTGCAAAAGGCGGCGGCGCTGGTCGAAACGGTGGCCGGCGCGGCCGGCGTGGGGGAGCGCGAGACCAGGCCGTTTCGCGGTCACGTCACCGTCGGCCGGGCGAAGGTGGCGGTCCAGGCCGGCCCGGCGCTGGCCCGGTTCGGCGAACGCGCGTTCGGCGTCGCGACCGTCGGCGCGCTTCACGTTTACGAAAGCCAGCTGGGCGGTGGTCCGGACCACGCCGGCTCGACCTACGTTTTGCGGCATCGCGCCGCTTTGGCTTCCAACTGACCAGGAGAGAGCACATGGCGACGACCCCGACGACGGCGACCGACAAGACCGACCTCAAGTCCGAAACGAAGCCCATCGACGTGAAGCCGGCCGCGGCCGCCGTGCGCGAGCGCGATCCGGCGCGTGACAAGGCGATCGACCTGGCCGTGACGACGATCGAAAAGCAGTTCGGCAAGGGGAGCATCATGCGGCTCGGCGAAGGGCTCGCGCCCCCCGAGGTGAAGGTGGTCCCGACCGGCTCGCTGGGCCTCGACATCGCGCTGGGCGTTGGCGGGCTGCCGCGCGGCCGCATCATCGAGGTGTACGGTCCGGAGTCGTCGGGGAAGACGACGCTGGCCCTGCACGCCGTCGGCGAAGCCCAGAAGATGGGCGGCATCTGCGCGTTCGTCGACGCCGAGCACGCGCTGGACGTCGGCTACGCCCGCAAGCTGGGGGTGCGCACGGACGACCTGCTGGTCTCGCAGCCCGACTGCGGCGAGCAGGCGCTCGAGATCACCGAGATGCTGGTCCGCTCGGGAGCCGTCGACGTCGTCGTCGTCGACTCGGTGGCGGCGCTCACGCCGCGGGCCGAGCTCGAGGGCGAGATGGGCGACGCCCACGTCGGCTTGCAGGCGCGCCTCATGAGCCAGGCGCTGCGCAAGCTGACCGGAACCATCTCCAAGTCGAACACGCTGGTCATCTTCATCAACCAGATCCGCATGAAGATCGGCGTCATGTTCGGCAACCCGGAGACGACGACCGGCGGCAACGCGCTGAAGTTCTACGCCAGCGTGCGCATGGACATCCGGCGCGTCGGCGCGCTGAAGGATGGCGAGAAGGTGGTCGGAAACCGGACGCGCGTGAAGGTCGTCAAGAACAAGATGGCGCCGCCGTTCCGCGAGGTCGAGTTCGACATCCTCTACGGCGAGGGCATCAGCCACGAAGGCGACCTCATCGACCTGGGCGCGGAGTGCGGCGCCGTCGAGAAGTCGGGCGCCTGGTTCGGATTCGGCGGCGACCGCATCGGCCAGGGACGCGAGAACGCCAAGCAATACCTGCGCGAGCACCCCGAGGTCGCCCGCAAGATCGAGGCGAAGGTCCTGGCTCATCACGGCATCAACCGCGACGTCGGCGCGCCGGCACTCGCAGCAGGCGGCACGGCGTCGTCGGCCGGGGCGACCGTTCACACCCTGACGCCGCAGCCGAAGCCCGTCTCGGAGAAGAAGGGCCGGTAGATCGCGATTCGCGTATGGAGCTGCATCGCGGACGGTTGATCGATCACCTCCAGCTGCGCTGCGCGAACCTGGAGGCGAGCCGGCGCTTTTACGAAGCGCTGTTCCGGGTGCTCGGGCGCGAGATCATCGAGATCGCGCCCGGGTTGCTCGTCGCCGACGAGGTCTGCCTGACGCCCAGCGACGGCGCGACATCTCGCATTCACCTGGCTTTTCAGACGGAGAGTCGCGAGCAGGTCGACCGGGTCCATGCGGCTGGGCTGGCGGCCGGCGGCCGCGACAACGGCAAGCCGGGCGAGCGTCACTACCACCCCGGCTACTACGCCGGCTTCCTGCTGGACCCGGACGGCAACAACATCGAGGCCGTGCACCACGGCCCCGCCGCCCGCAGCGCGCCGTCCGTCGTGATCACCACCTGACGTCCTGGTCGCTGCGCAGGCGTCAGGGCCCGGCGGCGACGTCGGAGAGTCCGAGCTGTGGCTGGAGACGCTCGTTGTGGTCACGCGCCAGGCGGTCGGCTTCGGCGGCGTCGATGGGCGAGGGATTCAGGGTTCGGCCGACGAGTAGCGTGACCACCCCTGCGGCGGCGGTCGCCAACCCCCATCCGCTGATTCGGTACGGCCGGGAGGAACAGCCGTCCGCGCACTCGCCGACTGGCGAGGAGTTCAAGATCAGGAGGGGAACGATGGTGTAGAGCAGCCCGACGACAGTGGCGGTTCCGCCCACGGCCATCAGGCTTTTCTTGAGAATTTCTTCGTGCCGGTAGCGGCGCGCCAGGTCCTCGCGCCCGACGATCCGCAGGAAGATCTCCGGATCGATGGGGTGATGGTCTCGACCCTGGAAGGCGTCCCAGTCAGGACTGGCGGGCCGCTGGTCCGAGCCCAGCGGCGTGATCGTGCGAACGCCGACCGCCTGGTCCTCGTAGGCGGCGATTCGATCCTCCGGGACCTCGGCGCGGGCCACACCCGCTCCCAACGACAAGGAAAGCCAAGCCGCGAACCATCGCATGGGACCTCCAGCGAAAAGTTAGGGGCCCGATCCTACCACGCGGCTCTCGGGATCCGGCGCGCACGCGGGCGTCGGGAACTGGCACACACCGACGTGTAGGTATGCACACGGCGCGACTGGCGTCAGGGGTGCGACCCGTATACGATCGAAACCATGGCGACCAAGAAGCCGGTGCCCGAAGGGCCCGTCGAGGTTCCGGATGTCATCTCGATCCTGCCGCTGCGGAACTCTGTGTTGTTCCCGGGTTCGATCATTCCGATCGACGTCGGCCGAAAAAAGTCCGTCAAGCTCGTCGAGGAGGCCATCTCCAAAGAGCGCCCCGTCATCGGGATCGTGACCCAGCGCGACGCGCGGACCGAGGAGCCCGGGCCCAGCGACCTCTACATGGTCGGGTGCGCCGCCCGGATCCTCAAGGTCATCAAGCTGGCCAAGGACAACTTCTCGGTGATCCTGCAGGGGGTCTCGCGCATCCGGATCCTGGAAATCGGCGGCCAGGACCCGTTCATGACCGCCCGCGTGCAAGCGCTGCCGGATTCGCCGGCGTCGGACGTCGAGCTGGACGCGCTGGTGTTGAACGTCAAGGACGTCGCCAAGCGCGTGATCAAGCTGATGCCCGAGCTCCCCAAGGAGGCTAGCGCGCTGGTCGACAGCGTCGTCGAGCCCGGGCAGCTCTCGGACGTCATCATCTCGAACCTGGACGTGCAGGTCGACGAGAAGCAGGACGTCCTCGAGACGTTCGACCTCAAGACCCGACTGCGCAAGGTGCTGCAGTTCCTCTCGCGGCAGCACGAGGTGCTGAAGGTCCGCGAGAAGATCAACAGCCAGGTGCAGGAAGAGATGGGGCGCAACCAGCGCGAGTACGTCCTGCGCCAGCAGCTCAAGGCCATCAAAGAAGAGCTGGGCGAGATCGACGAGAGCGGCGGCGACCTCGACGACTTCCGCGAGAAGATCGTCGCCGCCAAGATGCCGCCGGACACCGAGAAGGTGGCGATGAAGCAGCTCGAGCGGCTGAAGGTGATGCAGCCGTCGTCGGCGGAGTACACGGTCACGCGCACGTACCTCGAGTGGCTGGTCGAGTTGCCCTGGGCGATCTCGACCGAGGACAAGCTCGACATCCAGGCCGCGCGCGACATCCTGAACACC
>CAZJMY010000031.1:0-1767 GCA_964546845.1 uncultured Myxococcales bacterium | reverse complement strand
TTCTCCGAGGAGCAGCTGGGGCGCATCTCGAAGCTGCTGCCCGGGTGGACGCTCGACGAGGGGCGCCCGCTGTCCGACTACTTCGAGATGGCGGGGTTCTCGACGCGCGAGCGGCGCACGCGGCTGGCGGCGCGCGTGGCGGCCGGCCTTTGCAACCTGCCGCGCCACCTGGGGCAGCACTCGGGCGGCATGGTGCTCTCGGGGACGCCGCTCGACGAGGTGGTCCCGCTGGAGCCCGCGTCGATGCCCAACCGGGTCGTCGTCCAGTGGGACAAGGACGACTGCGCCGACATGGGGCTGGTGAAGGTCGACCTCCTCGGGCTGGGGATGATGGCGGTGCTGGCCGACGCCTTCCCGCTGATCGCGCGCCACGAGGGCAAGACCCTGGACTGCGCGAAGCTGCCCGCCGACGACCCGAAGGTCTACGCGATGCTGCGCGCCGCCGACACCGTCGGCGTGTTCCAGGTCGAGTCGCGCGCGCAGATGGCCACGCTGCCGCGCATGAAGCCCGATCGCTTTTACGACCTGGTCGTCGAGGTCGCGATCATCCGCCCCGGCCCCATCGTCGGCAAGATGGTGAACCCCTACCTGGAACGGCGCACGGGTCGCGCGCCGGTGACCTACCCGCATCCGTCGCTGGAGCCGATCCTGAAGCGCACCCTGGGCATCCCGCTGTTTCAAGAGCAGCTGATCCGGATGGCCATGGTCGCCGCCGGCTTCACGGGCGGACAGGCCGACGAGCTGCGCCGTGCGATGGGGTTCAAGCGCTCGATGGAGCGGATGAACGCCATCGAGGACGACCTGCGCCGCGGGATGGCCAGGAACGGCATCGCGGGCGCCGCGCAGGACGAGATCATCCAGGGGATCAAGTCGTTCGCGCTCTACGGCTTCCCCGAGTCCCACGCGGCGTCGTTCGCGCTGATCGCGTACGCGTCGGCCTACCTGAAGGCGCACCACCCGGCGGCGTTCGTGTGCGCGCTGCTCAACAACTGGCCGATGGGCTTCTATCACCCGTCGACGCTGGTCAACGACGCCATCCGCCACGGCGTGACGGTGCGCCCCATCGACGTGACGGTCTCGGGGTGGCTGGCGGATCTCGAGGACGCGGGGCACACCCTGCGGCTGGGGCTGCGGTCCGTGGCCGGCCTGCGCGAGGCGGTCGGCAAGCGCATCGAGACCGCCCGCGCCGTCAGCCCCTTCACGTCGCTGGCGGATTTCGCGCGCCGCAGCGGCGCCGACGAGAGCGAGCTCGATCGGCTGGCCGAGATCGGCGCGCTGGCCGCGCTGGGCGGAACGCGCCGGACCTCGCTGTGGCAGATCGACGCGCTGGGGCGCTCGGGCGAGCTGTTCCTGGGCAAGGACGACGCGCGCGGCGCCGGCTCGCCGCTGCCCGAGATGACGCCCGACGAAGAGATGGCGGCCGACTTCGCGGGGACGCACCTGTCGATCGGACCGCACCCCGTGTCGTTCGCGCGCGCCGACCTCGCCCGCCGCGGCGTCTCGTGCGCCGCCGACCTGGCCAGGATCCGTCACGGCGGCCGCGCGCGCGTGGGGGGCGTCGTGATCGTCCGCCAGCGCCCCGGGACGGCCAAGGGGTTCGTGTTCCTGACGGTCGAGGACGAGACGGGCTTCGCGAACGCCATCGTCACCCCGCAGCTGTTCGAGCGCGACCGCCAGATCATCCTGGGCGCCAACGCGCTGATCATCGCGGGCGTGGTCCAGAACGTGGACGGCGTCGTCTCGATCAAGGCGGATGGGTTCGAGCCG
>CAZJMY010000030.1:0-3470 GCA_964546845.1 uncultured Myxococcales bacterium | reverse complement strand
CGTGGTCTCCGTTTCGGTCCACGAATTCGGTCATGCCCTGGTGGCGGACCGGCTGGGCGATCGCCTGCCGCGCCAGCAGGGGCGGCTCACGCTGTCGCCGCTGGCCCACATCGACCTCATCGGGACCATCCTCATGCCGCTTCTGGGGGCGCTGTTGCCGGGCGGCTTCCCGTTGATCGCGTGGGGGAAGCCGGTCCAGACCAACCCGCGCAACTACACCGACAAGTTGCCGCGCAAGGTCGGCCGCATGCTGGTGTCCCTGGCGGGACCGGTCATGAACCTGCTTCTGGCGCTGCTCGTCTCTATCGTCTTCGTCTTGCTGGGAAGAGCCGGTAAGCTGCCGCCGGCCGTGGCGGACGCCCTGGTCCGCTACGTCATCGCCCTCAACCTGGTCTTGATGTTCTTCAACCTAATTCCGCTTCCGCCGCTGGACGGCGCGGCCGTGCTGGCCGGCGTTCTGCCCGACGCCGCGCAGGTGGTGCCGCGCACGCTGGAGAAGTACGGCTCGTTGCTGTTCTTCATCCTGTTTCTGTCGGGGGCGCTGGGCTTCGTGATGGCGCCCGCCTACCGGGTCATCGGCGCGTGGGCAGGGGCGCTGCAGCGGCTCGTGCCGGCATGAGCGCGGAGCCGGGCGCGTATCGGGTTGCGCTGCCGGAGTTCGAGGGGCCGCTGGATCTGCTCCTCCACCTCTGCAAGACGCACGAGATCGACATCGTCAACATCCCGATCGCCTTCATCACGGAGAAGTACCTCGAGTACCTGGACGTGATGCAGTCGATGCCCTTCGACGTGGCGGCCGACTACCTGGTGATGGCGGCGACGCTGGCCTATCTCAAGTCGCGCGAGCTGGTGCCGACGCCCGAACCGCTGGAGGCCGTCGGTGACGAAGAAGACGGCGAGGTGCTGGACCCGCGCGAAGAGCTGATCCGGCGGCTGCTCGAGTACCAGAAGTACAAGGACGCGGCCGAGCGGCTGGGGGGGCGTCCCATCGAGGGGCGCACGGTGTTCGGGCGGGGCGTGCCTCTGGAAGCGGCGGCCGAGGCGCCGATGGGCGAGCAGTCGGTCTGGAAGCTGATCGAGGCGTTCGGGCGAATCCTGGAAAAGGCCGGCGGCCCAGCCCGCACCCACGACGTCATCGTCGACCGGCTGTCGATCGGCGATCGGATGACGCAGCTGCTGGATCGCATCGAGGCGGGGCAGGGGTCTTTCCGCTTCGAGTCTTGCTTCGATCTGTCGCTGCCCGAGCCCGAGCTGCGGCATCAGGTGGTCGTGACGCTGCTGGCGATCCTGGAGCTGGCCAAGCTGAAGGTCGTGCGCGTGTTGCAGTCGCCGGATGCCGAGACGCTGTTCATCACGCAGGCGAGCGGCGTGTCGATGGAGGCCGCGCGCAAGGCGGCCCGCACGGCCGTGTCGTCGGACGGCAGGCCGCCCGAGGAGCCGGTGGAGGCCGAACCAGCCGACGCGCAGCCGGAGGACGCCGCGCCCGCCGAGGGAGAGCCCGCGCCCGCGCAGCCCGATCAGGAGAAGAATGAGCAAACGGAAGAATAAGACCCAGGCGCCCGCGCCCGCCGGCGAGCCCGCGGCCCCCGCCGAAGGGGCGTTCGACGAGGAAGCCACCGAGGAGTCGACCAACCCCGATCTGGACGCGGCCCCCGTGGTCGTGGCGGACGGCGAGGACGACAACGAGGACACCGCCCCGTTCGAGGCCGGAGACACCCAGACCGGCGATGCGCCCGTCTCCGACTGGGACACCACCGCCGGTGTCGAAGCAGGCGCCGACACGACGGCCGTGGAGCCGGCAATCCCGGCAGCGGAGCAGTCCGGGGCCGAGGCGCCGTCCGAGGCGAATGCCGGCGACCCGGGCCCGGCCGAAGCCGTCCCGGCGGGGCGGCTCGGCAGCATCATCGAGAGCCTGCTCTTCGCCAGCGACAAGCCGTTGGGGCTCAACGAGCTCAAGCGCCTGCTGGGCGAGCGCGACGGCGCGAAGGTCACGGCGGCGATCGAGGAGCTGCGGGAGCGGCGCCGCGACACCGGCGTCCACGTCATCTCGGTGGCGGGCGGGTGGCACCTGCGCACCAACCCCGAGAACGTCGCCTGGGTGTCGCGCATCCTGGCCGGAAAGCCGCCGCGCCTGTCGCGCGCGATGCTGGAGACGCTGGCCATCGTCGCCTACCGCCAGCCGATCACGCGCCCCGAGATCGACGAGATCCGCGGCGTCGACTGCGGGCCGGTGCTGAAGACGCTGCTGGAACGCAACCTGGTCCGGATGATCGGGAAGAAGGAAGAGGTGGGCCGCCCGCTGCTGTACGGCACCACGCCGGAGTTCCTGCGGACGTTCAGCCTGGGCGATCTCTCGGAGCTGCCGACGCTGCGCGAGTTCCATGAGCTGGGCGAGGCCGAGATGGCCAAGGTCGACGCGGCCGCGCCGGCTCCCGAGCCCGTCGCGCCGGCGGCGCCTCCGCCGCCCAAGCCGGTCATCCGCACGCTGGACCCCGCCGAGGAAGACGAGCTGATGGACGAGCTCGAGCGCGCCACCGAAGCGGCGGCCAAGGCCGCCGCGGCGCCTCCGACCGAGGGCGAGCAGCCCCCGGCCGAAGAGAAGCCGGCCGGGTAGCGCATGCGCCTGCAAAAGTTTCTCGCGCAGGGGGGGCTGGCCTCGCGCCGCCGCGCCGAGGACCTGATCGCCGCTGGATCGGTGAAGGTCAACGGCAAGGTGGTCACGACGCTGGGCACGACCATCAACCCGAACAAGGACCGGGTCGAGGTCGAGGGGCGCCGCGTGCTGGTCGAGGACCCCGTCTACCGGCTGCTGCTGAAGCCGCGCGCCTGCCTGGCCACGCTCGCGAAGTCGGGCGAGCGCCCGACGCTGGCGCGCTACGTGAAGGACGCGGAGGCGGGCTGGCAGGTGGCGGCGCCGCTGGATTTTCCGGCCGAAGGGGTGGTCCTCATCACCAGCGACGGCGCGCTGGCGCAGGCGCTGACGAAATCGGGCAAGGTCCCGATGACCTACCACATCAAGCTGCAAGGGCTGGTCGGCGACGCGATCCTCGAGCGGCTGCAGCGCGGGTGGCGCTGGGAGGGGCGGGCCGTCAAGCCGACCGCCGTCGAGGCGCTGGCCGTCACCGAGAAGAACACCTGGATCGAGATCGTCGTTCCGGAGGCGCGGCCGCGCGCGCTGAAGGCGGTCGGCGACCTGGTGCGCCACTCGGTCCTGAAGGTGTCGCGCGTGCGGCTGGGCGGCCTCTCGTTCGAAGGGCTGAAGATGGGCGAGTGGCGCGATCTGACCAAGGGCGAGATCGCCGATCTGCGTAAACGCGCGGGGCTCGCGTCGCCGGCCTGAAACGCTGATCCCACGCTGCCCCGGAAGTGATAAAACGCCGCCGTGGCAAGCACCAACCTGGCGAAGATTTCCCGCGCGCTGATCTCGGTCTCCGACAAGACGGGCGTGGTCGACCTCGCGCGGCGGCTGT
>CAZJMY010000029.1:0-13811 GCA_964546845.1 uncultured Myxococcales bacterium | reverse complement strand
AACGTCGTCGCCGGCACGCACCATCGCCGCTATGTGGTCGAGGGTCACGTAGCGGCTGTCGCGCGTGTCATAGAGCTTCCTATTCGCGTACCGTTTGATCGTGCGTGCAGTGCTCATTGGCTTAGGGTGTCATAGCCAAATGGCCGCGTCAATCATGTAATATATCTGACGCTTCCTCAGGGCAATTAAAAAATATAAGGGGAACAATTAGTTACGTAGACGCAGACGGTCGAACGGCACCCCTACAAAAAAAAGTTACTGGCGCAGGGCCCGTCATGGAGCAGGGGGCGCCCAAAACGGCCGTCTCGCGATCGTGAGCTGACTCGCGCAGTCGAGCGCGCGAAGGGCGTCAGTCGACGGCGGTGGAGCGGCGGACGTTACTTGCCGGCTTTGCCGGCTTCTTCGTCGAGCTCGCTCTTTTTCGTGGCCGGCGAAACATCGATCTCGTCGTGCGAATGCACCGCACGCTTGAAGTTCTTGATCGCCTTGCCCAGGCCGTCGCCGAGCTGGGGCAACTTCGAGGCGCCGAAAACGACGACCACGATGATCAACACCAGCAGAAGCTCGCCGAAGCCCATCCCGAAGGGCATAACGGGGTAGCTATAGCACCCCCCCTGAAACATTCAACGACAATGCGTGGGATTTTTGTCGGCGGGCTCGCCATCCGTTACGATCCGTCGACCATGCCGGCTGCCGCGCGCACGCGCCGCGCAATCGCCCTCGCGATCGCGCTTTCATTCTCGGCCGGATCCGGCGCCGGCGCCCGCGGTGCGGCACCCGCGCGCGCGGCGGGCGGGCCGGCGGATCCGCCCGACCGCAGCCTCGCCGAACGGCGCGCGGTCCGGGGCGTCGCCGTCGACGACGACCAGGCGGCCGCCGCGATGGAGAGCCCGGAGCTGCGCGAGATCCGGCGCTTCGAGCAGGCCGCGTTCCCTCGGCTGGGCAGCGGGGCCGCGGCGGTGGGAGGTGATGGCGACGGGGTGCTGCCGCCGAGCTCGCTCCCCGGCGAATGGGGCGGCAGCGGCGACGTGCCCGCCGAGCTGCGTTCGCCCCCGCCCGTCGCCGCCGAGAAGCCGGCGCCACCACCGGACTCGGAGTGGCTGCGCGGACTCGCTCTCCCGGATCTTCCGGTTCGATGGGACGCCCAGGTGCTCCGTTACCTGGACTACTTCAAGAACGATCCCAAGGGACACGCGATCATGGCCGGGTGGGTGCGCCGGGCGGGCCGTTACCGCGAGCTCTTCGAGAAGGTGCTGGTCCGCGAGGGGCTGCCCAAGGACCTGCTGTACGTCGCGATGGTCGAGAGCGGGTTCGACACCGGCGCGCGGTCGCGTGTCGGCGCGGGCGGCATCTGGCAGTTCATGCCGGGCGCGGCGCGGGCGTACGGGTTGGAGGTCAGCTACTGGGTCGACGCCCGGCGGGATCCGCAGCGCGCCGTCGAGGCGGCCGCCCGCTACCTCAAGGATCTCTACGTCCGCTTCGGCTCCTGGTACCTGGTGTTCGCCGCCTACAACGCCGGCTACGGGTCGGTGCTGCGGTCGATCACCTCGTACAACACGAACGACTACTGGGAGCTGACCCGGCACGAGGCCGGGCTGCCCTGGGAATCGACGCTGTACGTGCCGAAGATCCTGGCGGCGGCCATCGTCGGCCACAACCTGGCGGCCTTCGGATTCGCCGACGTGACCGCCGATGCGCCGTTCGCGTACGAACAGGTGGAGGTGCCGCCGGGGACGGCGCTGGCGACGGTCGCGCGGGCCGCGGGCACGAAGCCCGAGGTGATCGAGGCGCTGAACCCGGACTTGATCCGCGGCCGCACGCCCCCCGACCGCAGCACGGTCAGCGTCCGCCTGCCGCCCGGCACCGCTTCGACTTACGCCGCCAGCTTCGACAAGACGCGCGACGGCGACAAGGTCGAGACCGTCGTCCTGCGCTTCGGCGAGACGCTGGACGACGTGGCGCGCGCGCACGGAACGACCGCCAAGCAGCTGCGTCGCCTGAACGGCGTGAAGGACAGCGTCGAGCTGCGCGGTGGGACGGCCATCGTCGTCCCGCGCCGCGCGATCGCCAAGAACGACGCCGCGGCCCCGAAGGGGGACGTCGCGGACAAGGGCGACGCCAAGAGCAAGACCGACGCGACCGCCGGCGCGGACGACGCGGCCGCGCCGAACATCGAGCGGGCCGCCGCCGACCCTGCCGACACGGTGCTGGTCGCCGTGCCCGATCGCTCGTTCAACTATGACGGGCGCGAGCGCGTGTTCTACCGGACGCGCGACGGCGACGGGCTGGACGAGGTCGCCGACGTGTTCGGCGTCCGGGCCGAGGACCTGGTCGAATGGAACAACCTGGACCCGGGCGCGAAGCTGCACCCGGGGATGGTGCTGCAGGTCTTCGTGCGCAAGGACTTCGATCCGTCGGGGGTGATGCTGCTGGACCCCAGTCGGGTGCGCGTCGTGACGCTGGGCTCGGAAGAGTTCCTGGAGCTCGAGACCGCCCGCCGCGGCAAGAAGCGGCTGATGTACACCTGCAAGGCGGGAGACACCCTGACCAAGCTGGGACGCCGGTACGGCCTGACGCCGGGAGATCTCGCGCGCATCAACCGGTTCTCGTACAACACCGAGCTGCACGACGGCGACCGCATCGTCGTCTATTCACCGACGGGAGAGGCGGCCCACGAAGTCACGCGCGGCCTCACGCCCAGCGAGCGGCGGCCGGAGCGGAAGATCGCGTCCGCAGGCGCGGGACGCAAGGAGCCCGAGGCCAAGCAGCCCGAAGGCAAGCAAAAGACGGGGCGGGTCGCGACGGCCAAGCCCAGTGCCGGCGCGAAGCCGGCGGCCAGGCCCGCCGCCAAGGCGGCGACGCCGGTGGCCAAGGCGACGCCGCACGCGGCCCCCGCCAAGAAAAAGTAACCCCCGGGCCATGGCCCGCTTCGCGATCGAGACCGGCGCGCCCGGGCGCCGCGTGGATCGAGCGGTGGCCGACGCCTCGCCGGGCCTGTCGGTCGCGGCGGCGCGCCGGCTGATCGCCGCAGGCGGCGTGCGGATCGACGGCCGTCTGGCCCGCAAGGGGGACCGCGTGACGGGCGGTCAAACCCTGGAGATCGACGACCAGCGGCAAGTCGAGCAGACGACGGCGGGCCAGCGCGTGACGCCCGATCCGGGAGCGCCGCTGGACGTGCTGGCCGTCGACGAGGGCTGGGTCGCGATCGCGAAGCCGGCGGGTGTCCCTTCCCATCCGCTGCGGGCCGGCGAGACGGGCACCGCGGCGAACGCGCTGGTCGCCCGGTTTCCCGAATGCGCGGGCGCGGCGGCCGACCCGCGCGAGGGGGGGCTGGTGCATCGGCTGGACACCGGCACCAGCGGCGTCCTGATCGCGGCGCGCAGCGCGCCGGCCTGGGCGGCGTTGCGGCGCGCGCTGGCCGAGCCGGACTGCGAGAAGGTCTACCTGGCCGAGGTGCGCGGGTCCGCCGCGGCGGGCGCGTCGCACGAAGCGATCGGGCGCGCCGGACGGCGCAGCGCGCGCGTGCGGATCGGGAGCGGGCGCAACCCTCTGCCGGCCACCACGCGCTGGGAGCCGCGAGAGCTGCGCCCGGAGACGACCTTGCTGGCCGTCCACCTGAGCAAGGGGCGCGCGCATCAAGTTCGCGCCCACCTGGCGGCGGCCGGCCATCCCCTGGTCGGCGATCCGTTGTACGGCGGCGCCGCCACCGGCGCGGGCGCGCTGCTGCACCTCCACGCCTGGTCGGTGCGGTTTCGCGATCCGCGGACGGATCGGCCGATTTCCATTGAGGCGCCACCCCCCGCCTGGGCGAAGATGCGGACCTGAAGACGCGAGGCTGAACGATGCGGGCGATCGTCCTCCAACACACGGCCACCGAAGGGCCCGAGCGGGTGGGAATTGCGCTGGCCGCGCGCGGCGTGACCCTGGACGTTCGCCCCGTCTTCGCCGGTGCTCCCGTCCCCGCCGACGCGCAGCCCGACGAGGTGATCGTCGTCATGGGCGGACCGATGGGCGTCGGCGACGCGGGCGATCCGCGCTGGCCGTTTCTGGGCCAGGAGATCGCGCTCCTGCGCAAGCTGGTCGCGCGCGACGCGCCGGTGCTGGGCATCTGCCTGGGCTCGCAGCTGCTGGCCGCCGCGGCCGGCGCGCGGGTCTACCCGAACGTGCGCCCGGGCCCCGACGGGCGCCCCGTGCCCGCGCGCGAGGTGGGGTGGGGCCCCGTCGATCTGCTGGGCGCCGCGGGCGAGCCGGTGCTGGCCGGGCTGCCGGCGCGGCCGCTGGTGCTGCACTGGCACGGCGACACGTTCGATTTGCCGGCGGGCGCGGTCCGCCTGGCCTCGACGCCGGTCTGCGCGAACCAGGCCTTCCGCCTGGGCCGCCAGATCGGCTTCCAGTTCCACTGCGAGCTGGAGGAGTCGACGATCGGCGTCTGGGCGCACGAGGACGCGGCGTTCGCGCGCGAGGCGCTGGGCGAGGGGGCGACGGAGCGGATCGTGGCCGACACGGGCCGGCTGTACGCGGACGCGCGTCCGGCCTGGGACCGGCTGCTGGCCAACGCGCTGGACGTCCTGCTCGCGTCATAGATTCGTCGATTGACGTCGCTGGGTACGGCGACAATAGTTACGCCGTGCCGACGCCCGCCACGTTCAAGATCGCGCTGGTGCAGATGCGCTGCTCGACCGATCCGGCCGACAACCTGTCGCGCGCGCTGGAGCGGATCGTCGACGCCGGCCGGAAGGGCGCGAACCTGGTCTGCCTGCCCGAGCTGTTCCGCACGCAGTACTTCTGCCAGAGCGAAGACCACGCCGTCTTCGATCTGGCCGAGCCGATCCCGGGCCCCAGCAGCGAGGCGCTGGCGAGCGCCGCGCGCGAGGCCGGCGTGGTCGTCATCGGCTCGCTGTTCGAGCGGCGCGCGGCGGGCGTCTACCACAACACGGCCGTCATCATCGACGCGGACGGCAAGCTGCTGGGCCGCTACCGGAAGATGCACATCCCGGACGACCCGCTCTACTACGAGAAGTTCTACTTCACGCCAGGCGACCTGGGCTTTCGCGCCTGGGACACGGCGTGCGGGCGCATCGGCACGTTGGTCTGCTGGGACCAGTGGTACCCCGAGGGCGCGCGGCTGACGGCGCTGGCCGGCGCCGACGTGCTGTTCTACCCGACGGCGATCGGCTGGCACCCCGACGAGAAGGCGGAGTTCGGCGCCGCGCAAGCGTCCGCCTGGCAGACCGCGCAGCGGGCCCACGCGATCGCCAACGGCGTCTACGTGGCGGCGGTCAATCGGGTCGGCTTCGAAAAGCCCGCCAACACGACCGGCAAGGGGATCGAGTTCTGGGGCGGCAGCTTCGTGGCCGATCCCTTCGGCGTCCTCCTGGCCGAGGGGTCGCGCACCGAGGAAGAGACGCTGATCGTCACCTGCGATCGCCGCCATCAGGAAGAGGTCCGGCGCCACTGGCCGTTCCTGCGCGACCGCCGCATCGACGCCTACGGCGCTGTCACCCGCCGATTCATCGACGATGAGCCGGGCCCCTAAGCGGGCGGCGTCACCGGCGGCCGCCGCCGCCGCGCAGACCCCGGCCGCGCTGGGCTTCCGCATGCCGGCCGAGTGGGAGCCGCACGCGGCGACCTGGCTGGCGTGGCCGCACGAACCGCGCGACTGGCCCGGCAAGCTGGCGCCCATTCCGTGGGTGTACGGCGAGGTGGTGCGGCACCTGGCGCGCGGCGAGCGGGTCCGCATCCTCACCCACGACGCCGCTGTCGAACGGCGGGCGCGCGCGCTGCTCGGTCGAGTCGGCGTCGACCTGGCGCACGTCGAATTCGTGCGCGCGCCCACGGACCGGAGCTGGACGCGCGACACGTGCCCGCTGTTCGTCAAGGACGCCGCCGGCGAGGTGGCGGTCACCAACTGGCGGTTCAACGGCTGGGCGAAGTACCCCAATCACAAGCGGGACGACGCGCTGCCAGACCGCATTGCGTCCCGGTACGGGCTCCGGCAGTGGAAGCCGACCACCGTCGTGGACGGCAAGCCCTGGCGGGTGGTGCTGGAAGGGGGCGCCATCGACGTCAACGGCGCCGGCACCCTGCTGGCGACCGAGGAGTGCCTGCTGGACACCGTCCAGGCGCGCAACCCGGGGATGTCGCGCGAAGAGATGGAAGCGGTGCTGGGGGACCAGCTGGGCATCCGCAAGGTGATCTGGCTGGGGCGCGGGATCGCCGGGGACGACACTCATGGCCACGTGGACGACCTCTGCCGATTCACCGACGAGACCACGGTCGTGCTGGCGGACGAGACCAGCTCGGCCGACGCCAACTACGCCCCGCTGCGCGACAACCGGGAGCGGCTCGAGGGGGCGACGACGGCCGACGGGCGGCCGCTGCGGGTCGTTCCGCTGCCCATGCCGGCGCCGCTGTCGCTGGACGGCGTGCGGCTGCCGGCGAGCTACGCCAACTTCTACGTCGCGAACACGGTCGTGCTGGTTCCGACCTTCAACGACCCACACGACCGGCAGGCGCTGGGCATCCTGGCCGAGCTGTTCCCGACCCGGTCCGTCGTGGGCATCCACGCCGTGGACCTGGTGTGGGGGCTGGGCACTTTGCACTGCATGACCCAGCAGGAACCCCAGCCGGGGGCCTGATGGCGTCGCGTCAGGAGGTCGACGCCATGCGCGCCGCGGCGATGCGCTTGTGCCGGCGCCAGGCCTTGATCGAGATGACCGCGGCGGCGATGACCAGAGCGGCGACGATGCCGTGCTCCGTGTGGCGCGCGTAGCGAATGACGCGGTCGATCTGCCCGCCGAACAGCCAGGCCGTGTAGACCAGCACCGGGACGGTGAACGCGGCGGCCGAGAAGTCGTAGATCAGGAACACCGGCGGCCGCAGGTGCAGCGTCCCCGCGGTGAAGAAGATCGTGAACCGCAGCCCCGGGGTGAAGCGCCCGACCAGCACCACTTTGCTGCCGAACTTCCGGAAGTAGGCCCGGACCCGAAGCTGGCGGCGGGGTGTGAAGTACTTCTGCGCGAGACGGCTGGCCAGCACGCGGCGCCCGAAGTAGCGCCCCAGGAAGAAGGCCAGCGAGTCCCCGGCCAGCACGGCCGCGAAGCAGACCAGGAACGCGTTGGTGACGTTCAGCGCCCCGCGCCACGAGAAGTAGCCCGCGGCGATCAGCGAGATGTCCTCGGGGATCGGCAGGCCGAGGCCGCACAACAGCAAGATCCCGCCGAGCCAGGTGTAAGCCCCCAGCGGCGTCATGGTCGAGAGGTGAGCGATGAACCACTTCACGCGGGGGGGTCCGACCGGGCCCCTTCCCATACCACGGACCGCGGCCAAAGCCGAATCGAGCGGACCCGGAACCCTCGTGGGGTTCCCGGAGGTGCCGGAGGGCGCGGGAACCCCAAGGGGGCTCCCGGAGGCGATCGACTCCCCACCGACACCCCCTCTCTCTCGACGGGGATCGCGTTGACATTGAGAGCAACCGAACGTACGGTTCTCCGGTCACTTATCCGGTTCCGATCTCTGTCCCACCTTCCCGTTTCGGGGGTCCCCACATGCGAAGGCATCGTCTCCGGCTCGACGCGGTGCTGCTCTTGGTTGCCGGCGCTCTGGTGGCCGGGTGCAAGCCGGATTACCCGTCCTGCGAGACCGACAAGGACTGTCACGCCAAGGAATTCTGCGTCGCGAACAAGTGCCAGCAATGCCGGGACACGAACGACTGTCCGGCCGGCAGCGCGTGCAAGGCGGGCAAGTGTGAGTCGATCCCCGGCTACTGCACCAGCAAGGCGCAGTGCCCCGCCAACCAAGAGTGCATCGCCAACCGGTGCCGCGCCTGCGCGTCCGACAAGGAATGCCCGGGCGGCCAGCACTGTGTGGCCGGCGCCTGCTCGTCGAAGAAGCCCTGCAAGACCGAGAACGACTGCGCGCAGAACGAAGACTGCGTGAACGGTTTCTGCACCACGGAGAAGCCTCCCGCCCCGCCGCCGAGCCAGTGCAAGCTGGACCCGGTGCTGTTCGACTTCAACGAGTCGGCCCTGACGACCGAGGCGACGGCCACGCTGGCGCGTGATGCGGACTGCCTGAAGCAGGTGGGGCGCGCCGTCACGCTCATCGGCCACGCCGACCCGCGCGGCACGCAGGAGTACAACCTGGCGCTGTCCGAGAAACGCGCCCAGTCGGTCCGGGACCACCTGGGGCGGCTGGGGGTCGACGGGAACAAGCTGTCGGTTCTGCCGCGCGGCTCGCTGGACGCCAAGGGAACGGACGAGCCGAGCTGGGCCCAGGACCGTCGTGTCGACTTCACCTGGAAGTAAGCCGAAACCGCTCGCGCTTGCGGCCCTCGGGCTGCTGGCGGCGCTGGGGGGAACCCCCGCGTGCGTGACCACGACCGAGGGGCAAAAGATGCAGGCCGACATCTCGGTGCTGCGAGCCCGCCTGGACGAGATCGACAAGCGCGACAAGGAGTACAAGGCGCAGGTCATCCGGCTGAAGAAGGTGCTGGACGAGGCGACGGCTCTCTTGACCCGGAACTCGGCCGACGTGGGCGCCAAGGTGGCCAAGTCCGAGCAGGACATCGCGGCCCTGCAGGGGCGAATCGAAGAGATCGGCCACACGGTCGACCAGCAGGTCCGGCAGGACAACGAGGCCCAGAACCGCTTCGAGACCCGGCTGGCGGCGCTGGAGCAGACGCAGAACAAGATCGTCGACCGCGTCGCGCCCGAGATGCCGAACGACAAGGACCAGCTGTGGACGCAGGCCGGACAGCGGCTGGCGTCCGGGCAGCGGGACGACGGGCGGCGCTTCTATCGGGTGTTCATTCAGCGGTTTCCGCAGGACCCGCGCGCGCCGCAGGCGTACGTCGCGATCGGCATGTCGTTCGTGCAGGAGGGCAAGTACCCGAACGCGGCCGCCGAGTTCCAGAAGGTGCTGAACACGTACCCGTCGTCGCCCGAGGTGCCGGAGGCCATGTGGCAGCTCTCGCTGTCGTTCGTGCAGCTCCACTTCTGCACGGACGCGCGGGCGCTGCTCACGGACCTGGTCAAGCGCTACCCGAAATCGCCGCGCGCCAGCGACGCCCGCGGTGAGCTGAAGTCCATCGCCAAGCTCCCCCGCTCCGCCTGTACGAGTTAGCGCGACAGTCCGCTCGAGCGACGGCCGACGATCCGGTCCGCGATTGAGCGAAGACTGCAGAAGCGGTCAGAGCGGGGGTTTGAGCAGGAACATGTCGGTGCGGCCCAGGTTGGGGTGGGCCGGGACGAGCGTGCCGGTGGTGAAGCCGCCGACGTAGACGGCGCCGCAGCGGTCGACGGCGATGCCGGTCGCGAAGTCGTCGCCGTCGCCGCCCTTTTGCCACGTCGACAGGACGCCGCCCGAGGGGCCGATCTTGGCGACGAAGACGTCGACGCCGCCCGCGTTCGACGTGCCGCCGGCGAGGGTGCCCAGCGTCTGGCCGGTGACGTAGATGTTGCCGCCGGCGTCGAACGCGAGGGCGGTCGCAAAATCCGATTCGCCCGACCCCGTCGCCGTGGCCCACTGCACGGCGCCCGTCGCCTTGTCGATCTTGGCGACGAAGGCGTCCTGTTGCCCCAGCTCGATGCCCGACAGGCTGAGCGCGGCGGCCCCGGCGACGATCAGGTCGCCGTTCGGGCTCAGGCCGACCGCGGAGACGAAGTCGCCCGGGTCCGACGAGAAGCGGTTCGACCACACCGGCTGGCCGGTCACGTCCAGCTTGGTGACGAACACGCCGCGCAGACTGACGGCGCCGTTCACGGTGGACGTGACGTAGACCGCTCCGTCGGCGTCGACCGCCACGCCGGTCGTGAAGTCCTCGTTGCTGGGCGGCGGCGGCTTGCTGTCGAAGAGCGCGCTCCGCTGCCAGTAGTCGAGCGTCGGCGCGAACGTCGGGCCGGCGCCGGCGGTCAGCTGGGCCACGAACCCGTGCGGCAGCGCCGCGACGAAGTTGCTGGGAATGAAGATGTCGTCGGAGCCGGCGACCAGGATCTTGCCGCTCCCCAGCGCGAGGCGCGCCGGGTGCTGCGGGCGCTCGTCGCCGATCTGGATCGCGCTCAGCTCCGACCCGCTGCTCTGCAGGACCATCACGTACAGGTCCATCTGGCCCGCGTTCTGGAAGCCGGTGAACGCGCCGGTGGTCCGGCCGGTCACGATCAGGTTCCCGGTGGCGCGGTCGACCTGCAGGTCTTCGGCGGTGTCCGCGCCCACGGTGTCGATCGCGGTCTCCCACAGCAGCTGGCCGGCGCCGTCATACCGCGCGACGGTCGCGCGCGCGTCGCCGCCCGGCGACACGTCCGACGAGCTCGTATCCCCCGCCTCGTATCCCGTCGCGTAGAAGCCGCCACCGGGCGCGGCGGTGACGGCGGTGATCTCGTCGTCGAGCGGGGTGCCGAGCTGGAGGTCGCCCGCCCAGACCTGGCCACAGGCGCCCGCGAGGCCTCCTGCCGTGCCACCTGCCCCGGCGCCGCCCGGCCCCGCCCCGCCTGCCCCGCCGCTCGCGCCACGACCTGCTCCACCACCTGCCCCGCCGACTGCCAGACCACCTGCCCCACCGCTCGCCGCGCCGGCGGCGCCGCCTTCGCCCGGCGATGTGGCGCCACCCGCCCCGGCGGCGCCGGTCGCGCCGCCGTCGGAATCGGCGCCGCCATCCCGGCCGGAACCGGGGCTCCCGCCAGTCGTGCCCCCGCCGGCACCGCCACCGGCAGTCCCGCCAGAGGCGCCGGGGCCGCTCGCCCCGCCGCACGCGGGCGCGCCCAGGATCAACGCGGCCGCGAAAACGAGCTGCCGCCCGAGCGAAAGACGAACGTGGTCATGCATGTGCTGGGGACGATGCCGCCTCGCACGGAGCGGTGACGGCGTATTTCCGCCGAGGCTCAGCGCTGGAATGCGGCGGCGACCCGTCGCCCCGCGGCAGCCGGGTCGGCCGCGGTCGCGATCGCCGAGATCAGCGCCACGGCCGACGCCCCCGCCGATGCCACCTCCGCAACCTGAGCGAGGCCAATTCCCCCGATGGCCACCACCGGAATCGAGACCTGGGAACAGACGGCGCGCAGCGCGTCCAGGCCGACGACCGGGTCCGGGTTCAGCTTGCTGGCGGTCGCGAACACGGGGCCGAAGCCGATGTAGTCCGCGCCCGCGGCGGCGGCCGCCACGGCCTGCTCGCGGTTGTGGGTCGAAAACCCGACGACCAGGTCCGGGCGGCCCAGCTGCCTGCGCAGCGCCAGGGCGTCGGACAGCGGCAGGTCGTCCTGGCCCAGATGGACCACGTCGGCGCCGGCGGCAACGGCCACGTCCAGCCGATCGTTCACGCAGAACGGCACCCGGTGTTCGCGGCAGAGCGGCAGCAGACGGCGCGCCGCCTCGACCATCGCCCGCGCGCCGGCCGCCTTGGCCCGGAGCTGCAGGCAGCAGGGGCCGCCGGCCAGCAACCGGAGCGCCGCCTGGGACAGGGCGGACGGGTCGTCCAGCAGAGCCGGCGCCGCGTCGAGGATCGCGTAGTACCCGTGCGCGCGCATCGCGTACACTATAGCGTTTTGCCGACGCCGTTCCGCCTCAAGACCGATCTGGCCCCCATGGGTGACCAGCCGCGCGCCATCGAAGAGCTGACCGCCGGGGTCAAGCGCGGCGACCCGTCACAGGTCCTGCTGGGCATCACCGGCAGCGGCAAGACCTTCACGATGGCCCACGTCGTCGAGAAGATTCAGCGCCCCACGTTGGTGATGGCGCACAACAAGACGCTCGCCCACCAGCTGTATCTCGAGTTCAAAGAGCTGTTCCCGGACAACGCCGTCCACTACTTCGTCAGCTACTACGACTACTACCAGCCCGAGGCGTACGTCCCCTCGACGGACACGTACATCGAGAAGGACTCGCTGATCAACGAAGAGATCGATCGCATGCGGCACGCGGCGACCTACGCGCTGCTGACCCGCCGCGACGCGCTGATCGTCGCCTCGGTCTCGTGCATCTACGGCATCGGCGCCGCCGAGGCTTACCTGGGGATGAAGCTGGATCTGGCGCGGGGGGTCGAGGTTCGGCGGGACGCGGTGCTGCGCCGGCTCGTCGAGATCCAGTACGAACGCAACGACATCGACTTTTCGCGCGGGACCTTCCGCGTGCGCGGCGACACCGTCGAGATCTTCCCGGCGTACGAGCGCGAAAAGGCGATCCGCGTCGAGTGGTTCGGCGACGAGATCGACGCGATCTCGGAGGTCGATCCGCTGCGTGGCAAGGTGCTGCGCAAGATCGACGAGGTCTCGATCTTCCCGGGCTCGCACTACGTGACACCAGCCGACCAGCTGTCGCGCGCGATGTCGGGAATCAAGGAAGAGCTGCGCGAGCGCCTGACCCAGCTGAAGGCGGAAAACAAGCTGGTCGAGGAGCAGCGGCTGCAACAGCGGACGCTGTACGACCTCGAGATGCTGGAACAGATGGGGCGCTGCAAGGGGATCGAGAACTACTCGCGCCACCTGTCGGGGCGCGCGCCCGGCGAGCCGCCGCCGACGCTGCTGGACTACTTCCCCAAGGACTACCTGCTCTTCGTCGACGAGTCGCACCAGACGATCCCGCAGATCGCGTCGATGTTCAAAGGCGACCGCTCGCGCAAGGAGACGCTGGTCGACTTCGGGTTCCGGCTGCCGTCGGCGCTGGACAACCGGCCGTTGCGCTTCGACGAGTGGGAAGCGCGCGCGCCGCAGGCGGTGTTCGTGTCCGCCACGCCGGCCGAGTACGAGCTGCAGCGGTCCGAGGGGGTGGTGGTCGAACAGATCATCCGACCGACGGGCTTGCTGGACCCGGAGATCGAGATCCGCCCCGTCGGCAGCCAGGTCGACGACCTGCTGGGCGAGATCCGCGAGCGGATCAAGATGGGCGACCGCGTCCTGGTCACGACGCTGACCAAGCGGATGGCCGAGGACCTGACCGAGTACTACACGGAGCTGGGGCTCCGCGTGCGGTACCTGCACTCGGACATCGACACCCTCGAGCGCATCGAGATCCTGCGCGAGCTGCGGCTCGGCGAGTTCGACGTCCTGGTGGGCATCAACCTGCTGCGCGAGGGGTTGGACCTGCCCGAGGTGTCGCTGGTCGGCATCCTGGACGCCGACAAGGAAGGGTTCCTGCGCGCCGAGCGCTCGCTGATCCAGACCATCGGCCGCGCCGCCCGCAACGTGCGCGGCAAGGTGATCATGTACGCCGACCGCGAGACCGACTCGATGCGGAAGGCGATCAGCGTCACCCGGTCGCGCCGCGCCGCCCAGGAAGAGCACAACCGGCGCCACGGAATCACGCCCAAGACCATCGAGAAGGCGATCGCCGCGCTGGCCGGCACGCCGCAGGACGACTACGTCGACCTCACGCGCGCCGCCAAGGAGGCCGCCAACAACGAGGTCGCGCTCGAGGAGCTTCCCCGCACGATCACCGCCCTCAAGAAGCAGATGCTGGAGCTGTCCGAGGCGCTGGAGTTCGAGAAGGCGGCCGCGATCCGGGACCGCATCAAGGACCTCGAAGAAATCCGGCTTTCGCTGGGCAGCTGAGCCCACTTTCGGCCTCCCCGCCGCGCGCTGGCTTGAGCCGCCGGGGCGCGCGGCGACAACTCCCGAGACGATGCGACGAACGATCGTGCGGGGAGCGTTCTGGCTTTGCGGTGCCCTGCTGGCCGCGGCGGCCAGCAACTGCGGCAGCAGCGGCGGGGGCGGCAAGGAAGGTTCCAAGGGCACCTCGGGGGGCTCCACGGGCGCCGCTGGCCTGGCCACCGGCGGCTCGGCGGCAGGCGGGCCGGCCGGAACGGGCGGCAGCGCGGGTTCGGC
>CAZJMY010000028.1:0-8628 GCA_964546845.1 uncultured Myxococcales bacterium | reverse complement strand
CGCGTCGCGCGTCCGCTGCGCGCGCGCGTCCGCCGACCGAACGTCCAGCCGGATGAAGGCCCGCGCCGACGGCTCACCGGCGGCGGATTAGTTCGAGAAGGGGCGGCCCACCGGGAGGCATCAACTATACTCCGTCGCCGTCGGTCGATGCCCCGAACCCCCATCGCGCTCCCCCTGGTCTTCATCACGCTGATGTCCACCTTCGCCGACGCCGCCGCCCCGCCGCCGCAGCCGAACGCCGCCGCCATCGCGGCCGGGCTGCGCAAGCTGGGCGTCGTCGGGAGCGTCCTTTACGTGGCGGCCCACCCCGACGACGAGAACACGGCGCTGCTGGCCTACCTGGCCAACGGCGCGCGCGTGCGGACGGCGTATTTGTCGCTGACCCGCGGCGACGGGGGCCAGAACTTGATCGGCTCCGAACAGGGCCTCCCGCTGGGCCTCATCCGCACGCAGGAGCTTCTGGCGGCGCGCCGGCTGGACGGCGCCGAGCAGTTCTTCACGCGCGCGCGAGATTTCGGCTACTCGAAGAGCCCGGGCGAGACGCTGCGCATCTGGGGCAAGGACGCGGTGCTGGCCGACATGGTGCAAGTCATCCGGCGGTTCCGGCCGGACGTCATCGTGACGCGGTTCTCGCCGCTGCCCGCCGACACGCACGGGCACCACACGGCCTCCGCCATGCTGGCGGTCGAGGCGTTTCGCGCCGCCGCCGATCCGAAGTTCCACCCCGAGCAGCTCGAGGACGGCGTGACCCCCTGGCAGGCGCGGCGCCTCTACTGGAACCGGTCCTCGTGGGGGCTCAAGCCGGCGGACGATCTTTCCGGGCACGTGAAGCTGGACGTCGACGCGTACGATCCGCTGCTGGGGCTGTCGTACGGCGAGCTCGCCGCCGACAGCCGCAGCATGCACAAGAGCCAGGGCTTCGGCATCGCGCGCTCGCGCGCTCCCATCGTCGAGTACTTCAAGCTGCTGGCGGACGACGGCGACCGCGCCACGCAGCGGGGCGCCGGCACCGGCATCCTGGACGGCCTGGACCTGGGCTGGGGGCGGCTGCCCGGCGGCGCGCGGGTGCGGCCGCTCGTCGACAAGGCGCTGCACGGGTTCAACCCGGCGGCGCCCGCGGCGTCGATCCCGGCGCTGGCGGCGATCGACGCGGCGCTGGACGGGGTCGGCGACGCCGGCTGGCGCGCCCGGAAGAGGCGCGAGGTGCATGAGCTGATGCTGGCCTGCGCAGGCGTCTTCGCGGAGGCGACGGCGCCGGACTTCCGGTTCGCGCCCGGCACCTCCGTCGAGATCGCCGTCACCGCCGTGAACCGGTCGCCCGCGGCCGTCACGCTGGACGCCGTCCGCTTCCCGCTGACGGGCGACGCCGAGAAGGTCGGCAAGGCGCTGGCCACGCCGCCCAGGGACGGCGGCGCCGCGGCGGCCTTCGAGGCCAAGCGGTCGGTCCACATCCCGATGGACTTTCCAGCCACCACCCCGTACTGGCTGGCGTCGCCGCCCGAACCGGGCCTCTACCGGGTGAGCGACCCCGATCTGATCGGCGCGCCGGAGGGGCCGCCCGCGCTGCGCGTCGAGCTGACGTTCTCGATCGCCGGGCGCCCGCTGACCGTCACCCGCCCGGTCGCGTACAAGTGGACCGACCCCGTGATGGGCGAGCGCTACCGCGCCGTCGAGATCGCGCCGGCCGTGTCGGTCGCGCCCGAGACGCGGGTGCTGATGTTCCCGGGCGCGGCGCCGCGCCGGCTGGCCGTCCGCCTGACCGCGGGTGCGGGCGCCATCGCGGGCACGCTGCGGCTGGAGGTGCCGGCCGGCTGGAGCGTCGAACCCGCCGCCGCCAAGTTCGCGCTGTCGCCCCAGGCGCCCGAAGCCTTGCTCGCGTTCCAGGTTCGGCCGGCGAGCGCGGCGGCGGCCGCGGGGACGCTGCACGCGGTCGCCGACGTCGAGGGGCGGCACCTCTCGCGCGAGGTCGTCCACATCGCCCACCCGCACATCCCCATCCAGACGTACCTGGTGGACGCCGACGTCCGCCTGGTGCCCGTCGGGCTGGCGACGGGCGGCAAGCGCATCGGGTACCTGCCCGGCCCGGGCGACGAGGTGCCGGCCGCCCTGCGCGGCGTGGGCTACGACGTCACGATCTTGGGCGACGCCGACCTGGACGCGGGCGCGGCGGCGCTGCGGCGGTTCGACGCCATCGTCACCGGCGTGCGCGCGTTCAACGTGAGCGAGAAGCTGCGGGCCGCGCACCCGGCGCTGATGGCCTACGTCGAGGCGGGTGGCGTGCTGGTCGTGCAGTACAACACCAACAACCGCCTGGCCCCGCTCACGGCGCCGCTGGGCTCCTTCCCCTTCGACATCGGGCAGCAGCGGGTCACCGACGAGACGGCGGCCGTCACGTTCACGTCGCCCCGCCACCCGGCCGTGACCTCGCCGAACGCGTTGGGGCCGGCCGACTTCGAGGGGTGGGTGCAGGAGCGCGGGCTCTACTTCGCCGAACACTGGGACGGCCGCTACGAGACGCCGCTGGCGATGCACGACGTGGGCGAGGCGCCGCTGGCCGGCAGCCTGCTCTGGGCGCGCGCCGGCCAGGGGACGTTCGTCTACACGGGGCTGGCCTTCTTCCGGCAGCTGCCCGCCGGGGTGCCGGGCGCGTTCCGCCTGTTCGCGAACCTCCTGGCCGGCGGCAAAGTTGGGGAGAAGACCGCGCATGGCCGATGAGGCGCCCCGCGCCGAAGCGACCGCCGCGCCTCGCGCCGAGATGGGCGACGCCGCGCCCGTCCTGAGCTGGCGCGCGATCTACGCAATCGTACTGGGCGCCCTGGCCGTCGAGGTGATCGTCGGCGCGATCCTCACCGCACTCTATTCATGAGCGCGCTCGACTGGGCGGTCCTCTTCGTCACGCTGGGGGCGATCGTCGGGTACGGCGTCTGGAAGACGCGCGGCCCGTCGGACATGGCCGGCTATCTGCACGGCGGCTATCAGGACCGCTGGCTGACGATCGGGCTGTCGGTGATGGCGACCCAGGCCTCGGCCATCACGTTCCTGTCGACGCCGGGCCAGGCCTACGCCGACGGGATGCGGTTCGTGCAGTTCTACTTCGGCCTGCCGGTCGCGATGGTGATCCTGTCGATCACGTTCGTGCCGCGCTTCTACAAGCTGCGCGTGCTGACCGCGTACGAGCTGCTGGAGGCGCGCTTCGATCTCAAGACGCGCCAGCTGGCGGCCTTCCTGTTCCTGCTGCAGCGCGGGCTGTCCGCCGGGATCACGATCTACGCGCCCGCCATCGTGCTGTCGAAGCTGCTCGGCTGGTCGTTGAACCTCACCTGCCTGGCGATCGGCAGCCTGGTCATCCTCTACACCGTCGCGGGCGGCACCCGCGCGGTCAGCCAGACGCAGAAGCATCAGATGACCGTGATGCTGGGCGGGATGGTGGTGGCGTTCATCGTCGTCGTGCGCCGCCTGCCCCCCGACCTGACGTTCGGCAACGCGCTGTCGATCGCCGGGACGTTCGGCAAGATGAACGTCGTCGACTTCTCGGGCGGGCTGGGCAGCCGCTACACGTTCTGGTCGGGGCTGCTGGGCGGCGGCTTCCTGGCGATGGCCTACTTCGGCACCGACCAGTCGCAGGTCCAGCGTTACCTGTCTGGGCGCTCCATCACCGAGAGCCGGCTGGGGCTGCTGTTCAACGGCCTCTTCAAGGTCCCGATGCAGTTCCTGATCCTGTTCGTCGGGGTGATGGTGTTCGTCTTCTATCAGTTCAACCCGCCGCCGCTGTTCTTCAACGAGGCCGAGCTGGCGCGCGTCGCGAAGACCCCCCACGCCGCCGAGCTGCAGCAGCTGCAGGTCGAGCACCGGGCCGCCGTCGACGCGCGCCGCGCCCAGGTCCAGCGGCTGGCGGACGCGCTGCGCGCGCACGACGACGCCGCCGTGGCGGCGGCGCGGATCCAGGTGCAGGCCGCCGCCGCCCGCTTCGACGACGTGCGCGCGCGGACGCAGAAGTTGATCGCCGCCTCGGTCCCCCGCCCCGAGCCCAACGACGCTGACTACGTCTTTCTATCCTTCGTGCTGGCCAACCTTCCGCGCGGCCTGGTCGGGCTGTTGCTGGCCGTCATCCTGTGCGCGGCCATGTCGTCGACCGCCAGCGAGCTGACCGCGCTGGGCGGCTGCACGATCGTCGACTTCTACAAGCGCAGCATCCGTCCAGACGCGGCCGACGACCACTACGTGCGCGTCGCGCGGTTCGCGACCGGCGCCTGGGGCGTGCTGGCGGTGGCCTTCGCGGCGTTCGCGGCCTTGCTGGACAACTTGATCCAGGCCGTGAACATCCTGGGCTCGCTGTTCTACGGCACGATCCTGGGCATCTTCCTGATGGCCTTTTTCGGCCGGCGCGTGCGCGGCACGCCCGTGTTCGTCGCCGCGCTGATCTCGCAGGCGGTGGTCATCACCGTCTGGCTGACCACCCACGTCGGCTTTCTCTGGTTCAACGTGATCGGTTGCGCGGGCGTTTTGGTCTTGTCTGTCGTCGGGAACGGGAGATCATCCCGCCCATGATGACCATCAAGCCCCTCACTCTCTGTCTGATGTTGGCCTTCACCCTGGGCGCCGGCGCGCGCGCGCAGGCGGCCGCTCCCGCCAAGAGCACCTTGCAGACCGACCTGGTCGGCCAGGTGGACTACGTCGAGAAGGAGATCCTCGAGCTCGAGGACGCCGTTCCCCAGGACAAGTACACGTGGCGCCCGGCGCCGGGCGTGCGGTCGATCAGCGAGGTGTACCTGCACATCGCCTTCGGCAACTACGGCCTGGGCAAGATGATCACCGGCAAGGCGCCTCCGGCCGACGCCAAGTTCGACGGCGACGCCAAGAAGTGGGACGCGCAGACCACGGACAAGGCCGCCATCAAGAAGATCCTGCAGACCTCGTTCGACTACGTGCGCGAGGCGATCAAGGGCGTGCCGGAGAAGGACCTGGACAAGGAGATCAACTTCTTCGGTCACGAGATCACGACCCGCTCGGGGCTGATCACGATCATCAACCACGAGCACGAGCACCTCGGCCAGTCGATCGCCTACGCGCGCGCCAACAAGGTGACGCCGCCCTGGTCGAAGGGCGAAACGGGCGAGCACGCCGAGAAGATGGACAAGGCCGCGAAGCCCGAAAAGCCCAAGAAGTAGCCGCACCGTGACGCCCCCGGCGAGGGGCTCTGCTTGACTTCGCCGGGGTTTGCCCGCATGTAAGGGGGGTCAGTTTTCAGTCCCTGCCGGCCGCGATCGTCGCGCGCCGAGCCAGAACCGGGTTTCGCGAGTTCCTTTCGGAGAGCGCTGTCTCGTCGGTTTTTGCACGGACGAACACGCACACCAAAGGACCCGAAAAGATGAGCACGGCCCCGATTCTGTCCACCGATCCGATCACCTCCCCCGTTTCCGTTGCTTCCGCGCCCGCCGCCGGCACGTTCGCCGCGCTGGCGCTGGCCGAGCCGCTGCTGCGCGCCGTCGGCCGCCAGGGCTACGAGCAGCCGACCCCCATCCAGAGCCAGGCGATCCCGCACGTGCTCGCCGGCCGCGACCTTCTCGGCTGCGCGCAGACCGGCACCGGCAAGACCGCCGCGTTCGCGCTGCCGATCCTGCACCGCCTCAGCATGCTCGACCGCCGCGACAGCCGCGGGCCGCGCGCGCTGGTGCTGGTCCCCACGCGCGAACTGGCCGTGCAGGTCGGCGAGAGCTTCCGCGACTACGGCCAGCACCTGCGGCTGACCGGCACCACCATCTTCGGCGGCGTCGGCCAGGGCGCCCAGGTGGACGCGCTCCGCCGCGGCGTCGACGTCGTCGTCGCCACGCCGGGCCGCCTCATCGATCTGCTCGAGCAGCGCCACCTGCGCCTCAAGGACGTGCAGATCCTGGTGCTCGACGAGGCCGACCGCATGCTGGACATGGGCTTCATCCAGCCGATCCGCCGGATCGTCGCCGAGCTGCCGCCCGTCCGCCAGAACCTGCTGTTCTCGGCCACGATGCCGGGGCCGATCGCGGCGCTGGCCAACCAGATCCTGCGCGACCCCGTGAAGGTCGCCGTGAACCCCGTCGCCAGCACGGCGCCGGCCATCACCCAGTGGGTCCTGTTCGTCGAGCGCAACGACAAGCGCTCGCTGCTGCGTGAGACGCTGCGCGACGCCGCCATGAAGCGGGTCCTGGTGTTCACGCGCACGAAGCACGGCGCCGACCGCGTCGCGCGCGACCTCGAGAAGGCCGGCGTCTCGGCCGCCGCGATCCACGGCAACAAGTCGCAGGGCGCGCGCCAGAAGGCGCTGGCCGGGTTCCGCAGCGGCGCGGTGCGCGTGCTGGTGGCGACCGACATCGCCGCCCGCGGCATCGACGTCGACGGCGTCACCCACGTGCTGAACTTCGACCTGCCCAACGAGCCCGAGAGCTACGTGCACCGCATCGGCCGCACCGGCCGCGCGGGCGCCACGGGCGTCGCGCTGTCGTTCTGCGACCGCGAAGAGCGGGTCTACCTGCGCGACATCCAGCGCCTCACCGGCGTGAAGCTGTCGGTCGTCGAGAAGCACCCCTACGCCGCCTGAGCGGTCCAGGATCCAGGTAGCACGGCGCGGCCCGACTCAGCCGTAAACCGCCGCAACCATTGACCGTCTGGCGGTCTTCTGTCTTCATCGATCGCTCGTGGATCTCGACTTCAAGACCCTGGTCGAGGCGGCCCCCGCGGCGATCGCGGTGCTGGACGGGGACCGGCGTTGCGTCTACGCGAACCCCGCGCTCGAACATGCCTTCGGGCGCCCCCTGGCCGAGCTTCGCGGGCAGCGCCCCGAGGACAGCCTGGGGGCCGCCGACAGCCGGACCTGGCAACAGGCGGTCGCGGGCGTGCTGGGCGCGGGCGCGCCGGCGGCCATCGAGTACACCGTCGCGACCCCCGGCCGGGTCCGCCGGTTCGCGGCGATGCTGGCCCCGCTGCCGGGCGGCCGCGTCTGCATCCTCTCGCGCGACATCACCGAGCTGCGCGCCGGCCGCGTGCTGGCCATCGCCGCGCAGACGATGAGCACCGGCATGGTCATCGTCGAGGCCCCCAGCGGCGCCATCCTGTTCCAGAACGACGAGGTCGAGCGGCTCTTCGGCAAGGTCTCGCGGCCGGTGGTCGGCATCGAGAGCTACGACGCGATCGTGGCGTTCGATCGCGAGGGGCGGCGCGTTAGGAACGAAGGCTGGCCGATCGCGCGCGCGCTACGCGGCGAGGACGCCGTCAGCGACCAGCTGGAGATCCACCGGCACGACGGCACGTGGCGCACGATCAGCATCAACGCGTCCCCCGTGCGCGACGGCAGCGGCCAGATCGTGGCGGCGGTGTCGACGTACACCGACGTCACGGACGCCAAGCGGGCGCACGTCGCGGCCACCTATCTGGCCGAGGCGGGCGCGCTGCTGGAACGCTTCGACCCCCAGACCACGCTGCAGGCCATCGTCGACCTGGCGGTCCCCAAGCTGGCCGACTGGTGCTACATCCACCTCAAGACGGCCGGCCATCCGCGCATCGCCGCGATCGCCCACGCCGACCCGCAGGCGCTGGCGCGGGCGCGCGCGCTGGTGGCGGAGCCGCAGCCGCTCTCGGAGGACACGGGGGTCGCGCGCGTGCTGGCGGGCGGGCCGCGCGAGCTGATCCAGATCGACGACGACGTCCTCCGGAGGGCGGCGCGCGACGAGACGCACCTGGCCCAGCTGCGCAGCCGCGGCTACACGTCGGCGGTCGTGGCCCCGCTGGCCGGGCGCGAGGGGGTGCTGGGCGCCATCACCTTCTCGATGACGGATTCGGGCCGCCGGTACGCGGAGGCCGACCTGGACATGCTGTCCGAGCTGGCGCGCCGCACCGGCATCGCGCTGGAGAACGCGCGGCTGTTCGAGGCCGAGCAGCAGGCGCGCCGCCAGGCCGAAGCCGCCCGCGACCGCACGCGCCGCCTGCAGAAGCTGACCGAGGCGCTGCTGGGCGCCGTCGACAAGGCCCAGGTCGCCTCCATCATGGTGGACGCCGGCCGCGCCGCGCTGGGGGCGGCGGCCGGTTTCGTCTGGATGCAGCGGGACGCCGAGACGCTGGAGCTGGTCGCGCACGACGACGCCGGCAAGCCGGGGCAGCTGGACCGATTCGCGACCATTCCGCTCACGGCGCCGATCCCGCTGTGCGACGTGATCCGCAGCGGACAGCCGTTGATGTTCGAGAACATCGGGGCCATGTACAGCCGCTATCCGGCGGCCATCCGCCCCGATCAGACGGCGTTCCGTTCCTGGGCCGTCGTGCCGCTGACCGTCGCCGGCGCCGCCGTGGGCGGGGTGTCGTTCTCGTTCGCCGACGAGCGCGTCTTCAGTGACGAGGACGGCCAGCTGCTGGCCGCCCTCACCGGGCAGGCGTCCTTGGCGCTGGAGCGCGTTTCACTGCTGGAGTCCGAGCGGCGCGCGAGCGCCGAGGCGGAGGCGGCCCGCATGCGCGAGCGGCAGCTGCATCACCTGGCAGCGCGGCTCTCGCGGGCACGGACGCCGCACGAGGTGACCGCGATCTCCGCCGAGGAGGCTCGGTCGGTGACGGGCGCCGTCTGGTCCGGCGCGTCCATCCGCGTCGGCGACGAGCTGCACATCCTGG
>CAZJMY010000027.1:0-1164 GCA_964546845.1 uncultured Myxococcales bacterium | reverse complement strand
CAGCGCCTGCGAGCGCGACGAATTGATTGAAGGGACGATCAGCGCCCGCGTGAAGGGTGGCCTCTCGGTCACGATCCGCGGCGGCGTGAAGGCGTTCCTTCCCGGGTCGCAGGTCGATTTGCGGCCGGTGCGCAACCTGGATGCTTTCATCGGCAAGCAGCACCGCTTCAAGGTCATCAAGTTCAACAAGAAGCGCGGCAACATCGTCCTGTCGCGCCGCGTGCTGCTCGAGAAGGAGCGCGCCGAGCTGAAGGGGATGACCCTCGAGAAGCTGAAGGAAGGCCAGATCGTCGAGGGGATCGTCAAGAACCTCACCGAGTACGGCGCCTTCATCGACCTCGGCGGCATCGACGGCCTGCTGCACATCACGGACATGTCCTGGGGGCGCGTCACGCATCCGTCCGAGCTGTTCCAGGTCGGCGACCACGTGCGCGTCAAGGTGTTGAAGTTCAACGCCGAGACCGAGCGCGTGTCGCTGGGCCTCAAGCAGATCAGCGAGGATCCCTGGACCCACGCGCAAGAGAAGTACCCGCCGGGCACCGTCGTGCGCGGCAAGGTCGTCTCGCTCAAGGACTACGGCGCGTTCATCGAGCTGGAGCAGGGCATCGAAGGTCTGGTGCACATCTCCGAGATGTCGTGGACCCGGCGCGTGAAGCACCCGTCGAAGGTCGTCGCCGTGGGCGACACCGTCGAGGCGGTGGTGCTGGACATCGACCCGCGCCAGAACCGCATCAGCCTGGGCATCAAGCAGCTCGAGCCCAACCCGTTCGCTTCGCTGAAGGAGAAGTACCCGCCGGGCACGGTCGTCAAGGGCGTCATCCGCAACATCGCCGACTTCGGCATCTTCGTCGAGATCGAGGACGGCATCGACGGCCTGGTGCACGTCTCCGACCTTTCGTGGACCCAGCGGGTCAAGCACCCGTCGGAGCTCTATCAGAAGGGCGACGAGGTCGAGGCCGTGGTGCTCAACATCGACTTCGACGGCGAGAAGCCCAAGGTCTCCCTGGGCATCAAGCAGCTGGTTCCCGATCCGTGGGACCGCATCCCGTACGACTACCCCATCGGCAAGATCGTCGAAGCCAAGGTCATCAAGGTCCTGGACTTCGGCGCCTTCGTCGAGATCGAGCGGGGCGTCGAGGGCCTGATCCACGTGTCCGAGTTCTC
>CAZJMY010000026.1:0-11971 GCA_964546845.1 uncultured Myxococcales bacterium | reverse complement strand
GGTGTCGCCCACGCAGGACTTCACGGTGCGCAGCGCCTTGCCGTAGGCGTGCCCCGACTCGAACCCGGCGGCCACCAGGTCCCGCCAGATCAGCGGCAGCTGCTCGAGGCGCGCGCCCAGCATGTCGATGCGCTGCGCGCCCGTGATCTTCGTGTACAGGCCGTAGCGCTTGGCGATCTCGCCGATCGTGACCAGCTGGTCGGGCGTGATCTCGCCGGCGGCGACGCGCGGGATGACCGAGTACGTCCCGTCGCGCTGGATGTTGGCCAAAAATCGATCGTTGGTGTCCTGCAGCGGGCGGTGCTTGCGCTCCAGCACCGGCTCGTTCCAGGCGGACGCCAGGATCGACGCCACGGCGGGCTTGCAGATCTCGCAGCCGCGGCCGCGCCCGTGGCGCGCGATCAACTCGTCGAACGTCTTGATCTTGTGGACCCGCACCAGCTGGTACAGGTCCTGGCGCGAGCAGGGGAAGTGTTCGCAGAGCGCGTTGTTGACGGCGACGCCGGCCTTCTTCAGCTCGATCTTCAGCAGGTCGTTCAGCAGCGGCACGCAGGAGCCGCAGCTGGTTCCCGCGCGCGTGCAGCTCTTGAGGGCGCCGACGGCCTGCGCGCCGCCCGCGATGGCCTGGCAGATGGCGCCCTTGTCGACGTTGTTGCAGCTGCAGATCGTGGCGGAGGCAGGCAGGCTGTCGACCCCCATCCCCGCCGGCGCCTCGCCCGGTGGCAGCAGCAGCGCCTCGACCTTCACGGGCAGGGCGGCCTTGCTCTGGACCATCGCGACCAGCTGCCCGTACTGCGAGGCGTCCCCCACCAGGATGCCGCCCAGCAGGCGCTGGCGATCGGCCGAGACGACCAGCTGCTTGTAAACGCCGGCCACGTTGTCGATGAGCCGCAGCGTGTGCGCGCCGCCCTCGAGTCCGAACGCGTCGCCGAAGCTGGCCACGTCGACGCCCAGCAGCTTCAGCTTCGTGCTCATGTCGAAGTGGCCGAGGTGTCGGCCCGCGACGTCGGCGAGCTCGTCGGCCGCGACCTGCGCCATCGTGTAGCCGGGGGCGACCAGGCCATAGCAGCGCCCGTCCCACGCGGCGCACTCGCCGATGGCCAGGATGTCGGCGTCCGACGTGCGGCAGCGGGCGTCGATCTCGATGCCGCCGCGCGGCCCCAGCGCCAGGCCGGCAGCGCGCGCCAGCTCGTCGCGCGGGCGCACGCCGGCGGAGAAGACGACCAGCGACGCGTCCAGCGCGCCGCCGTCCGACAGCTGCAGCCCGATCGCGCGGCCGGTCTCGTCGGTCAGGACGCGCTTGGCCGAGACGCCCGTGTGAACGGCCACGCCCAGCGTCTCGATGTGGCGGCGCAGGATGGCGCCCCCCGCGTCGTCGACCTGCAGCGCCATCAGGCGGGGCGCGATCTCGACCACGTGCGTCTCGAGGCCCAGGTTGCGCAGCGCGTTCGCCGCCTCCAGCCCCAGCAGGCCGCCGCCGATGACGACGCCCACGCCGGCCGTCGCCGCCGACGCTGCGGCGGCGATCGCCTCCAGGTCTTCGATGGTGCGGTAGACGAAGCAGCCGGGCGCGTCGCGCCCCTCGACGGGCGGCACGAACGGCGACGAGCCAGTGGCCAGCACCAGCTTGTCGTAGGGCAGCGTCACCCCCGCCTTCGTGCGCACCACCTTGGCGGCCCGGTCGATCGCGGCGACAGGGTCGGCCAGGACCAAGCGCACGCCGGCCGACTCGTAAGCTTCGCGCGTGGTCAGCGCCAGCGGCTCAGCGCCGCCGTCGAAGAACTTGGTGAGGTTGACGCGATCGTAGGCGGGGCGCGGCTCCTCGCCGATTACCGTGATGTCGAACCCGCCGGCGTCGCGGCAGAGCTCGACCAGGCGGTGTCCCACCATCCCGTTTCCGACGATGACCAGTTGGGGTGCCATCGAGGTTCACGGTAGGGGAGTCCACGTTTCTCGACGGTCAAGAGACGGTCAAAGGTCGTTAATTCCGCAGCGGCACCGTCGGAGCGCTGTTTACGGCTGTTGGCCGAATCTTGACGCCCGCGAAACGTGTCCCGGCGGATGCTGATCGTGATGAGTCTCGACGCCGCCACGCGCACGCACTGCCCGTACTGCGCGTTCCAGTGCGGGATGCTGATGAGCGCCGGCGAGATCAAGGGGAACCCGGACTTCCCCGTCAACCGCGGCCAGATGTGTGTCAAAGGGTTCACCGCGGGCGAGCTGCTGGCGCACCCGGCGCGGCTGACGGCGCCGCGTGTACGCGGGCGGGACGGGCGCCTGGTCGACGCCACCTGGGAGGCGGCGCTGGACTTCGTCGCCGAACGGCTGCTGGCGCTGCGCGCCGCCCACGGGCCGGCCGCGCTCGCGGCGTTCGGCAGCGGCGCGCTCACCAACGAGAAGGCCTACCTGCTGGGTAAGTTCGTGCGGGTGGCGCTGGGGTCCCCGCACGTCGACTACAACGGGCGCTATTGCATGGCGTCGGCGGCGGCCGGTCAGAACCGGGCATTCGGCGTCGATCGCGGGCTGCCGTTTCCCGTCGCCGACATCGGGCGCACGAAGACGCTGCTGCTGTGGGGCGCCAACTCGGTCGACACCATGCCGCCGCTGGCGCAGTGGATCGGCGAGCAGCAGGCGCAGGGCGAATTGATCGTCGTCGATCCGCGCCGTTCCGAGACCGCGCGGCGCGCCGATCTGCACCTGCAGCTCACGCCCGGGACGGACCTGGCGCTGGCCAACGGTCTCCTGCACCTGGCGATCGACGAGCGGCTGGTCGACAGCGCCTACATCGCGGCGCGGACCGTGGGCTTCGAGTCCGTGCGGCGGACGGTGATGGAGGTTCACCCCGCGCACGTCGAGCGGCTGACCGGCGTCTCGATCGACGATCAGCTGCGCACCGTGCGGCGGCTGGCCGTCGAGGACAGCGCCATGCTGCTGTCGGGGCGGGGCCCCGAGCAGCAAGCCAAGGGCTCGGAGACGGTGCTGGCGTTCACCAACCTGATGCTGGCGCTGGGCAAGGTGGGGCGCCCGTACAGCGGCTACGGCTGCCTGACCGGGCAGGGCAACGGGCAGGGCGGGCGCGAGCACGGCCAGAAGGCCGACCAGCTGCCGGGCTACCGGATGATCGACAACGATGCGGACCGGGCGGCCGTCGCGCGCGTCTGGGGCGTCGACCCGGCGACGCTGCCGCCCAAGGGAAAGAGCGCGTACGAGCTGCTGGACAGCCTGGGGCCCGAGGGCGGCATCCGCGGCCTGCTGGTGTTCGGGTCCAACGTGGCCGTCGCCTCGCCGAACGCGCGGAACATCACGCGCAAGCTGGCGGCGCTGGACCTGCTGGTGGTGTGCGACGCCTTCGACAACGAGACCGCGGCCGACGCGCACGTGCTGCTGCCGACGCTGCAGTGGGCCGAGGAAGAGGGGACCATGACGAATCTGGAGGGGCGCGTGATCCTGCGCGAGCGGGCCGTGACGCCGCCCGCCGGCCCGCGCAGCGATCTGGAGATTCTGTCCGAGCTGGGCCGGCGGCTGGGTCACGGGGACAAGTTCCAGTTCGCCTCGACGGAGGCGGTCTTCGACGAGCTGCGGGCCGCGACGGCGGGCGCCCGGGCGGACTACAGCGGCATCACCCACGACCGGATCCGCCGCGAGCAAGGGGTGTTCTGGCCGTGCCCGGCGGAGGACCACCCCGGCACGCCGCGGCTATTCGCCGAGAGGTTCGCCTTTCCCGACGGGCGGGCGCGCTTCCATGCGGTCCGCCACCGGCCCTGCGCGGAGGTGCCCGACGGCGACTATCCGCTCTACTTCACGACCGGGCGATACCGCGAGCACTACAACTCGGGCGCGCAGACCCGCCGGGTGCCGGCGCTGCTGCGGGCCCGCCCCGAGGCGCGGCTGCAGGTTCACCCGCGGCTGGCGGCGCGCCTGGGCGTGGCCGACGGCGACGCGCTGCTGCTGGAGAGCCGGCGCGGCGCGGCCACCTTCACCGTCGAGATCACCGCCGACGTCCGCCCCGACACGCTGTTCGCGCCGTTTCACTGGGGCGGCCCGTCGTCGGCGAACCTGCTGACGAACCCGGCCCTGGACCCGCTGAGCCGCATGCCGGAATTCAAGGTGTGCGCCGTCCGCGCGCGACCGGCGGCGCCCCCGGAGAGGGCGGCGTCGTGAACGCGCGCAAGCGGCGGCTGGCCATCGTCGGGGCCGGGATGGCGACCTGCCGCCTGCTCGACGAGCTCGAGCGGCGCGGCGGCTTCGACCGGTTCGAGGTCACCGTGTTCGGCGACGAGCGCGGCGGCGCCTACAACCGGGTCCTGCTCAGCAAGGTGCTGGCGGGCGACGAGCCCGACGCGATCGTCACCAAGCCGCCGGCCTGGTTCGCGGACCGGGGCGTCCGCCTGCACGACGGCGTCGCCGTGCGCCGCCTGGACACGGAGGCCAAGCAGGTCGAGACCGCCGACGGCGCCACCCACCGCTACGACGTGGCGGTGCTGGCCACCGGCAGCCAGCCGCGGGTTCCGCCGCTGGACGGGATGCTCGGCGGCGACGGCGATCTGCGGCCGGGGGTCTTCGTCTACCGGACGATGGACGACTGCGTGCGGATGCGCGGCCACGCGCGCTCCGGCGACGCCGCCGTCGTGCTGGGCGGAGGGCTGCTGGGGCTGGAGGCCGCCAAGGTGCTGAGCGACGCCGGGCTGCACGTGACCGTCGTGCACGCGGCGCGCACCCTGATGAACGCCCAGCTGGACGAGCTGGGGGGCGAGATGCTCGAGCGCCAGATCGAAGCCCACGGCATCTTCGTGCGCACCGGGCGAACGATCGAAGCCGTGGTGGGTGAGTCGTCCGTCGAGGGGGTGCGTCTCGACGATGGCAAGGTGCTGGCGGCGGAGCTGCTGGTGCTGGCTTGCGGGGTGCGCCCGCGGGTCGACGTGGCCCGCGCGGCGGGCCTGCCCATCAACAACGGCGTCATCGTGAACGACACCCTGGCCACCGAGGCGGCGGGCGTCTACGCGATCGGCGACTGCGCCGAGCACGCGGGCCGCACCTACGGCATCGTGGCGCCGGCCTGGGAGCAGGCGGCCGTGCTGGCCGACGTGCTGACGGGCGCCAACCCGCAGGCGCGCTACCGGGGCTCGAAGACGTACACGCGCCTCAAGGTGGCGGGCGTCGACGTCGCGTCGATGGGCCGCATCGATCCCGAGCTGGAGCGCGACGAGGTGATCCAGGTCGTCGAGACGCGCCGGGGGTCGTACCGAAAGCTGATCGTGCGCGGCAACGAGCTGATCGGCGCGATGCTGGTCGGGAACACGGCGGCGGCGCCGGCGCTGGTGCAGGCGCTGGACCGCGGCGATCCGCTGCCCGACGACCCGCTGGAGGCGCTGTGCCCGAACGCGGGCGTGGCCGCGCCGGCGTGCGCCGACCGGCTGGTGTGCAACTGCAACGCCGTCCCCGAGTCGCGCATCCGGGAGGCGATCGCCGCGGGCGCCGCCAGCGTCGAGGAGCTGGCGCTGGCCACCCGCGCCGGCACCGGCTGCGGCTCCTGCAAGACCGAGCTGGCGCAGATCCTGAAGCGGACGGCCCCGCGCACGCCACCCGAAACGCAGAAGGCGGATCCGAAAATCGCCGCTGCCGGCTGACGGGCGGGGGTCGCGGGGAGCGAGCCTCAGCACGGCCGCCCTTCTTGAAAACTGCGGCGCAATCGTGGACGCGACGCGCGGCCCAGTCCGGATGGCTAGAATTCCTCAGGCCTGATGTTCTAAAGAAGCTGGAGGCGAAACAGTCGCTCCTATCTCAGCGGGAAAGCGCAGAGTGCCTGACGTTTCGGCGCGTGCGAGGATGCGTGACGCTTTTGGGGCCAGGTGCAGTTGCGTGCGTGTAGGCGCGAATACTCAAGACCTGCCTTCGGTGGGTCCAGAGTCGGCGTCAACGTCAACAACGTGCTGCGCGGCAAGCTCTTGATCGCACATTAGTTCAGAAGTCTACCCTTTGCGTCTGGCGTCGGCTCCCCCGGCTCATCGTCGTGGTTATCCGTCGAAGGACGCGTCCCCTGAGGCTTGAAATCGCCGAGCTGCGGAACGCTACACTGCTGCAACAAGGCGATATTGTATTGCGCTCGCTTCGTCAGTTCTTCGGCCGGCGGCACGACAGCTGTTGGCGGTGTCTGCGTTTCGCGCGCGAGCTTGAGGAGGCTCTCGACCTCCGCCGGGTGCGCTTTCGCCCAGCGCTGGATTTCCTTCGTCATCGCACCTGCTACAGCGACAATGCCGTTCATGATCTGTCCGAGCGGCGACCGCAGTCCGAAAAGCTCCATCAGCGCTGCCCGTGCCTGCATCACGTCATCGTTCGTCATCATGATCTCCTCTCACGTTGGTCCTGCCGTGGCTTACAAACCCATGTGATTCCGTCCCCCGTACGCACCCAGCGCCACTCGTATGCCGAGTAGTCGTATCCTTCGAACTCGCGATCGGTTATTAGCCGCTCCTTCTCGATCGTCGACAGATGCTCGAAGCCGCGAAAATCGCGCGGGGGACGGGAGTGGGGCGCCGTGTGGACATACCAAGCTGGATCGACTCGCAATAAAGCGACGTCGATCGGCATCCGGACCAGATGCTCGGCTTCTTCGTGGGTTGCCGTCTGCGCAGCGGCGCCGCCGTGTTCGCGAGGCGCGCGAATCTCGACCAGCCGATGATTCAGGGTGACGGCCACGCCGCCACTTGGGAGTGGGTGCTCGCCGTCGGGAAGATGGATCGTCTCGATTTGCACTATCGGCGTTGTTCTGGTCATTTGTTCAGTTCAAGTATTATGCCTGAAGCATAGAGACTGGCAAATTTCTAGGGCGGCGGCTCCTGCCCCTCCTCATCTTGGAGCTGGCGGCGGAGGTGGGGGCTCGGGGACACCGCCGGCCAAACCTCCCGGCATTCCGGCTGCAGCTCGTCTAAGCGAGTGAAGCAACCCGTGCCGACGCTTGTGAACGCACCCGAGCACGGCGCGCGACGGCCCGTAGTCCTGGGCGAATGCCGTTAGGCCATACGTTTACGGCTGCGACAAGTTGAATGTCGCGTGGCCAATAGACAGATCGCGCCGGTCGATTCTCCGACAGAAACTTCGTTCGCTTCGGGAGGGTTGCTCCAGTGTGGACTTGGGAGGGAATTCGCCGCTTATCCTAAAGGCATGACGGCTTCCTCGTCCCAGTCGGTTGCTACGCCTAACGGGCTGACTTGCTTTCAGTCACGCGTTCCGATTGGCTGCGCCAACTGCCCGCTTAACGAGAGGGACCTGCTGGTGCGAGCCGATGACGTTCTTCGCTATGTCACAACAGGAGCGATTTCATGCCCGCGGTGTGCCAGCCGTGTCGACATCCGAGATCGCTTTGGGCACTTCCCTGTTTTCGGTCATGCAGAAGGGCTGTTCGGCCTTCAGACCTGGCGCGCAACCCACGATATTCCGCCCTCGACAGCAGCGGACGTCATGATCTGGGACGTCGGGCCTGAACTGCCATACACGGGGCGTATCGTCTATGCGAATATCACGAACGCTCTTCACGACGAGGGTTCACTCACCGAAGCGCCCAGCCTCATGCTGTGGAATCAGTCGCCGCACCATCCATGGCACACTCGCTTTCGTTTTCACGTCCCAGCCGGCGGCAGACGTTCGATTAGCCTTCTCATTGTTGTGAAACCGGACTCGCCGACGCTGCCGTTCCCTCTCGAAATCGCGCTCCAGGCAGTGGACGCGTTCCATCGCGGTCACCTGGCGGTTGCGGTCGTCATGTTAGCAGCTGCGGTCGAAGCCTGCTTGCGACCTCGGATCGAAGTCATCTACAAAGCGCGGGGCATACGAGTTCCTGCTGACATCGCGTTCGCGTCGCTTGTCGAGCGAGGCCGTCTTTTGCTGGACCCGCAACCGGGGCCACAGTTGGTCGGCGCACTGCGCGAGCTGGCACAGGTTGGGCGCAATGCCGCCGCCCACGGCCGAGAGACGGCTCTCGATCGAGATCAGGTGGCGGGTTGGATGGTTGACGTGGCTGCCACTTATGAGTGGGTTCAACTCGCCCAAGCGGTGGTGTGAATCGTCGCGAGAAAGTTATCGCGCGCGTGGAGGTGCGTAGCTAGGTACTTCCAGGGCCAATCCGGGCGCCACCACCCGCTGCTCGCAATTCAGAAGACCAGCGGGACGTCGACCTGCACCACGTTGTAGGACATGTTCGACAGGGGCGCGTCCAGCGCCCGCGCGTAGGAGATTCCCGGCCGCAGGAACATGCCGCGACCGACGGCGAAGTGGGCGCGGGGACCGATCGCGATCGTCGTCGTGTCCCTGTTCGCCGAGGGGATGTCGGCCTTCGCGCCCATCACGATCCGGGTCGGCGTCGACAGCCAGCGCTGGTAGCGCAGCTCGCCGCCGACCGAGAGATACGGCAGCAGGAAGTACCCGGCGTGCAGGCCCATGGTGGAGTTGGTGCGCAACCGCGTCCGTGCTGCCGCTGCCCGCGTCGTCGCCGTGCACGCGCAGCAGCTGGAACAGCGTGGCCTCGACCTGCACGGTCAGGCGGTGGTCGACGTACGCCAGGTCGCCGCCCACGATCCCCGTGAAGTAGTTGACCGCGAACATCGCGTTGTCCATCCCCGACCGCGCCTGCAGGCCGGCCGTGTTCGCCGCCGCCACGCCCGCGTCCGGGTGGTCGCCGCTGCCGGCGCCGACCGGGATGGTCCCGCCCGCGAAGGCGGCCCACCGCAGGCTCCCCACGCGCCGGGCGTAGGTCAGACCGACGATGGGGTTGATGAAGGACGAACCATCGGGCGCCGTGCCGGGCGCCTGGTTCTGAACGAATCCCAGGCGCACCAGCGGCGCCAGATGGGGCGTGACGGCGTAGCTGCCCAGCAACATGGTGGCGACCGTCGATCCGCTGGCGCCGGCGTTGTCGTAGAACGCCACCGAGCTGTCCGACCGCACGACGCTGGCGGCCGCTGCCGGACGCAGCTGCCAGGGGATCGAGTACGGCGGCGGCGGAGTCGGCGGGGTCGTGCTGGGCGGCGCGACGGTGACCGCCGTCGCCTCGGGCGCGACGGCTTCGGCGCCACGGGCGACGCCCCCCAGCACGCCCGCGGCGCAGGCGGCCGCCAGGCCGGCGGCGTTTCGGAACCAACGGTGAGAAGTCAGTGCGGTCATGGTGTCCCTCCGCACGCGACCGTAGAGGGGCGACCGTTTCTCAATCGTCAATTGTCCGTCAAAGATCGACGGCGAGTCAGCCAATGGCCTCGTTGACAGAGCGGGCGACCGGGTCCTGTTTTCCTGTCTGCAGCCTGGTGCCAGGTTTGCATTTCCGCGGAGACCATGACGACCCCGACGCTGCCCGCCATCTCCGGCTCTGCGCCCAGTTACCCCGCCGCCGCCCGAAAGCCGGCCGGCGCCGCGCTTCCCGTGCGCGTGCTGGCCTTTTTGGGCCCGGACTTCGGCCTGACGCTGGCGTTCCTGACCGCGCTGGCGGCGCTGGTCACCGCGTTCGGCGCGTCGTTCGTGTGGGCCAAAGGGCCGATCCTCTGGGCTGGTGGGATCCTGACGGGCCTGGTGACGATCGCGCTGCTCTCGGGCCTGCCGGCCATCGCGCGGGGCCGGGCCGGCGCCTGGCGCGACGTGGGGACGGCGGCCCGCGCCGCCGCCCGCGACTGGGGTCCGTTCACCATCATCATGTGGGCCTTCGAAAGCATGGAGACGTACACGGGGGCCATCCGTAAGACGGGCATCGATGACGCGCTCTATCGACTGGACTTGCGGCTCTTCGGCGTCGAGCCGACCGTCTGGGCAGGCCGCTTCCATCACCCGCTGCTCACCGACTGGATGTCGCTGGGTTACGGCCTCTACTTCGTGCTGCCGATGGTGGTGGCCGCCGCGCTGTCGCTGCGCGGCCGTCGCCGCGATCTGCGCGAGCTGTCGACCGCCGTCATCCTGCAGATGGGGCTGGGCTTCCTGCTGTTCCTGCTGTTTCCGGCCGGGCCGCCGCGCTTTTATCCGCCCCTGGTCGCGGGGGTCTTCGATCCGGCCCACCTGCGGTCCTGGACGGGCCTCTACGAGATGCAGCAGAACGTCTTCGACGCCGTCGACCCGCTGCGCGTGCGGTCGGCGTTCCCGTCGCTGCACTGCTCGATCGGGCTGCTGACGCTGTTCTATTCCTGGCGGTTCGGCGACGCGCTGTTTCCGCGGCGCCCGCGCCTCTATTTCTGGATCTGCCTGCCCCTGGTCGTCAGCTTGTGGCTGTCGACCATCTACCTGCGCCACCACTGGGTGCCGGACATCGCCGCCGGCCTGGCCCTGGGCCTGGTCTCCGCGAAGCTGGCCCCGCGCCTGCGCCGGGCCTGGCCGGCCTCGCCGGGCCTCAGTCCCGCGACGACAGCGCCGGCGCGATCAGCAGGGCGGCGGCCAGGCAGGTGATCTCCCCGAGCATGGCCGCCACGCCGAAGCTGCGGATGCCCCGATTGGCCGAGAACCACAGGGACCCGTAGCCGACCACCGTCGTGTACGAGCACAGGGCGACGGCGGACGCGGTGTGGATGCCCTCGACGCGCGCGCGCGCCAGGGCCGCGTCGGCGCGCGCGCGGCTGATGATGTTGACCGCGTAGTCGACGCCGATCCCGATGGTGATGGGCAGGGCCACGAAATCGAGGAAGTTCACCTTCAGCCGCAGCAGGGAGGCGATGAACAGCAGGCCCAGCGTCCCCAGCGCGCAGCAGAACAGCGTGTAGAGCGCGGCCAGCGTCGGACCCAGCAGCAACAGCACGACCACCGCCGCGCCGACGGCGGCCACGGCCGTCGCCCGCGGGCCGTCGCGCTCCATCGCGGCCAGCATGTCGCTGAACACGAACGCAGTGCCGCCGATGAGGACGTCGCCCGGCAGCCCCAGACCGCGCACGGCGGCGGCGAACCGGCGCAGGTCGTTGGTGTTCCAGGAGTTGATTCCCAGGCCGTTGTTGGCCAGCACGATCCGGCCGCGGCTTCCGTCGCGCTCGACGTAGGGCCAGGCCAGCTCCGCCGGGACGTCCGCGTCCCCCAGCGGGCGCAAGCCCTCGGGCGGGCGCGCGTCTTCCAGCTGCCGCCGCTCGTCTGCCGTCAGTGCGTCGGGGTGCCGGAGCTGCCGGTCGACGAGGTGTCGGATCTCGGACAGCACCTGCAGCTTTTCCGGCTGGTCGGCGGGCAGGCGATCGTCGATCGAGCTGATGCGGCTGAAGAGGCGCGCCCGCTCCGGCTTGCCGGCGTCCGCGGCGCGGAGCTGGGCGACCAGGGGCTCGACCTCCGCGCGGCGGGCGACGGCCAGCGCGAACCCGCCCGAGATGCCGTGCCCGAACGCGTGGTCGAACTTGTCCATCCAGGCGGCCGAGCGATCCATCTCCGCGCTGGTGCTGGCGAGGTTCTGCAAATTCGTCTCCAGCGGGTCATGCGTCAGGTACCGCCAGGCGCCCCCGGCGCAGACGACGAACAGAACGGCGGCCAGGGGGACGACGGCGGACCGGCGCCGGGGCAGGCGGCGCTCGAACCACGACACGGCCGCGGGCGCGGGACGGATCTTCACCCACCCGTGGCGTTCCAGCAGGGCCAGCGCCGCCGGCAGCACCGTATAGGCGGAGATCCAGCAGCACAGCATCCCCACGCCGCCGATGATCCCGAAGTCGCGAAAACCCCTACACGGCGTGACGGCCAGCGACAGGTACGCGGCCCCGGCGGTCGCGGCCGCCGCGGCCGTGGGGCGCCGGGTGCCCGCCAGCGCCCGGGCGCGCGCCTCGCCGGGACCGCGGCCGGCCCGGCGCTCTTCCAGATACCGGCCCAGCAGTATTATGCCGAAGTTGATGCCGTTCCCGACGACGATCGACGACAGGAACGCGCTGGCGATGTTGAGGTGGCCGATGGTCAGGTCGGTCACCGCGAAGGCGGCCAGCGCCCCCACCGTCAGCGACCAGCCGAGCGCCAGGACCGCCGCCGCCGAGCGGAAGTA
>CAZJMY010000025.1:0-1000 GCA_964546845.1 uncultured Myxococcales bacterium | reverse complement strand
ACCCAGGCCGTCCAGCTGGCGCCGTCGCCGTTCACCGTCGCCTGCAGCGACGTCCCGAACGACGCCGGATCGCCGCTCTGATAGCCCCACTCGCTGATGAACACCGGCACCTTGGCCGTCGCCGTCGCGACCTGGCTCTGGAACGACGCGTTCCAGTTGGGCGCGTAGATGTGGGCCGTGTACATCAGGTTCGTGCCCGTGGGTGGGTCGCTGGCCGCGTCGCCGGTGTGCTGGTCCCACGCGTTCGACGGCACGATGATGATGTTCCTGGGCGCGCCCGCGCGGATGGTGTCGATCAGCTGCTGCACGACCGGCTTCAGCGCCGACCAGGCGACGCCCGTGTCGATCGGTTCGTTGAACGGCTCGTAGAGGACGTTGCTGTAGCTCGCGAACCGCGGCGCGATGTCCGTCCAGAAGGTCTTGGCGTCGGCCGCCGACGTCCCGGTCGTGGCGTTGTCAATCTGGTGGTAGTCGATGATCGCGTACAGGTTCTTGCTGGCCGCGTCGTCGACCGCCGGCTTCAGCACGTTGGCCACGTAGTCGGCCGCCGACAGCGGCGCGCTCGGCGTGCAGGCGGTGGGCCCCGTGCCGACGGGATACGGGCAGGGGGAGCAAGTCGCGGTTCCGCCCGTGTTGTAGTCGATCTTGGGATAGACCGGCAGGCGCACGACGTGCCCCTGCACGCCGGCAGCCGCCACCTTGTCCATGCGCGCCGTGATGCCGGCGGCGCTCTTGCCGCCGTACCAGTAGAGCGAGCCGATGTCGATCAGCGAGGAGCCGCGCAGGACGATGGTCTTGCCCGCGGGATCCTGCAGCTTGTTTCCGCTGACGGTCAGCCAGGGGAGGCCGCTGCTGCTCGCGCCGCCCGCGCCACCGCTGGATCCGGAAGCGCCGCCGGCGCTCGCGCCGGCCGTACCGCCGGTGCCGCGGCCCGCGCCGCCGCCGCTGCCCACCGTCACGCTGCCGGCGGCGCCACCGCTCGCTTTGCCGCCGGTGCCCG
>CAZJMY010000024.1:0-26243 GCA_964546845.1 uncultured Myxococcales bacterium | reverse complement strand
CTGGGCGCGACCGCCACGTCCACGTCACGCACCGTCGAGACGCCGTTGCGCACCTCGGTGGCGAGGGCCAGTGATTCCGCAATCGATCCGTTCAGCTTCCAGTTGCCGCAAAAAAACGGCCGCCGCGTGCGCGCCATGGTCAGTCCTCTCAGCTCTCGAGCGCCGCCAGCCCCGGGAGCTTCTTGCCCTCGAGGAATTCCAGCGAGGCGCCACCGCCGGTCGAAATGTGGGTGATCTTGTCGGCGACACCGCTCTTGTGGACAGCCGCCACCGAATCGCCGCCGCCGACGACGGAAAGCGCGCCCGCCGCGCCCGCGACGGCCTTGGCCACCGCCAGGGTGCCGCCCGCGAACGGCTCGGATTCGAACACGCCCATGGGGCCGTTCCAGAAGATGGTCCTGGCGCGCGCGATGGCGTCGGCGAACCCGCGCGCGGTCTCGGGCCCGATGTCCAGCGCCGCCAAATCCTCCGGAACCGAGCTGGCCTGTACGACGCGGCCCGACTCGGACTTCGTCCCGGCCGCGGCGACCGCGTCGCGGGGCAACAGGATGTCGATGTTCCGCTCCTCGGCCTTCCTCAGGAACGCCCGGGCCAACGCCAGCTTGTCCTCCTCGACCAGCGAGCGCCCGAGGCGGCCGCCCTTGGCCTTGAGGAAGGTGTTCGCCATCGCCCCGCCGATCAGCATCTGGTCGACGCGCCCGAGCAGGTTGTCGAGCACGCCGATCTTGTCCGACACCTTGGCGCCGCCGATGATGGCCACGAAGGGGCGCTCGACGTCGTCGAGCAGCTTGCCCAGGAACTTCACCTCGCGCTCCATCAGCAGACCGACCCCCTTGTCGCCCACGAACCTCGTGATGCCGACGGTGGAGGCGTGCGCGCGATGCGCGGTGCCGAAGGCGTCGTTCACGTAGACGTCGGCGTAGCTGGCCAGCGCGCGCGAGAAACCTTCGTCGTTGGCCTCTTCGAGCGGCGAGAAGCGCAGGTTCTCCAGCAGCGCCACGGCACCCGCGTGGAGGTCGTTGACGACCTTGCGCGCGCCATCACCGACGGGCTCGTCGGTCAACGTCACGTCCGCGTCGAGCAGCTCGGCGAGGCGGCCGGCGACCGGCTCCAGCGTGTACTTCTTGTCGGGCTTGCCCTTCGGGCGCCCCAGGTGCGACGCCAGGACGACGCGCGCGCCTTTCTCGATCGCCAGCTTGATGGTGGGCAGGCTCTCGCGGATGCGGGTGTCGTCCGACACCTTGCCCTCGGCCGTCAGCGGAACATTGAAGTCGACGCGGATGAACACACGCCGTCCGGCGATGTCGAGCTCCGAGATCGTCTTGGTGGGCATGTTCGCGACTCCGCCCCGACTGCCCCCGGGCGCCAGCGGACAAAAAAAAGCGCGCCCGGGTCTGGGCGCGCGAAGAATGCTCGATGAGGTCGGGAAAAGCTAGAAAAATGAGGAGCGGCGCGGGCACCGGGGAGGCGCCGCGCGCGCCGCTAGTCCAGGTTCAAATCGCTCGTGACGAGGCTGATGATCTCCGACGCGAGCGCCACGATCTGCTTCGGCTCGTAGCCGTTCTCGCGGAGCTCTTTGTAGATGGACTTCGACAGGATCTGCAGCGCCTTCTCTCGGTTCGGCGCGGAGGCCGAGGAGACGACCGGCGTTTCAACCGACTTGATTGGTGTCGCTTGCGTTACGGCGTGAGCCATCTTAACCCTCCTCCCAGAAGGTCGGCCCGTCATGTAGCACGCTGCGTGCCACGCAGGTGGATGCGTAAGTCATTGAAATTGCTGCCTGTGGACAAACTCGGGCGCGCGCGGCGCGAAGCTGGCTACGCACCTCTGGCGCGGTTTCGACGCGCCGCCGCGTGCGTGAACCCCGCCGTTTCCGTCGGAGAGCCGTGACATGAGCGTCACGCGCGGCCTTTTCGCGGCATTTCGACCGGAAACGCGAAGGGTGCGAAAGGAATTTTGCAGGGGCCGGCGCGTTTGATGGAGCTCGGCCGCCTCGCGGCCGCGCGCGGGGAACCGGCGCCACACGTGGTTGTCGGATCGCTCGGCTCGAGCGCCGTTTTACGTCCGCTTTCCGGCTGCTATGCTAGCCGCGCGAGGTCATCAGTGAAGCAAACGCAATCCCAGGCTGTCGAAGTCGCGTACCTGATGAACGGTGAGCTGGTCTCGGTGCGGCGGCTGTCGAAACGCGCCGAATGGCGCAGCGCTCTCTCTACTTTTGCGGTCGTTGCCGCCATGTCGCTCGCGACGGCGGCGATCGTCGCGGTCGCGCTGCTCGTCGCGCATCGGGTGCTCTTCCTACCCACTTACCTCGGCCTCTGGCTGGTGGTGGGCCTGGGCGCGGCGACGGTGGCCGGTGCGCGCGCGGCGCGTCGCTCGCGCTCGTACAACGTCGGCGCCGCGATCGAGGATGACGCGTTCGCGGCCATGCCCATGCGCCTGGTCCGGCGGGAGGGCGCCGGATACCGGTTGGTCCTCGCCCCCGGCTTCACCGGCCGCCTCGACGGCGACCGGGAGGGCATGCCGGTCGAGGCGTTGCTCGGCGGCGCCGACGGCGCATCCGGGCGCACCGTCGAGGTCCCGCTGGAGCCTGGCGCGCGCGCGCAGATCGAAGCAGGCACCGCGACGTTCGTGATTCAGAGCCTGCCCGACGCTGGGCCGGCGCCCGCCGGGGCCGCCGGGTCGGTTCGCCGCTTCGCGCGGCGCGCGTTTCTGCCCCTCGAGATGGCGGCGCTGGCCAGCGTCTTCTGCGCCGTGCCCGTGGGTGCGCAGATCGGCGAGGCCGAGATGCGCTCGGCCATTCCGTCGCGCGCGACCCCATGGGAGATCGAGAAGGCGCTGCGCGCCGAGGCGCAGACGCAGGCGCGCTCCCTACACCAGTGCTTCGACGTCCTGCCGATCGGCTGCCAGCACTCGGGCTACGTGGGCGTCGGTGTCTCGCTGTCGCGCGAGGGTGAGATGCGCGACCACTGGATTGCGCGTTCCACGTACGGCGCCGACTGCCCCGTCGAGCAGTGCATGTCGGACGTCGTGTCGACCTGGTTCTTCGAGCCGCTGCCGCAGTCGATGCGGGTGATCTTGCCGGTGCAGGTCCTGCGCACGGACAGGCCGCTGCCGTACGGGCCCGCGCGCGCCGCCGCGGATCTGGAACGCACCGCCGCCCGCAAGAAGGTCAGCACCGTCAATTGACCGCGCGCAAAGAGCCATACGCGGACGCTCGGACCGAGATCGAGCTCATCGAGGCGTGCTACGCATTCCCCGGTGAGTTCGAGCTGGCGGTGATCGCACGCAACGACGAGGAGACGGTGAAGAACGTCCTCGAGGCCGCGGCGACCGAGGCGGGGCCACCGCACGGTCACGAACAGAAAGCGTCCGGCGGCGGCAAATACGTCAGCCATCGTCTCAGAATCCGCTGCGCGACCGCCACCGAGGCGCACGCGGTGCGTACGCGGTTGCGCGGGCTCCCCGGTGTGATGACCGTCCTCTAGGACGTCTCGTCTCGCCACCGGCGGGAGACGGCGACGGCCTGGCGGTAGGTCGCCAGCTCGGCGTCGCGCCGCTCGGCCGACCAACCCCGCTCGGCCCCAACCAGCCGCGCCGCCGGCTCGGCGGCCGCCAGCCCCTGGTCGCCGGCGTCCCGGAACAAGGGCACGCGCCGGACCAGCACGTCGGTCAACTTCACCACCTGCTCGAAACGGGCGGCGTGCAACACCTCGGCCCACAGATACGGCAGGTTCGGATCGATCCGCTCGGCGAGCTCGGGTCGGCGGGCCAGGTCCAGAACCGCGGCGGCGCGCCCGCCGTAGCAGGTCAGGCGCATGCGGAGGTCGGTCGGTTGGTCCTCGAGGATCTGGCTGGGCGGCGCGGGGTCGCCTGTCGCGCCGGGCAGCGGCCGGGTGCCGGTGGCGCAGGGGGCCAGCGCCCGTTCCAGACCGGAGGCGCGCAACATCTCGACGACGACGTCGACGGTCTCTTCGCCCATGCGGCGCAGCGTCGTCAGCTTGCCGCCCGCCACGACGACCGTCCGATCGGGTGCCGCCGCGATCGTGTGCTCGCGGGACGTTTCAGAGGGGGTCTGCGCGTGTCCCGCCAGCAGCGGTCGCAGGCCCGCGAAGGTGGACACCACGTCACCCGGCCCGAGCCGCAGCGACGGGAACGCGTGATTCAGGGCCGCCAGCAGGTAGTCGACGTCCGAGCCGTGCGCGCGGATCTCGTCGCCGACGCGGGGGGCGCGCCCGGGAGCCTCCGCCGGCGCGAGGTCCGTATCGGTCGTCCCCACGATGGTGCGCGGCCCGGCCGGCAGCACGAAGTAGAGGCGATTGTCCTGCGGCGTGCGGAGCACCAGCGCGCGCCCGCCGTGCGGCACGCGCGCGGCGTCGAGGACCAGGTGAACGCCCAGCGTCGGCCGCAGCCGCCGGGGGCCGCCCAGAAATCCGTCGGTGAAGGGACCGGTCGCGCTGACGACGACGCGCGCGCGAACCTCGAAACGGGCGCCGGTCTCGCCGTCGGCGACCAGCGCTCCACGGGCGCGCCCCTGGCGGTCGCGCCGGATCGCCTCCACCCGGACGTAGTTGGCGCAGGCGGCGCCGGCCGCCGTCGCGTCGAGCACGTTCTCGAGCACGAGGCGCGCGTCGTCCGTCTGGCAGTCGACGTACAGCTGGGCGCCCGTCAGCCCGGCCGCGCGCAGGTGGGGCGCCAGCCGGTAGAGCCCGTGCGCGTTCAGGCGGTGGCCCGTCGCGGGCGGCCGCCACAGCGCCAGCGCGTTGTAGAGAGCCACGCCGGCGCCCAGCTCGGCGAGGCCGGGCCGCTCGCCCTGGTACGCGGGGAACACGAACTCGATCGGCCGGCAAAGATGGGGCGCCGTCGACATCAGGCGCCGGCGCTCGCGCAGCCCCTCGAACACCAGAGGCAGATCGCCGTACTGCAGGTACCGCAGCCCGCCGTGGATCAGCTTGGACGAGTGGCTGGACGTCTGGCTTGCGAAGTCGCCCGCGTCGACCAGAGCCACGGCCAGCCCGCGCAGGGCGGCGTCACGGGCGATGCCGGCGCCGGTCGCGCCGCCGCCGATCACCAGCACGTCGAACGACTCCGACGCCAGTCGGCCGAGGAGGCTCGCCCGCGCGTCGGCTGCCGCGTTGACGGAGCTGGGCTCTGCCCAGCGGAGTCGTCGCGGGAGATCCACAGGGTTCCTGTCTGATCATTCCTTGAGCGCGATGTGCAGCTCGTCGAGCTGCCGGCGCGCCACCGGCCCGGGCGCGTCGGTCATCAGATCGGTCCCCTTCTGCGTCTTCGGGAACGCGATCACGTCGCGCAGTGACTCCGCTCCGCACAGCAGCATCGAGAGGCGGTCGACGCCTGCCGCGATCCCGCCGTGGGGCGGCGGCCCGTACTTGAAGGCCTCCAGCAGGAAGCCGAACTTCGCGTGGGCCTCCTCGTCGGACAGCCCGAGCGCGCGGAACACGCGGGCCTGCACGTCCGAGCGGTGGATCCGGATCGAGCCGCCCGCGACCTCGTTGCCGTTCAGCACCAGGTCGTAGGCCCGCGCCCGCACCGCGCCCGGGTCGGTCTCGAGGCGATCGAGGTCCTCCGGGTTGGGCGACGTGAACGGGTGGTGAGCGGCGACCAGCCGGCCGTCCTCGCTGGTCTCGAACAGCGGGAAGTCCGTGATCCAGCAGAACCGCCACTGGTTCTTGGGGATCAGGTCCAGCTTGGCGGCAAGGTGCAGGCGCAGCCCGCCCAGCACCGCGTTGACCAGCTTCTTGGCGCCGAACTGCAGGAACAGCAGGTCGCCGTCGGCCAGGCCGGCGGCTTCGTTGATCCCGCGGCGCAGCTCGTCGCTCATCGTCTTCATGGGGCTCTGGGCCCAGGCGCCGCCTTCACCGACGCGGGCGCGCGCCAGGCCGCGGGCGCCGAATCCCTTGGCGAACTCCTCGAGCTTGTCGAGGTCGGTGCGCGACAGCGACTTGGCCTGCGCGGCGGGCAGCCGCCAGCCTTTGACCACGCCGCCCGTGGTCTTCAGCGCGGCCTGCAGCAGGCCGACACCGCCGCCGTCGTGGCGCGCGACGACCTCCGTCAGGTCGACCAGCGGCAGATCGAACCGCAGGTCGGGCTTGTCGTTGCCGTACTTGCCCATCGCCTCCGCATACGTGAGGCGCTGGAACGGGCGTGGGATGTCGATCCCCAGCACGTCCTTCCACAGCGCCACCATCAGCCCCTCGATCGTCTGCTGGACGTCGTCCTCGGTGACGAACGACATCTCGAGATCGATCTGCGTGAACTCCGGCTGGCGGTCGAGGCGCAGGTCCTCGTCGCGGAAGCAGCGCACGATCTGGAAGTAGCGGTCCATCCCCGCGACCATGAACAGCTGCTTGAAGATCTGGGGCGACTCGGCCAGCGCGTAGAACTGCCCCGGGTTGAGGCGCGACGGAACCAGGAAGTTGCGCGCCCCGCCGGGCGTGTACTTCACCATGAACGGCGTCTCGATCTCCAGGAAGCGGTTGTCCGCCAGGTAGCGCCGCGTGGTCTGATAGATCTGCGAGCGGGCGATGAAGTTCCGCTGCAGGGCCGGCCGCCGCAGGTCCAGGTAGCGGTGCTTGAGCCGGATCGTCTCGTCGGCCTTCGTGTCCTCGCTCAGCTCGAAGGGGGGCGTCTCCGCCGTCGAGAAGATGGTCAGCGCGTCGGCCTTCACTTCGACGTCGCCCGTCGGCATGTTCGGGTTCTTGTGCCCGCCGCGCTCGACGACGGTTCCGGCGATCGCGATGCAGAACTCGCGCCGCAGCTCGCCCGCTCGCTGGTGCGCCTCCGCGTTCGTCTGCGGTTCGAACACGACCTGGGTCGTGCCGCCGCGATCGCGCAGATCGATGAACACGCAGCCGCCGTGGTCGCGGCGCGCCGCCACCCAGCCAAACAGAACGACGCGCTTGCCGGCGTCAGTGGCGCGCAGGGCGCCGCAGTCGTGGGTCCGCTTCAGGTCGACGAGGAACTCGGGCATGGCCGTTCACTTTATCCGCTCCGTCCCCGGCGCGCGAGTTGTGTTAGCTTCCGAAAATGCGTCTGCGCGTCCTTTATCACGGCAACTGCTTCGACGGATGCAGCTCCGCGGGCGTGTTCACCCGGTTCTACCGGGAGCGCGTCGCCAAGGGACCCGTGGAAGTCGTCTACCGGCCGCTGGAGCACAAGGGCGATCCGCAGCCCTTCGCGCCCGAGTGCTTCGACGGTGACGAGAACGCCTGCGTCGATTTTCGCTACTCGCAGGACCCCCGCCTGACGTGGTGGTTCGACCACCACGCCTCGGCGTTCCAGCTGCCGGGCGACGAGGACCACTTTCGGGCCGACGCGACCGGCCGGAAGTTCTACGACCCCAAGGCCAAGAGCTGCACGAAGTTCCTGGCCGACACCGTGGCCGCCAAGTTCGGGTTCGACCGGGCGCCGCTGGCGGACCTGATCCACTGGGCGGAGATCATCGACGGCGCGCTGTTCCCGGATGCCCAGATGGCCGTCGAGCTGAAAGAGCCGGCGCTGCGGCTCATGACGTTCATCGAGAACAACCGCGACCCCGCGCTGGCCGAGAAGTTCATCGGCGACCTGGTCAGCCGCCCGCTGGCCGAGATCGCCGCCGACCCCTACGTGGCCGGACCGCTGGGCCCGCTGCTGGCGCAGCACCAGAAGAACATCGAGACCATGCGGTCCGTGGCGCGGCTGGAGGGCGGGGTCGTGTTCTTCGACCTGGCCGACCGCGACGTGGGCCCGTTCAACAAGTTCATCTCGTACTACCTGTTCCCGGAGGCGCGTTACTCGGTCGGCGTGACGGCGTCGTCGCGCGCCAAGATCTCGATCGGCTCGAACCCCTGGTCGAAGGTCCCCCGCACCCACGAGATCAACAAGATCTGCGAGCGCTACGGCGGGGGCGGCCACCCCGTCGTCGGCGCCATCTCGATGCCGCGCGCCGACCTGCCGCGCGCGCGCCAGGTCGCCCAGGACATCGTCAAAGAGCTGCAGACCTAGCGCCAGTGCTGTTCGGTTAAGAGCCACGCCAGGACTTCGGAACCGCCAGGATCAGGAATCCTAAATGGTTCGGATGGCGTTCCTTGCGTCCTGGCGCTTAACCGAACGGCATTGGACCTAGCGCCGGGTCGGGCGCAGGGTGCGGGTCCCGCGGCGGGTCGCCGGTCGCGGGCGCTTGCCCTTCGGGACCGGGCCAGGAGGCGTGCTGGCCAGCCGCGCCTCGAGCCGGTCCATCCGCTCGCGCAGGCGGGCGGTCTCGCCGCGGAGCCGTTCGACCTCGTCGTGCAGTCGTCGGGCCTCCTCGGCGGGACGGGCGCCGTCCTCGATCTCGCGGATCGCGTCGTTGATGCGCCGGCGGGTCCGGCCGTCCAGCTCGCCGGCCAGCGCGTTGCGCAGCGCCGGCAGCGCGTCGGTCAGGGCCAGTCGCCCCAGCGCTACGGCCGCCTCGCCCCGCACGCGGAAGTCGCGGTCGCCCAAACGCAGCTCGATCGCTTCGCGCGCCGCGCGCGCCTGTGGGGTGCCGCGCGCCAGCTCCGCCAGCGCGCTGACGACGGCGCGCCGGGCGGGGAAGCCGGCCGCCGGCCGCCAGGCGTCGCGGATGAGGGGCAGCGCCCGCTCGTCGCCCGTCTGCCCCAGGCCGTCGATGGCGCGGCTGGCGACCAGGTCCATGTAGGACGGCCGATCGACCATGCGCGGCAGCAGCGTCAGCGCCTCGGGTGAGCGCGTCTTGCCCAGCGCCAGCGCCAGCTCGGCCTCGACGAAGACGCTCGCGTCGCCGGCGTCCAGCCGTTCGGCCAGCGCGCGTCCGGCCACGTCGTCGCCCACGAAGTTGCCCAGCCCGGCCGCCGCCGCCCGCCGCACGCGCGGCTCCGCGTCGCGCAGGGCGCCGATCAGGATGTCGCGCGCCTCGGCGCGGCGGGTCTTGCCCAGCGCCCGCGCGGCCGCCCCGCGCACGCCCCAGAACCGGTCCTGGGCCAGCGCCTCCTTCAGCGCCGTGAGGTTGGCGGGGTCGGGCAGGTCGCCCAGCGCGCGCGCCGCCAGCACGCGGTCGACCGCCAGCTCGGCCGCCGCCAGCTGCCGGCGCCACAGCGCGCCGGCCTTGGTGAACTTGATCGACTTCAGGATGACGTCGCCGGGGTCGAAGACGACCTGCGTCGGACGCACGGGCAGGGGGATCTCGAAGGCGTGCGCTGCCTCCCGGATCGCGACGCGCACGTCCTGCGGGCGGCCGTCGATCTCGAAGCGGACCGTCGCGCCCAGCTCGAAGAGCGGCGTCTCGGCCGACACCGGCTGCTTCTGGGCGATCGACAGCGTCCCGACCTTGCGCTCGTCGTCCCAGCGCCACTCGGCTGCGAAGTCGGGGTGGCCCGGGCGCGCGACCCAGCGGTCGAGAAACGCCTCGACGCTGCGCCCGGTGGCGTCCTCGATCGCGCGCGCCAGGTCGCGCGTCTCGACGGAGCCGCGCGCGTGCTTGCGGGCGTAGTGACGCAACGCCCGCCAGAACGCCGGCTCGCCCAGCTCGTGCCGGATCATGTGCAGGACCCGGCCGCCCTTCTCGTAGAGGTGCGCGTCGAACAGGTGGATCGGCTCGTCGTACTCGCGGCAGACCACCGGCCGCTGGTAGCGACCGGCCTCGGCCAGGTAGCCGTCGGTGTCGGCCAGCAGCTCGTGGTCGGCCTCGTCGCGCCCCTTGGCGTGCTCGCGCCAGACGTATTCGAAGTAGGTCGCGAACCCCTCGTTGAGCCAGCCTTCCGACCACTCGCGGCAGGTGAGCAGGTCGCCCCACCACTGGTGCGCCAGCTCGTGCGAGACCAGGCCGTCGATGTCGTGGTCCAGCGCCGCCCGTTCGTCCAGCAGCACCAGATCGGTCAGCGTCGTGGCGGTCGTGTTCTCCATGCCGCCGAAGATGAACTCCGGGACCGTGATCTGGCTGTAGCGCGCGTGCGGGTAGGGGACCCCGATCTTCTCCGAGAAGTGGTCGATCATCGCGCCCGTGCGGGCGAAGCTGCGCCGCCCGTCTTCCTCGCGCCCCGGCGGAACGAACGCGTAGACGTCGACGCCGGTCTGGGGCGCGCGATCGCGCAGCTCGACGAAAGGCCCGGCCACCAGCGTCAGCAAATACGCGGGCTGCGGCAGGTCCAGCGTGTAGTGCCAGCGGGTGCCGCGCCCCTCGGGCAGGTCGGTGCGCTCGCGCAGCGAGCCGTTGGACAGCACGAAAAGACCGGCGGGCGCCGTGCAGATGACCTCGGTCGTGAACTTGTCGATGGGCTGGTCCAGGCAGGGCCAGAAGCAGCGCGCGTCGTCGTCCTGCCCCTGCGTCCAGGCCTGAAGGGGCCGGTCGGGGTGCTCCGCGTCGGGGGCCACGAAGTAGAGGCCGCGGCGCGGCCGGCAGGCATACCGGATGGCGACGTCGAACCGGTCGCCGTCGCGCGCCGGCTCGGGCAGCGCCAGACGCAGCTTGCTGCCGTCGTTCTCGAAGGTCGTCGCCCGCCCGCCGACCAGCACCTGGTCCACGTCCAGCTCGACCGCGTCGAACGCGATCGCCGACAGCCGATCGCGCCGCACCACTACCGTCAGCGTGGCCACGCCGCTGAGGCGGCGGCCCGCGAGGTCCAGGTCCCACTCCAGCCGCGCGTGTTCCAGGCGCACCGGTCGGTCGCCGACGAAGTTGGTGCGCGTTCCCGGAGGCGCGAAGGGGCGGGGCATGGGCCGAGGACGTTAAGCGGCACCGTCGGGCGCGTCAATCGGGCGGCGTGGCGCGCCGGCGGCTTGGAGGTTGACCGGCGCCGTGTTGAAATCGCGGGTCATGAGCGATCGCGCCCCGGTCGAGAGGCGCCACGTCATCGCCGGGGCCACCCCCGCGCAGGTCTACGACGTGGTGAGCGACTTTGCGTCCTACCCCCGCCTGTTCCCGGAGATGAAGGCGACCCGCGTGCTCAGCGGCGGCGACGCCCCGCGCACCGGCGGGACGATCCGCGTCGAGTTTCGCCTGCAGATCGTGCTGCCCGTGCGGTACGTCCTGGACCTGGTCTGCGACCCGGCGGCCCACACGATGGACTGGACGTTCGTCGAGGGCGAGATCGTGACCCACTCGGTCGGAAGCTGGCGTCTGACGCCCGAGGGGGGCGGCACGGCGATGACCTACCGCGTGTCGCTGGACGTGAAGGCGCCGGTCCCCGGGTTCGTGCTGCGCAAGGTGACCGACGGTCTGGTCGCGGCGTCGATCCCGGCGATGTTCCGGTCCATCGAGCGCGAGGTGCATCTGCGGCACCCGCCCGCTCAGGTCCGCGAGACGTAGGGGTTCCCCGGCACGTAGAAGCGCAGCAGGCGCTGGGCCCAGTCGCCCGCGTAGTCGACGCCCACGCGGGGCGAGCGGGCCCGCTTGGGCGGCCGCGTTCCGTCGTCGGCCAGGAAGAAGTCGCCCCCCGCCACCAGGTCGCGCCCGTTGTCGGCGCGCGTGATGTCGAGCCCCGCGCACAGTTTCCCGGGCCCGGTCAGGGGCAGCTTGCCTTCGATGCCCAGCACGGGCTCGGCCGCGCGCAGCAGCACGGCCCCGGCCACGCCGTCGGTCTCGGTCACGACGTTCATGCAGTGGTGCATGCCGTAAATCAGGTAGACGTACAGGAAGCCCGGCGGGCCGAACATGATGGCCGCGCGGGGCGTCGGGCCGCGGCGCGCGTGCGACGCGGCGTCGCGCTCGCCGAGATAAGCCTCGACCTCGACCAGGCGCGCGACCCGCGTGAGGCGACCCGGCATCCGGCGCACCAGCAGCTTGCCCAGCAGCTCGCGCGCGACGGGCAGCGTGGGGCGCCCGTAGAACTCGCGCGGCAGCGGCGCCAGCCGTTCGACGTCCCGGTCAGTCACCCAGCAGCAGCCGGCGCCGATCGATGCCGTCCAGCAATCGCCCGAACCGCCCGTCCGTCTCCAGCGCGCCCAGCATCGCGTTCACGGTCTGCCGGTACCCGTCGCGGTCCAGCTCCCCCGCCACCAGGCGGTATCGCAGGAACACGAACGCGGTCTGCGCGACGTCGGACAGGCAGTAGCGGCGCAGGGCGTCCAGCTGGCCGGCCTGGTAGAGCCCCTCGACCTGGCTGCCGTCGACGCCGTCCTTGCCCGGCAGCCCGATGACCCGCGCCGCGCCGTCCAGCGACGTCATCTTGGCGGCGCCGTGGTCCGACAGCAGGTCGCACAGATCCAGGTGCCCCTCTTCGCTGAACCGGTAGCGATACCCCTCGCCCCGGTAGTACCAGCGGAAGTCGGCGCCGAAGCGCAGCGCGCGCAGCGCCAGCACGGGCAGGTCGAAGCTGCGGCCGTTCCAGGTGACGACCAGCGGCCGCCACTTGGTCATGAAGTCCGCGAAGTCGGCCATCATGCCGGCCTCGTCCTTGGTCTCGCCGATCGTCCCGATGCGCTTGACGCCCAGGTTCGCGTCCAGCCACATGACGCCCAGCACGATGGGCCGGCACGCGTAGAGCGGTGGGAACGGCGCGACGGCGCCGGGCGAGCCGGGCGCCCCGGTCGGCTCGGGCGGCGACCAGAGCTCCCGGTCTGGGATGGTCTCGATGTCGAGAACCAGGTACGTCGGGTCGACTGTCACGCCGTCATCTTAGCGTGATAAAAGCTCGGCATGTTTCGGCGCGCCTGGCTGATCGGGCTGATCGCGGCAACGGCCGCCGCCGGGTGCGCGCACACGACGCCGCCCGTCCAGCCCTGGCAACGCGAACATCTGGCCAAGCGCGCGCTGCGCTTCGACGCCGATCCCCGGGAGGATCGCTTCCGCCAGCACTGGTTCGGCGCCCGCGAAGGCGCGGATCTGGGCTTCGGACAGCCCGGCGGCGGGTGCGGCTGCAATTGAGGCGCGCGGCTTCGTGCGCGGCGGCGCTGCTGCTGCTGGGGCTCGCGGGCGCGCGGGCGCGCGGTGCCGACCAGGTGACGATCCGCGGCGCCTATTACCGCGAGCCGTCGACGCGCGTCATCCAGCCTGTGGTCGAGATCCAGAAGGACCTGCCGGACGGGTTCGATCTGGACGCGCACTACCTGGTCGACGCCATCACGTCTGCCTCCGCCGCGGCAGGCACCGGCAAGGACGCCATCTTCACCGAGATCCGCAACCAGGTGGGGCTGGCCGTCGGCAAGAACTGGGACCGCACGCGCGCGACACTCGCCTATCGCTACAGCGCCGAGTCCGACTACTGGTCGCACGGCCTGGGCGCGTCGCTGGCGCAACGGGCCTGGGGCGACACCGCGACGCTCGCGCTCTCCGTCGGCCTGAGCCTGGACACGATGTCGTCCCGCGGGCGCACGCCCGCCTGCGCCGGGTCGGGCACCTCGTGCAGCCTGAACTCGTACTTCACGGGCCTGTCGTACACCCAGGTGCTCTCGCCGGTCGCGCTGGCCCAGGTCTCGGCCGAGACCGCGTTCCTGGACGGGTTCCAGGGGAACCTCTATCGCTCGGTTCCGAACTTCGGGTACGAGGTCCCGCCCGGCCGCCGCGTGCGCAACGCCGTCGGCGGGTGGCTGGCCTATTACCTCCCGGGTTCCTCGACCGGGCTGCAGCTCCGCTATCGGTACTACTGGGACTTCTACCCGGGCACGTCGGAGGTGTCCTACGACCCCTGGGACCTGCGGGCGCACACGATCGAGGGGCGCATTTACCAGAAGCTGTCGCGCAACCTGGAGGTGCGACTGCTCTATCGCTACCACACGCAGAACCACGCCGCGTTCTGGTGCGACGTCGTCGCCAACCAGAACTGCTACGAGATGATGCCGCCGCCCGTTCCGTACCAGAGCAGCGATCCCAAGCTGGGCCCGGTCCGCACCAGGTACCCCGAGGTGAAGGTGTTCTGGGAGGCCGACAGCCTGCGGGCCGTCCCATTCTTCAGGTGGTTCGCGGCGGGCACCTTCGAGATCTCGTACGGCTACTACATGCAGAACGACAGCTTCGGCAACGCGCACGTGCTTCAGGCCGGCTACACGATGCCATACTAGGGGCCATGGCCCCGCCGTCGCCCCCGTCCTCGTCGCGCCTGGGGCTGCGGCAGGTGCGCGCCGCCCAGCTGCGCGGCCGCGCGCGCAAGCGGGCCATCGTGCAGGTGCTGCTGGGGTCGGTGTTCCTGGTGGGCGCGCTGGCGTACGCCCGCGCGCCCGACCGGCACACCCAGGGGAACATCACCTGGATGACGGCGCTGGTCGTGCTGTCGACGCTGGACGTCGCGCTGGGCCTGCGCGTGCTGGCGCGTCTCTCGCGGCGGGGCGCGGGCTGGTGGGTGCTGGGCAGCGCCGCCTGGGGCGTGCTGTCGGTGGCTCTGCTCGGGTTCCTGTTGCGAAGCTGAGACGCCGAGATGGACATGGACGCGACCCGCAGCGTGCTCGTCACCGGAAGCTCCTCGGGGTTTGGCCGCGCGGTCGCCGAGCGCTTCGCGTCACGAGGGTGGCGCGTCTTCGCGAGTATGCGCGACCCGGCGCGCGGCGCCTCGCTGCGGGAGCTGGCCGCCGCGAAGGGGTGGCGGCTGTCGACGCCGCCGCTGGACGTCACGCAGAGTGCGTCCGTCGACGCCGCCGTCGGCGATCTCCTGCGCGAGACGGCGGGGCGGCTGGACGTGCTGGTCAACAACGCCGGCTACTACGCCTACGGCCCCCTGGAAGAGACCACCCCCGACGAGCTGCGCGCCCAGCTGGAGACGAACGTCGTCGGCGTCCACCGGGTGACCCGCGCGGTGCTGCCGGCCATGCGCGCCCGCCGCGACGGCGCCGTCGTGACCATCGGGTCCGTTTCGGGGCGGGTGGCGCTGCCGATCGTCGGTCCCTATCACGCATCGAAGTGGGCCCTGGAGGGGATGATCGAGTCGTGGCGGCTCGAGCTGGCGCCGTTCGGGATCCGGGTCTCCCTGGTCGAGCCGGGGATGTTTGCGACGGCGCTTCATGCGAACGAGCGGCTGGCGGCGGCGTTCACGACGGCGAGCGCCTACGCCGGCCTGGTCGAGGCCTACCGTCGCCAGTCGGCGGCCCTGGCTCGCGCCGAAGATCTGACGCCCGTGGTGGACGCGGTGGAGCGAGCCGCCACCGCCACGAACCCGCGGCTGCGCTGGCCCGTCGGTCCGACGTCGTTCTCGGGCGCGCGCCTGCGGCCGCTGGTCCCCGACCGGCTCTACGAGTGGCTGATCCGGCTTGCCTTTCGCGTTCGCCCGCGGTCGCTGGCGGCAGATCCCGATCCGGCCGGCACGGGCGGCCCCTTGCAGTTATAATTGGACGTCGTGTCCGACAAGCTCACGCGCAGAGAGGTCGACTTCGTCCTGCGCCGCGCCGCCGAGATCGACACCCAGACGAGCTCCGGCAGCGAGCCGTCGAGCGGCGAGGCGCTGAGCGTGACCGAGCTGGTCCGGCTGAGCGAGGAGGCCGGCTTGCGCCCCGAGGCGGTCGAGCAGGCGCTGCTCGAGATGCACCGGGGCGCGCCCCTGGATCCCGAGGAGGGTGGGGCGCTCACGCGCGCGCTGGGCGCCAGTCGCGTGGTGGTGAGCCGGGTCGTCTCCGCGCCGCTCGAGACGGTCCGCCGCGCCGTCGACCGCTTCCTGCGCGAGCAGCTCATGACCGTCCGGCGGCATCACGGCGAGCGCGTCGAGTGGGAGCGCGCCCAGGGCCTGTGGCCAGGGCTGGTCCGCTCGCTGGACTTCTCCAAGCGCTACGCCTTCGCGCTGGTCACGCGCGTCGAGACGATCCTCTCCCCCGAGGCCGACGGCAACCAGACCGCCGTGACGTTCAACATCGACCTGACCGAGATGCGCCGCGAGCGCTTCGGCCAAATGGGGATGCGGGCGGCGATGGCGTTCCTGCTGTTCGGCGTGGGGGGCGCCCTCATGGTGCCCGGCTCGCCGGTCTACGACCTGGTCGCGCTGGCCGGCGGCGGCGTCGCCGCGGGCGGCATCTTCGCCATCGAACGCCGCCGCTACCTCGAGAGCCGCAGCCGCGTCCAGCTCGCCCCCGAACGATTCCTGGATCTCCTCGCGCTCCGCCACAAACGGCCAACGCCCGACGAAGACTAACCCGTCCTCGTCCTCGTCCTCGTCCTCGCGGATCTGGCCTCCTCGAGCGCACGCCGCGCGGATGAGATCGGATCGGATTGGATCGGACCTGGTCAGAGCGAGGAACGAGGACGGCGACGAGGACGAGGACGAGGACGAGGACGGGTCAGAAGCTGGGCATTGCGAGGCCGTCTTCGTCGATGACGCTTTTCCGCTTGGTGTGGTGAGCGGGGGGGCGGTGGTGGGCGTCGGCGGCGGTCGTCGTGGCGGGCACTTTGTCCAGCACGACGTGCATCGTGCGATCGGCGGTCGGCGTGGCCGTCAGCGGGACCTCGCGGTAGCCGGCCAGCCGCAGCTTGTACTTCGACGGCTCGCCGCCCTTCGGCAGCTGCACCTCGATCGGGACGGCGCCCAGGTCCTTGCCGTCCTTCTCGTCGAGGACGTGCGCGCCCGGCGGATCGGCCTCGAAGCGGATCGTGACGGTCTTCGGTTCGGCGGCGTTCGGCGACTTGCCGTCCGCCGCGGACGGCGCCGCCTCCGGCGCGGCCGCTGGAACCGCCGGCGCCGGCTCGGGCGCGGGGCTGGTGGCGGCCACCGGCGGTGGGGCCGCGGGATGCTTGCTGGGCATCAGCAACACGACCAGCAACACGGCGGCCGCCGCGGCGCCGCCCGCGATCGCCAGCTTGCGTGTTCGCGCGGGCGTCGTCGACGACTCATCCAGCTCGGAGCTGGCCGACGACAGCGTGGTCGCCGCCCGCGGCGAGCTCGCGTGCGCCGGACCCGCCTCCGACCGGCGCGCGCCGCTCTGCGCGGGGAGCGCGGGCAGCTTGACCTCGCCGACCAGCGCCTTGCGGAACTCGTCCATGCTCTGGAACCGGTCGGCCGGCTCCTTGGCCAGCGACTTCATGATCGCCGCCGCCATGTGAGGCGGCGTGGCCGGCGCGAACTGCAGCAGCGACGGGGGCTCCTCCAGCATGTGCTTCGCGAACAGCTCGCCCACGCCTTCGGCCGTGAACGGGGGGCGCCCCGCCAGCATCTCGAACAGCATCACGCCCAGCGAGTAAATGTCCGTGCGGTGGTCCAGGACGCCCGCGCCCTTGCACTGCTCGGGCGACATGTAGAGCGGGGTTCCCATCAGCGACCCGGTGCGCGTCTTCACCGACTGCGCGCCGTCGGGCGTGGCGAGGATCTTGGCCACGCCGAAGTCGAGGATCTTCACCTGCAGCGCGCCCTCGACGCCGGAATCATCGGTCTTGGTGCAGAGCTGGACGTTGTGCGGCTTGAGATCGCGGTGGACGATCCCCTTGGCGTGGGCCGCGCCCAGCGCGCGGCACATCTGGACGCCGATCGCCTCGACCTGGTCGATCGGCATGGGGCCCCGGCTGACCGCTTCGCTGAGCGATTCGCCCTCCAGGTGCTCCATGATGAAGTAGGGCTGGCCGTCGGCGGTCTGACCGAAGTCCAGGATCTCCACGATGTTCTCGTGCGCGATCATGTGAATCGCGCGCGCCTCGTTGAAGAAGCGCGACACGATGTCGGGATCGCGGGCAAGGGCGGCGTGCAGCAGCTTGATCGCGACCTTGCGCCCGATCACGGGGTGCTGCGCCAGGTACACGACGCCCATCCCCCCTTCGCCGAGCAGGCGCAGGACCCGGTAGTTCCCGATGGTCTGGTTCACCAAGCTCGCCGTCGCGGTCACCACGTGCCTCTCAAGCTAGACGCACTCAGGCTCGGATTTTAGAACGAAGGGGATCAAAAATCGAACTCGGCGACCACGCCGGCCGCTGAAGCGCTGGCTGTGGGGAAGAGGCGCAGACCGTGATTGGACGCACTCGAGCTGCCGCCGTCGCCCGCCAGATAGCCTTTGTAAAGTAAGTATCCACCGGCCACCGCGAAGGCGCCGCCCACGCCGACGAACACCCACTGCAGCGTCTCGTCGCGATTGCCTTGATCGGTCTTGTTCGCGACGGTGCTCTTGTCGGCGCCGGTCAGCGGCTGCGCGCTTTGTCCCTTGCTGTTGCAGAGGCCCGTCGGTGAGGTCGAGCAGCTGAATCGCCGGTACTGGTCCAGCTGCTGGTTGATGTCGTGGACGTCCAGGCCGAACTTCACCGCGGCGCCCGCCGACGCCAGCGTGCCCGCCACCGCGACCCAGAACCCGGCCCTGGCCAGCGTGTGGCCGCCACCGGCCTCCTCGGGCGGCTCGGTGTCCGGCGCCGCCTGGCGCGCCCGCTCGGGCCGGGGCACCTCGACGGAGACAGCGCTCAGGTCCAGGGTCAGCGGCAGGTTCTGCCCGGCCGCCAGGCTGAAATCCTGCTTCGTCGTCGTGTAGCCGCTCTTCTCGACCGCGACCTCGTGGTTGCCGGGCGAGATGTCGGAGACCACCACCGGCGAGCCGCCCGTGACTCCCACCCGGGTCCCGTCCAGGCTGACCGCCGCGCCGGACAGGTTCGACCGCACGCTGATCGACCCGTTGCCGTGGCCGCTCAGCTTGCCCAGCCACACGGCCGCCTGCTGGTGCAGGGCGGTGGCGTCGGCGCGCCGCTTGGTGATGGCGTCGGTCTCGAAGCTCTCGACCACCGCCCGGGCGACGTCCAGCAACTTGAGGGTGATCTGGAAGTCGCCGCCGGCCTTCTTGATGTTGCCGTAGATCAACTTGGACGCGCCCAGGCTCTTGCCGGCCTGGGACAGGCAGGCGGGCGCCTCGTCCGGGCAGGCGAAGACCAGCTTCACCTCGACCAGGTCCTTGCCCTGCAGCAGCTTGTAGTCGCGGCTGGCCGCCACGCGCTGCCGCAGAGCGTCCGTCGCGTCCGAGGCCAGGGTATCGGGAACGCCGTCCAGCGGCTCGATCCCCAGGACCGCCGTGGGCGCCTGGTCGCCGCCTTCGGCCGCGGTGGCGCGTAAGGGCGAAAACACCGCAAGCAGGAATAGAAGGGGGCCGAGGCGCCGGAATGCCATGCGGGCGCCATTTTTTCCGCACCCTTAGGCGCTGTCAATGAGCGCGGCCACGCCGGGGCTTTTTACCGTCGTGGCGACGGAGGTGGCTTTGGCCAGCCCCGTCGCCGGGGCAGGTTTCCAGGAAGTCTCCCGGGGGTCCTGCCAGACCGTCTCGAAAGGGACGGCGCCAGGTTGCCGTGATAGCGTCAAGTAGGCATGCGCCTCGGGGTTTTCGGAAAGGTCGGCCTGGCGTTCGGCGTGCTGCTGCTGGCCTTCGCGGGCAACGCGACCTTCACCGTCGTCTCCGTGCGGCGCGCGCGTCAGGGGGTTGTCGCGAACGAGGCCTACCTGGAGCTGCAGGGGGCGGTCGACGCCTCCTGGAAGTCGCTGAACGACTTCGCCCCCTCGCTGGGGCGCGGCGGCGGGCGCCTCGATCCCAACCTGCCGCTGGCGCTCCGCACCGCCCGCAAGCAGATCGACGACGCGCTGGGCGCCATCGACCGCTACCTGGAGAAAGAGCCGGCCTCGCCGCGGCGCGGCGACTTCGAGGCGCGCCGGCGGCAGATCGCCGGCCTGGGACGGCAGATCGACGCCGTGGCGCTGGAGCTGTCGGCCCCCGCCGTGGCCAGCGATCCCCGCTCCCGATCCGAGTTCGAGAGCCACTTCGTGAACCTGGTGCACGGGCTCAATCGGCTGCGGCAGCCGCTGCGCGGCGCCAGCGGGCAGATCGCGCAGCGCCTGTCGGACGACGAGGAGACGGCGCTCTCGCTGGCGATCCTGATCGGGGCGGCGGGGCTGGCCGTGGCGCTGGGCACGTTCCTCTTCACCTGGCGGACGCTGCGGCCGCTGGGCGTGCTGCGGCGGCGCGCCCGGCAGCTGGCGGGCGGCGACTACGCCCAGCGCACGGGGGTCACCTCGCGCGACGAGATCGGCGACCTGGCGCGCGAGTTCGACGCCATGGCCGACGCCATTCAAGAGCGCGAGCAGCGTCTCATCCGGTCCGAGCGGCTGGCGACGGTCGGGCGAATGGCCGCCCAGATCGCGCACGAGGTGCGCAACCCCCTGTCCTCGATCGGGCTCAACGCCGAGCTTCTGGGGGACGAGCTGCCGGGCGAGGCGGACGAGGCCAGGCGACTGGTGGCCTCCATCATCGGCGAGGTCGACCGCCTGGCCGAGATCACCGAGACCTACCTGCGTTTTGCCCGCCTGCCGCGCCCCAAGCTGGAGCGGGAAGACCTGGGCGTGCTCATCGACTCGGTCGTCGAGCTGTCGCGCGGCGAGCTGGTGCAAGCCGGCATCGACCTGCGCGTCGACGTCGCGCCCGGGTTGCCGGAGATGATGGCCGACGAAGGCCAGATCCGGCAGGCGCTCATCAACCTCATTCGAAACGCGCGCGAGGCGCTGGCGAGCGCGCCCACGAAGCGGCTGTCGATCTCCGCGGCGCTGGCCGGCGCCGCGGGCGATGCGCGCCTGGTGTTGACGATCGCCGATTCAGGGGCCGGCATCGCGCCGGACGACCTCGCCAAGATCTTCGACCCGTTCTTCTCGACCAAGGCTCAGGGCACGGGTCTGGGGCTGGCGCTGGTCCAGCAGATCGTCGTGGACCACGGCGGCACGATCGAGGTGGACACCGCCCCGGGGGCCGGGACGACGTTCACGGTGACGTTCCCGACCCGCGACGCCGTCGCCGCGCGCTCACTGGCCGGCGGCGGCCCGGTGGGCAGCGGCACGGGCGCGCTCGCCGAGCCCGTCGTAGAGAGCGGCCAGCTGGAGGTGCAGCGCGACCGGGTCGCTGGCCTGGAAGACCAGAGCACGTTCGAAGGCGGCGGCGGCCTCGGCGCGCTTGCCCGACGCGGCGAGGGCCCGGCCTAGCGTCGCGTAGAGGTCGGGGCTGGCTGGGTCGATGAACGTCGCGATGGGCGCGAACTCGATGACCCGCGCGGTGTGCCCCCGGCGCGACTCCGCGAAGACGACCTGCTTGGCGGCCCGATCGTTGTGCGGGTCCAGGCGCAGGGCCGCCTCCAGCTCGGTCAGCTGATCGTCCACGCGTTGCTCGGTGCCCAGCAGCTCCGCCAGCAGCGCGTGCGGTTCCACCCGGCGCGCGTCGAAGGTCAGCGCGCGCCGCAGGTGGGCCTCGGCGGCGGCCCGGTCCCGCCGGTGGAGCTCCGCCAGCGCAAGCCGCACCTGAACGTCGTAGCCGTCGCGCGCGGGCGGACCCATCCCCAGCAGCCCCTGCAGCGCGGCCACGGCCGCGTCGGCGTCGCGGCGCGCGAGGGCGACGTCACCGGCCAGGAAGAAGGTCGCCGCCGCCTCGCCCGGCGACGGGTGGGGGAGGGCCCGGGCGCGCGCCAGCAGGTTGCGGGCGGGCTCCAGCTCACCGCGCGCCATCGCCGCGATGCCGCGGGCCGGAGCGGAATCAGGCGCCACGTCGGGTCCCAGCCACTCGGTGGGGACATACTGGGAGGCGAAGCGATCCAGCCGCCGCGCCAGATCCTCGCGGAACGCGCGATCCAGCTCGGCGATCGGCATCCCGGACACTTGCTCGAGAACGCGTGCCCCGCGCTCGCCCCGACCGTAGGCGACCAGCGCGGCGCGGACGGCCCCGAACCCGAACCGCCGCTCGAGCCAGCCGACGGCCTCGGCCGCCAGGGCGTAGGCGCGCCCTGCCTCGTCGCCGCTGTGGGCGCCCAGGAACGCGTGGGAAAGGTCGGCCAGGCTCGGGATCTCGCCGCGGCGCCAGGCGCCGTAGAGGTCGGCGTCGTCGTGCCGCGTCCACTCGGACCGCGCGCGCGCCGCTTCGACCTCGGACAACCCTTCGGTGAACCAGCGGGGCACGCGCGACCGCGACAGCTCGATCGCGAAGACGTGCGCCAGCTCGTGCGTCAGCACCATCCCCCAGTTGAAGGCGTGGTTGGTGGGTGACTCGGAGGTGATGACCCGTCCGAAGCAAACGGCCGAGACGCCGATGGCCGGCAGCCCCGTGGTCCGGACCGCGAACTGGCGCGGATCCGCGAACAGCTCGAAGGTGACCGGCCCGCGCGGCTCGAACCCGTAGCGGATGACGTCGTCCCGGTACCGCGCTTCGAGGTAGGGTCCGACGACCTCCTGGACGGCGACGCGGGCGTCGCGCGGGACGCGGAACTGCAGGTGCGCCGTCGAGACCGTCACGGTGTCGGCGGGGATGACCTTCTCGTACAGGTCCAGCAGGTTGTAGGTGCGGCGGTCGTAGGGGTCACGCTTCCAGGCCCGGCGCAGCGTCTCGACGCCCGCGGCTTCGTCCCCCAGTCGCAGCAGGCTGACGGCCAGCGTCGACAGGCAAGCGGCGTCGCCCGGGTCTGCCGCCACACCGTCGGCGGCGACCGCGCGCGCCTCCTCGTAGCGGCGCTGCCGCGCGAGTGCGTCCGCCACGAACGCGAAGAGCTGTCCGTCGTGGGGGTGAACGGCCAGGTCGCTGTCGCGCGCCTGGGCGTAGCCCGCGGCGTCGTCCAGCAGCCGGGCCGCCGCCGCCTCGACGCGGAAGGCGCCCCGGTCGTTCGGGTTCAGACGGCGGATCGCGGCCACGTCGGCGCGCGCGGCGGCGAAGTCCTCGCCGTCCAGGCCCAGCTCGGCGCGCAGGGCCAGCGCGCCGGCGTGTGCTGGGTTGACGGCGAGGGCCGCCGCGATCTCGGCCCGCGCCGTCACCGCGTCGTAGCGGTCGTCGACGGCCGCCCGGGCCAGCCCCACGTGAGCCTCCGGGTTGTCGGGATCGACCTTCAGCACCTGCCGGAAAGACGCCTCGGCGTCGCTCGCGTTGTGCTTGGTCAGCAGCAGCAGCCCCCAGTCCAGGTTGGGCGCCGGGTCGCGCGGGTCGGCGCGGGCGGCGTCGCGCAGCACCTGGTTGGCGTCCTTCCAGTTGTCGTCGAGCCGGGCGGCGGTCGCGATCGCCAGCAGGTCGGCGGGGCGGGCTCGATCGACGTGGCCGCCGTTCCAGTCGGCGTAGCTGGCGTCGATCAGCGGGGCGAGGGCGGCGCGGTCACCGACCTCCTCGTAGAGGCGCATCAACGCGTCGCGCACCGGCAGATCGTCGGGACGGGCGGCGTTGGCGGCCTCCAGGCGCCGGCGCGCTTCGGCCGTCCGACCCAGCGCCATCTCGGCGCGCGCGGCGATCAGCGTCGCCGCGCGGTCCTCGGGCGCGCGGGTGAGGCGCGCGACGGCCGCCTGAAGCGCGTCGGCATAGCGGCCCGTGCGCAGGGCTGCGGACGCGTCTGCCGCCTTCCGCGGCTCACGCGACGCCGCAGCCGGCCTGGCCGCCGCGCGGGACGCGGGAGCGGCAGCGGCGAGCAGCACCGCGAGCAGGGCGGCCGTCATGGGCATAGTGTTCACCACCGCCGTGGTACGATCTAGCCATGGCGACCGAGGCGGAAGGAAAGTCCAAGACCGAGCTGGGCCCGGAGGTGTTCGACGACTACGACGCCTTCCTCAAGCAGGCGATCCGCGACTACTACGATCGGGGCTGGAAGAGCCGGCGCGGGACGTTCATCGCGCTGGTCATGGCGTCGGGGCAGGTGACCTCGATGGCGGCCGAGTCGATCCGCGACGGCAGCGGCCTCAAGAAGGCGGCGCTGGGCGCGGCAGGGGTGGTCGCGCTGCGGCTGGGCCTGCGCTATGCGCTGTCCGGTCCCGTCGGGGTGGTGCTGACCGGCGCGGCGGCGATGTCGGCCGGCGGCTACCTGCTGAAGAACCGGAAAGAGATCACCACCAAGACGGGGGCGTGCCGGACTCTCATCGCCGACTCGCGGACGCGCTTCGAAGAGATTCAGGGCGGCTATCGGGCCGGTCGGTACGACAGCGCGGCCCGCAACCTCATGGTCGACGGCCTGTTGAAGCGGTTTCTGGAAGAGCTCGACAACCTGGGCTGAGGCGGCGCCTCGGCGGCGGCGCCGGTCGGCTCTACATGAGCATGATCGATTTGAGGCCGCCGTTCGGGAACCGAACGAGCAGGCTCGAGCGGAGCACGTTCTCGATCTTTCCGCGCCCGAACTCGGGGTGCGAGATGATCTCGCCGGCCTTGTAGCGTTCGCGCGGGTCGAACGTGCGGACGGTCTCGGCAGCGGCGACCTCTTCGCCCAGGGCGCGCAGCTCGGCGGCCTTGCGGCGGGCCTCGGGGTCGCCCCTGGGGCGGTCGTCGGTGCCGCCGGTGGCCGGATTTGCGGCGGCGGGCGCCTTGCGGGCCGCCGCCGTCCGGTGGGTGTGCCGGGAGCCGCAGACCTGACAGAGCACCTGCTTGGGCTCGTCCCCCACCATGGCCACGATGCTGTGGGTGGTCAGGTCGGCGCAGCGGCCGCACCAGGATTCGACGTCCCCGCCCACGCGCAGGCTGGCGTTCGGGGCGGCCCGTCCGGGGGTGGACCAGGTGACCCCCGTGATGCGGCGTTCGTGGGGGGCGCCGCCGCCGGCCACGCGATCGGGGGTGCTCTCGGACGAGACGGCAGGAACCTTGGGAAGAAGCGAGGCCAGCCGCTTGAGGTCGACGACGCGCCGGCCCAAAAGCCGCTCGGCCGCCAGCTGGTCCTTGGGCGAGAGGGAGGCCAGCAGGGCCCGGTACCGCTGGGCCAGCTTGTCCACGCCGGCGTGAGCGGCGGCGACGACGTCCCGCTCGTCCTGACGCTCTTGGGCCAGGTGGACTTGCATCGTCACCTCGGCGATCTCGGCCTTGACCTGGTCCAGCGTCAGCGGGGGGCTATCCACGGTCGGTCTATTTCTCACGCCGCGGGACCGACTGCAATGGAATAGCTATAATGAAACCATGGCGTTCAAGATTCCCTCCGAGCTGTCCGCGTTGAGCAGCAAGCTGGGGACGCTGGGTTTCGAGGGTCCGCGGCGGGCTGCCGCCGCCCTGGCGCTCAGCTTCTTCACGGTGCTGTACCTCTTTTTGTCGTTCAACGCGCCGCCCGGATGGGGGCCCGCCTTCGCCGCCATGGGCCTGTGCTACCTGGTCGCCTTCTTCGCGGTGGTGGCCGGCTGGTTCTGGGGCCGCTGGTTCGCGACCGGGCTCGGCTGGTCGGGCCTCATGGTGGCCATCATCTCGCTGGTCATGATGGGGTGGGCCCCGGCGCTGGCCGTGTACGGCGCGCTGCACGCCATGGTCGTCCTGCCGCTGGCCGGAAAGAGCATGGCGGCCCAGTACGACCTGCAAGAGTCCTGGCGCCAGCGGTACCGGATGGACGACCTGGGCGTCGCCCGCCTGCGCAAGACCATCACCCGCTCCGCCGCCTCGCTCCCCAGCCTCATCATGTGGGCCCTGGGCCCGAAGGAGGGGCAGGGCATGCTCGTCTCGCTCGCGGCCCTCGGTTTGACGACCCTTGGCCTGTCCGGCATCGTCCGCCTGCGCACCTGGGGCTGGCTGGCCGTGGCCGGCGCAGCGGTCATGGCCTTCGGCGGCGGCCACCTGGCCACGGCCTCGGCGCTGGATGTCGCGGGGCCGAATCTGGCGGGGGTTCTGCTGGTCGCGGCGACGTTGCCGTTCGTGGGCCCGGCGCTCTCGTACCTGCGCGGGCGGAGCTAGCGGCAGAGCAGCAGAGCCAGACCGGCGCTCAGACGTCCACGTCCACGTCCACGTACACGTCTACGACCACGTATACGTTTACGTTTACGTTTACGTCTACGAAAACGGCAGCGCTCTGGTCGTAGACGTAGACGTAGACGTAGACGTGTACGTGGTCGTAGACGTGTACGTGGTCGTTCCGGCTCTCCGGCTCTCCCGCCCTACGCGCCTTCCGCCGCCTTCGCCGCTGCCGCCGATCCCGCAGCCGTGGCCGGGTTCGTCGTCGTGATCCGCATCCCGTAGAACGAGCGCCACACGAACACGATCGACAGCGCCAGGAAGATCCCGGACAGCGCGAGGCTCGTGGTGCGGCTCATGCCGACGGCCAGCTCGACGGCCAGCAGGCCGAAGAGGGTCGTGAACTTGATGACCGGGTTCATCGCGACCGATGAGGTGTCCTTGAAGGGGTCGCCGACCGTGTCGCCCACGACCGTCGCCGCGTGCAGCTCGGTCCCCTTTTCCTTCAGCTCGACCTCGACGATCTTCTTGGCGTTGTCCCAGGCGCCACCCGCGTTGGCCATGAAGATGGCCTGGTACAGGCCGAAGAGGGCGATCGAGACCAGGTAGCCGATGAAGAAGAACGGCTCGAGGCAGGCGAAGGCCAGGGTGCTGAAGAAGACGGTCAGGAAGATGTTGAACATCCCCTTCTGCGCGTACTGCGTGCAGATCTCGACGACCTTCTTGCTGTCGGTGATGGACGCCTTCTC
>CAZJMY010000023.1:0-3740 GCA_964546845.1 uncultured Myxococcales bacterium | reverse complement strand
GGGCTTCATGAACGAGTGGCTGACCCGGGCCAAGGAGCTGACCGACCAGTACCAGCCCGACATTCACTGGTTCGACTGGGACGGCATCGGCGCCAACCACGCCACCAAGCTGGCCTTCGCCAGCTACTACTACAACGCCGCCTGCGGCTGGGGGAAGGAGGTCGCCATCGCGGGCAAGGGGGGCGTCTTCCCGGGTGACGACACCACGCCGACGGGCGGCAACGTCATGATCCACGACTTCGAGAAGAGCGGAAAGGCGCCGGCCCCCGGCTCCGAGCCGAAGACCTTCTGGCTCGTCGACGAGCCGATCGGCAGCACGTGGGACTACACCGACGGGATGACTTACCAGTCGGCCAGCAGCCTCATCAGCAAGATCAAGGACTACAAGAGCCGCGGCGGCATGATGATTCTGAACGTCTCGCCGAAGGGCGACGGCACGATCCCGCAGGAGCAGATCGACATCCTCACGGCGATCGGCAACGCGCTGTAAGGGCGGCTAGCGGGTGCTGCGGAATCGCGCCACGGTCATGGCCGGCGGGTTCACACGGACCACGCCGGCGTCCGCGTCGACCACGATCAGGTCCTCGGGACGCAGCCAGCCGAACAGGCCGTGGACCGCGGAGACCAGGGGCCGGCCGGCGCTGCGGGCCAGGGCGGCCGGGCCGCCGTCGGCCGCGACGTCGTTCTCCACGACGAACGCCGAGGCGCCGGCCGCGATCGCGTAGGCGGTCGCGAAGAGACCGATGCGCTCGCTGGCCAGCATGGCCCCCGACCGGACGGGGCGGCTGCCGCTGGTCACGGCGTGCGCCAGCACGCACAGGTCTTCGATCTCCGCGGCGCGGGCCGCCATCAGCTCCGACGTGTCGTCGTCGCCCGCGGCGCGGAACGGCGCCCGGGCATAGGCCCGCGCCAGCTCGGACAGCGCTTTGAGCGGGGCAGGGGCGCCGCAGGCCTCCGCCAGCCGGACCCGGAACCGCTCGTCGTCCAGGATCAGCGCCAGCGAGGAGATCTCGCGCGCGGCGGCTCCCGTCGCCTGGGCCAGCCCCCGGTGAAGCTCCGTGCGCAGCCGGTTCCACAGCGCTTCCAGCCCGCTGGCCTCGATCGGCCTGGCGGGTCCGGTGGGCGCGGCGGCGTGGGCCAGCGCGGTCAGGGTCGGCAGCAGGGCGGCCCGTCCCATCGCCGTCCCCGGCACCAGGGCGTGCCCACTCAGCCGGACGCTGCGCCGGTCGGCCTCCTGGGCGCGTTCGCGGTCGCGCGCCTCGCTGCGTTCCAGAGCGTGGTTGACGACGGCGGCCAGCGCGGTCGCCAGCACGACCTCTTCCGGCGTGAAGGCCATGGCCGCCCGCCGCTGCATGACCAGCACGCCCGCCGCCGCGCCGCCGCGCAGGACGGGGACGGCCAGCAGCGCCGGGAACTGCTCTTCACCCAGGCCCGGGATGTACTTGAAGTGCTCGTCGCGATCGGCGACGGCGACCGACACGGGCCGCAGGCGGTCGGCGGCGAAGCCGGTGATGCCCTCGCCGCGGCCCAGCTGGACGTGGCCGACCGCGCCCTCGGGGAACCCCACGTTGCCGCGCATCGTGAACCGCTCGCCGTCCGGCCCCTCTTCGCGGACGTAAACGCTGGCCACGTCGGCGCGCGCGATGGCGGCGATGTCCACGCACATCTCGGTCAGCACGGCTTCCAGCGGCTCGTCTCTTTCGCCCAGGCCGATCAGCCGGAAGATGCCGTCCAGCGAGTTGTCGCCGCTGTCGTGAACCAGGTACCCCAGACCGCGATTCTCGACACGCGCCATGTGGACCTCTGACTAGAAGCTTACGCCGCGCATGTTTCCGGCATCTTTCCGGACGGCAAATTCGTGGTAAGGGCGCGTAGCCCGCAAGACTAGATGGCGCCCGGAACGGGGCGCGGGCCGGCGCAACCGTCGACCAGCGTCCGGACCGAGGCGACCCGATCCGCCGTGTACGCGTACCCCGGCGTCCACTCGGTGCTCTGGGTCGTGATGTGGTTGGCCGCGCTGTCCGCGTCGATGACGTTCGAGACCAGGGTGACGAAGCCCGGCAACTGCGAGTCCTTCAGCAGCGTCGTGACCGGACCGTCGTTGGGGTCCTGCCCGGGCGCGGTGACGGCCTGGAAGTAGTTGTTCTCGACGCGCACCTCGGCGTTCATGGTCGAGGCGACCGCGTAGTAGGTGACGTGGTCGAAGAACACGTTGTACACGTGCACGGTCCCGAAGCGGATGCGCGGGCCGGCGTCCACGTTGCGGAAGAGGTCGTGGTCGTAGGTCACGTGCAGGTGCATCGCGTCCTCGCCGGCGTTCGTGTCCGAGTGCCCGACGATGCTGGTGTCGCGGTGGTCGTGAAACCTGGTCCACGAGATCGTGATCATCTCGGCCGCGTGGGTGATGTCGACCAGGCCGTCGTACGAGGCGCCGTCCGGGTGCTGCTCGCTGGACAGATCGCAGTGGTCGATCCAGATGTTGGACGAGTCGGGGCCCTGGATGCTGATGGCGTCGGTGCCGGCCGCCTTCGCGATCACCAGGTTCTTCACGATGATGTTGCTGTTGCCGACCAGGTCCAGCCCGCCACCCGTGAAGCCCGAGTGGTCGTCCAGGCCCAGGATGGTCGTGTTCGAGGAGACGCGGACCTGGCTGTCGCCGAACCCGGCGAAGCTGATCATGCCCTTCACGTGGATGACGGCGGCGCCGCTCTTCCGATCGGCGTAGGTCTTGAACTGGTCGATCGCGCCGCTGTCGGCGGCGTCGACCGTGACCGGGTCCGCGCTGCCGCCGCCCGTCGTGGTCGCGAACACCCCTGACGCGACCGAGGCCCACCCCCCGACCGGGTCCGTGTCGGGACCGTCCGGACAGTAGAGCTGCGCCCCGTCGGGCACGTTCGAGCCGCTGTCGGGGGGCGCCGAGATCGGGCGCAGCCGGACGTCGCAGCCGGCCAGCGTCAGCAGGATGACGCCCGCCGCCCGGGCGAAAATGGGGGTCCCCACGCCTTCATAGTATGCGGACCGGCCGCGGGCGGGTCGGGTGAACCGTGCCGGCAGCGGCGCGACACTCACGGGGCGCAGGACCGAACCATGGCCGTGTTGACCGGACACACCCGACCCGCGCGCACCTCCCGCGATCCGCTGGGCGTGCGGCCGACGCAGCGCGGGGCGCGGCGGCCCGTGGATCCGGCGGCGACAAGGACACCCGGCCCGGTTAAGATGGGAAACGTGGCGTTCCGCGCGCCCGCCCCCCCGTCCGAGACGGTCCGCCCGGCGGCGCCGATACCGGAGCCCTATCCCGACGACGCCGCGCTGGTCGCGGCGCTGCGGCGGGGCGACGGCCGTGCCCGGATGGCGCTGGTCGAACGCTTCGAGCCGCTGGTCGAGCGGCTGGTCGCCGGCGCCCTGGGCATCGACAGCGAGATCCCCGACGTGGTCCAGGACGTCTTCGTGGCGGTGCTGGAAGGGGTCCACAAGCTGAAGGACGCCTCGGCGCTGCGCAGCTGGATCGCGACGCTGGCGGTCTTCACGGCGCGGGGGCGGATCCGCCGGCGGCGACGCTGGCGGTGGATCCGCTTCGTGGCCCCCGAAGAGGTGCCCGAGGTCCCCGTGTCGGGGCCGCAGGGGGAGACGCACGAAGCCGTGCGCGCGACCTACGCGGTGCTGGACAGCTTCCCGGCCGACGAGCGGCTGGCGTTCTCGCTGCGGTTCGTCTCGGAGATGCAGCTGACCGAGGTGGCGGA
>CAZJMY010000022.1:0-5679 GCA_964546845.1 uncultured Myxococcales bacterium | reverse complement strand
CTGACCTACAGCAACGCGCACAACACCGACGGCATCGACCCCGGCGAAGCCGCCAGCAACGGGACGATCGCCTGCAGCTCGATCAGCGTCGGCGACGATCAGATCGCGATCAAGGGCTCCAGCGCGACGGGCGTGACGAAGCTGACGATCGCCCACAACCACTTCGGCGCGGGCCACGGCATGTCCATCGGCAGCGAGTTCACGGGTGGCGTCTCGGACGTGAAGGTGTACGACCTGTCGATCGACAACATGGGCACCGGCACCAGCGGCGGCAGCTCGAACGGCATCCGCATCAAGTCCGACTCGAGCCGCGGCGGACTGGTGAACAACATCAGCTACAGCGACGTGTGCATGCGGAACGTGTCGAACGTCATCCTGCTGACGCCGTTCTACTCGACGGCGACGGGCAGCGACATCCCGCAGTTCACGAACATCACCATCCAGAACGTGCACGCCGTCGCCGGCGGCTCGAACGCGCCCAAGGTCACGCTGGACGGGTACGACGCCTCGCACCTCAACAGCGTCACGCTGGACAACGTGATCGTCGACGGCGTCTCGTCGTCGAACGTCAGCGCGTCCTACACGAAGGTCACGCTGGGCCCCGGCAACGTGAACTTCATGCCGTCGGGGACGGGCGTGACCGTCACCAACGGCATCTCGGGCACGTCGACCCCCAACCCGTGCACGGGCAAGTGGGTCACGTCGTTCTGAGACGCCGCTATTCGCGCGTCATCGTCGGGCGCCGCTATTCGCGCGTCATCGCCGGGCGGCGCTATTCGCGCCGCCAGGCCCGCAGGATCTCGTCGACGCGGGCGTTGGCCTTGTCGTCGACGGCCTGACGGGCCGGATCGGCGTCGAACCAGGCAACCGTGCGGCGGATGCCCTCGGCGAAGGGGATGTGCGCCTGCCAGCCGGGCACGAACGACTTCACCTTCGTGTTGTCGAACAGCGCGCACCAGCTCTTGTCGCCCAGCAGGCCCGGGCCGGTCTCGGGGTCGACCTTGGCGATGAACGCGCTGGGCACGTGCACCAGGTTGGGCTCGGCGCCGGCCGCACGGCCGACCAGCCGCAGGATCTGGTCCCAGGTCAGCCACTCGTCGGACGTGATGTGAAACGCGTGCCCGATGGCGCGCAGGTTGCCGCACAGGCCGATGAACGCGCGGGCGAAGTCGTCGGCGTGGGTCAGCGTCCACAGCGACGTCCCCTCGCCGTGGATGATGACCGGCAGGCCGCGGCGGATGCGGTCGATGATCGTGTAGTCGGACTTGCTGACCGCCACCGGCACGATCGTGTCGTACGTGTGCGACGGGCGGACGATCGTCATGGGGAAACCGCTGGTGCGGTAGGCGCGCATCAGCGTCTCCTCGCAGGCGATCTTGTCGCGCGAGTACTGCCAGTAGGGGTTCGCCAGCGGCGTCGACTCGGTGATGACCGGATGCGACGGCGGCTTCTGGTAGGCCGAGGCCGAGCTGATGAAGATGTACTGCCCGGTCGCGGCGGCGTCAGGCTGACCCGAGAACCAGGCGATGTCCCGCTCGACGTCGGCGGTCGTGAAGGCGATCCAGTCGACGACCACGTCGTAGCGCGCGCCGCGCAGCGCTGCCGGCGGCGCGCCGCTGTGGACGTCGTGGGAGATGACCTTCACCCCCTTGGGCAGCGGGTGCTTGCTGGACTTGCCCCGGTTGATGAGGTGCAGCTCGTGCCCCTGCTCGACGATCAGCCGGCTGAGGGTCGAGCTGATGTTGCCGGTGCCGCCGATGAACAGGATCTTCATGCGGGGCAGTATATCCGCGCCGCCGCGCGCGACTTCAAAAGGTTCCGCCGACGCCAAGCAGCGTCAGACCGGGCTGGACCAGGACGCGCGTGGACAGGCTGGCCGTCGTCGGCGGGTTCGGCTGACTGGCCGGCTCGCGGGCGAGGAACAGGTCGTCCACCACCAGCGCCGCGAGCGGGGCGAGCGCCAGCGCGTACGGCGCGCGACACGGGATGTGTTCGGACACTTCGGCGCCGCAGTGGAGCGGATCGGCCAGCGCGTACGTGGCGGCCAGACCGGCCGCGAAGCCGGCGACGCGAACCAGCAGGCTCTCCGCCGCGCGCACCCGGTGGCCATGGGCCAGGTGGACGACCGGCCCCGCCAAGAAGTAGGCCGCCGCCAGGCCGTACAGCGCCGGTGGCGTCCCTCCGTCCCGCGGGGTGCCGTCGGTCATGTAGACGGTCGCGATGACCCCGACCGCCACGGCGGCGTCGGCGGCCACGGCCGGGGCGCCGTACCAGCGCGGCCGCGGTTCGGGCGGTTCACCGGAAAAGGGGGCGGTCGAAGGCTCCACCCCCGCCGGCTCGATCGTCAGCTGGGGAGTGCCGTTCGGTACGTTGGCGAGGAGCGTCGTCGCGAAAGGCACCACCAGGAACCAGGTCATGCACGTCAGGACAGCAAGCTCGGTGCCGCCGAGAACCCGACGGCCCCACGCCCCGTCGGGCGCCTTTGCGGTGCCGCCCCGTCGGAATTTCACCAGAGGCGTTCACGCCTGGGCACCGCCCCTGCGGGCCGATGCGCGCTGCCACTCGGCTGACGCGCACAGTATATATTCGTCCCTCCATGCCGTACGACCACAGCACCGTCGAGCCCAAGTGGCAGTCCCGCTGGCGGGAAGCCGGGCTGCACCGGACCCCGACCGACCCGTCCAAGCCCAAGTTCTACGCGCTGGACATGTTCCCCTACCCGTCCGGTGCCGGGCTGCACGTCGGCCACTGCGAGGGCTACACGGCGACGGACGTCATCACGCGCTGGAAGCGGATGCAGGGGTTCCGCGTGCTGCACCCGATGGGCTGGGACGCGTTCGGCCTGCCGGCCGAGAACTACGCCATCAAGCACGGCGTCCACCCGCGCGTGACGACCCAGCAGGCGATCGCCAACTTCAAGCGGCAGATCGACGCCGTCGGGTTCGCGTACGACTGGACGCGCGAGATCGACACCACCGATCCGGCGTACGTGAAGTGGACGCAGTGGATCTTCCTGAAGCTATTCGAGCGCGGCCTGGCCTACGAAGGGGTCGTTCCCATCAACTGGTGCCCGGTCGACAAGACGGGGCTCGCCAACGAGGAGGTCAGCCAGGGGCGCTGCGAGCGGTGCGGCACTCCGGTCATCCGAAAGGACCTGCGGCAGTGGCTGCTGCGCATCACGAAGTACGGCGACCGCCTGCTGGCGGATCTCGACGAGCTGGACTGGCCCGCGTCGACCATCGCCATGCAGCGGAATTGGATCGGCCGCAGCGAGGGGGCCGAGGTGGTGTTCAAGAGCGCGGCGCCGGTGGCGGGTCGCGAGATTCGCGTGTTCACGACCCGGCCCGACACGCTGTACGGCGCGACCTACATGGTGCTGTCGCCCGAGCACCCGCTGGTCGACGAGCTGACGACCGAGGGACAGCGGGCTGCGGTGCGCGCGTACCAGGAAGAGGCGCGGCGCAAGAGCGATCTCGAGCGGACGGACCTGGCCAAGGACAAGACCGGCGTCTTCACGGGCGCGACGGCGACGAACCCCGTGAACGGCAAGCAGGTCCCCATCTGGATCGCCGACTACGTGCTGGCCAGCTACGGCACGGGCGCCATCATGGCCGTCCCCGCGCACGACGAGCGCGACTTCGCGTTCGCCAAGAAGTTCGGGCTCCCCATCGTGCAAGTGGTGGCGCCGGCCGGTGGCGGCGCCGTCAAGGCGGACGAGGCGTTCGCTGCCGAAGGCGTGGCCGTGAACTCGGGACCCATCGATGGGCTGCCCACCGCCGAGGCGAAGAAGGCGGTCATCAAGCTGCTGGAGGAGCGCGGCGCCGGCAAGGGCGCGGTCAGCTACCGGCTGCGCGACTGGGTGTTCTCGCGGCAGCGCTACTGGGGCGAGCCCATCCCGCTGGTCCACTGCGAGAAGGACGGCGTCGTGCCGGTGCCCGAGTCGGACCTGCCCGTGCGCCTGCCCGACGTGGAGACCTACGCGCCGACGGGCACGGGCGAGTCTCCGCTGGCGGGGATCGAGAGCTTCGTGGCGACGACGTGCCCGAAGTGCGGCGGTCCGGCGCGGCGTGAGACCAACACGATGCCGCAGTGGGCGGGCTCGTGCTGGTACTACCTGCGGTACCTCTCGCCGAAGGACGACGCGCGCCCGTTCGAGCCGGCGGCCGAGAAGGAATGGATGGCGGTGGACCTGTACGTGGGCGGCGGCGAGCACGCCGTGCTGCACCTGCTGTACGCGCGGTTCTGGCACAAGGTGCTGTACGACATGGGGCTGGTCCACACGAAGGAGCCGTTCAAGAAGCTGCGGCACCAGGGGACCGTGCTGGCGTACTCGTACCAGGACAGCCTGGGGCGCTACCACGAGGCCAGCGAGGTCGAGTTCCGCGGCGAGACGCCGGTGCTGAAGGCGACCGGCGAGACGCTGACCAGCACCGTCGAGAAGATGGCGAAGTCGAAGCTGAACGGCGTCAACCCGGACGACGTCATCCGCGACTACGGCGCCGACGTGATGCGCCTCTACGAGATGTTCATGGGCGAGTTCGAGCTGCCGAAGCCCTGGGACCCGCGCGCCATCGAGGGCGTGAACCGCTTCCTGAAGCGCGTCTGGCGGCTGTGCGAGGAGTGGGATCCCGCGCGCGCGCCGGTCGGCGACCCCCACGAGCGGCTGCGCCACAAGACCATCAAGCGCGTGACGGGCGACCTCGAGCGAATGCAGTTCAACACCGCCATCGCGGGGCTGATGGAGTACCTGAACGCGCTCACCAGCGCGGGCGCCACGCACGCGGACCTGGTGGCGCTGGTGAAGCTGGTGGGCCCCTTCGCGCCGCACCTGGGCGACGAAGCGTGGGAGCGCATCGGCGGCACCGGCTTCCTGCTGCAGGCCCCGTGGCCGACCTACGACGACGCGCTGACCATCGACGACCGCGTCACCGTCGGCGTCCAGGTCGACGGCAAGCTGCGCGGCGACGTCGAGATCGCCCGCGACGCCACCGAGGACGAGGCCCGCACCGCCGCCCTCGCCATCCCCAACGTCACCAAGCACCTGGAGGGGCGGACGGTGAAGAAGTTCATCTACAAGCCGGGGCGGATCATCGGGATCGTGACGGGCCCGGCGTAGCGGCGGAATGTCCGCATCGATGTCCGCTTCCCTGTCGGCAAGATCTCGAACAATCTCGGCCCATTACACTGCCGGGCGGCGCTCCGATGTCCGCTCACATGTCCGGATGGATGCCGCCTCTTCGCGGTTGACGGATCGCCCCCGAATGACGTAAGTACCGGCGCGCACTAAACTTCGCCGGCGTAGCTCAGTGGTAGAGCAACGGTTTCGTAAACCGTAGGTCCCCGGTTCAATCCCGGGCGCCGGCTCAGGACCTCGAATCCCGCGCAGATATGGCCGGAACATCTGCATTCCGGGGTCATGAGCCATCTCACGGAGCAGTCGACAGAGAGGTCGGTGCGTAGGTCGAGTCGGTGTACATTTGCCAGGCTTCGAGAGCCTTCCGACAACCTGAGATTCGATGCTGATCAGGTTCAGGGGGAGATCGCGCAACTGCCCGGTATCACGAGGCATCTTCATGTCGGGTAAGGTCCCCGGTCGGTTTGTGACGAACCTTTAGGGGTGACTCTGGCGCCCGCCGCCGTCGCCCCTAGATCAAGCGGTGTGAGGACGCATCGACGGGG
>CAZJMY010000021.1:0-1671 GCA_964546845.1 uncultured Myxococcales bacterium | reverse complement strand
GTGGCCGTCCCGCCGCCCCCGCCGGTCGTCGTCGCGCCTGCCGCGCCCGGCGCGCCGCCCGTCCCGGAGCGCCCGCCCGAGCCGGTGGTGCCGCCCGAGCCGGGCGAGCTGCCCACCTGGAAGACCACGCTGCCCGACGTCGTGGGGTGGTCCGTCTTCGGTGTCAAGGTCAGCTTGCCGCCCGAGACGCAGGAGTCGTACGCGTTCATACCGTCGAGGGTCACGGTGCCGCTGGCAGTCGTGAACGTGCCGGTGGTCTCCGGGGCGCCGGACAGCCAGCCGAGGCCGCCATGCTGGTCGACCGTCGCCGAGCAGCTGCAGCCACCGGCGGCCGCGCTCGTACAGGTCACGGCGGAATACCCCATGGCTTGCACCGCCCCGGCGGCCTGATCGCACGTCAGCGTCGTCCCCGAGTACTGCAGGCAGCCGGGCGCCAGTGTGAGCTGCTCGGTGCCGCTGGTCGTCGTGTCGTCGGCGTAGGTCCCATCGCCTTTGGCGGTCCACGTCCCGGAGACCGTCAACGACCCGGTCACGGGAAGCGACGGGCAGGTCGCGCCGAAGAATCCCGACGGATCGAGTTGCCCGCTGACGGTCAGGCAGGACGAGGCGACCGTCCAGGTGCCGGTGACGCTGCCGGCGCAAGGGCTGACGGAGCTGCAGATGCCCGCCGCGCCGCCACCGCTTCCACCGGCGCCACCCGAGCCGTTGGTCCCGCCGGTCGCGCCCGGGCTCCCGTGCGACGAGCTGCAGCCGGCCGCCAGCGCGGCGATCACGCACAGGGCACGAACCATTCGAAACGTCACTCGGGAGAATCTGTCGATCGTCATCGAAACCTCTGGATGGCAGGTCGGGGCCGTCAGGGGGCGGCCGGAAGGTAGCGCTGAATGGCGGCGTACCAAACGTCGCCCATGACCACGTACCCGGCATCGTTCGGGTGAAGAAAGTCGCTCATCAGCGTGGTCCGATAGTTGGCTTGGGCGGTCATCGCAGCGTACATGTCGACCGCCGCGACGTGCTTGCCGTTTGTGGCGCGGCTCTGGACGAGCCCCGTGATCGCGTCGTTGTAGGTCTGCACGGCGGCGTTCGCCCCGTCATCCATCGTCGGTGTGATCTTGGCGACCACCACCAGCGTGTTCGGCGCGTCTTTGATCAGGCGATCGAGCAGCGCGCCGAGCCGGGCGGGAGCGTTCGCCACGTCGACGTTTCGATTGAGGTCGTTCGTGCCGATCATCAGCAGGATGATCTGCGGATGATTGGCCGCGATCGAGGCGTCGACGAGCGGGGAGATGCCCGACGTGCTCGCGCTGTCGTCGATGGTGTAACCGGGATGGCCCTCGTGGTTGCGCGGAAACGGCTTGCCGTCGAGCGTGGTCGGACCGTTCGGATCGGTCGCGCTTCCCACGAAAGTGAGCGCTTTGTGGGCCTGCACGGCGTCGTGGAAGAGCTCCAACCGGTATCCACCGCCCGGCGCCGACGAGCCGACACCGTCGGTGATCGAGTCGCCGAGCGGCATGACGGCGCATGCGCCGCTGGCCGCGGAGCAGGGGTTGAACGCGGGGGCGCCGCCGGCACCACCAGCGCCCGCCGAGCCCGCGCGGCCACCGCCAGCTGCGCCTCCTCCGCCGCCCGAACCGCCCGGGGCCGCGCCGGCTGCGGCGCCGCCCCGACCTC
>CAZJMY010000020.1:0-2688 GCA_964546845.1 uncultured Myxococcales bacterium | reverse complement strand
TTCGACAGCGGCTTGCCCATTCTCTCGATCTCCTCTCGGCGAATTACCGGCGGGGCCGGCGAAAAGTCTCGGCATTTTGGGTGAATCCCGAGGAACTTGGAAGAGAAAAGCTCCTCGGATAGCCAAGCAGGCCTCGGGCAGCGTCGGGATCGTAGAGACGCAGGCTCAATGTTTCGTCATGGTCAGTGAAGACGCGCGTGTGCAGCGGTAGGGCGCCGGGCGCCACGACGACCAGGTCCAGCGGCCCGGATCCGCGCGGGCGGTGGATCTCCAGCGGGGCCGGGCCGAAGTCCTTGCGCCCCCAGAGCACGTGCGCCTTCCGGCTGGCGTCGGCCAGCAGCTTGATGGTCACCTGCCCGCGCGCCGGGTCGGGGGTCAGCGGCTCGGGGGCCTCGTCGGGCAGGGGCGCCTCGGGCACTGCGGCCGCCGGGGGCGGCGGCGGTGGAGGCGCGGGGGGCACGGGGGCGGCCGGTCGGCTGCGACAGGCTCCGAGCCCGGCCAGCAGGACGGCCAGCGCCGTCGCGCGCGGGCGCCTCACGGGGCCTCGCCTCCGCCGGCCCGGCTATCGGGCGAGCTGGACGCCGCCGGCGGCCGCGACGACGCGTACTTCACGCCCGGCTTCGGGACGTAGCCGGCGATCGGCTTTTGCAGCTGTCCCTTCACCGTTCCTTCGAGGACGTCGACGGGCAGCGGCGGGTCCAGCTCGTAGTAGAAGCCGCGGTTCGGCAGGCGCATCTCGAAGACCTCGCCCTGCGCGAAGAACGTCCGGCGCGAGCCGAGGGGGATCGTCCCGACGACGCGCATCTTGCGGTGGCCGAGCACGAAGCTGAAGAGCCGCACGGCCAGCTGGTTGTCGAGGCGATGGCAGCCGTGGGAAAAGCGCCCGCGCAGCGAGGTGTAATCGAACGATCCGTGCGTGCGGATGCCGTTGTCGAAGAAGGTCGGCCCGTCGGGCCCGCGCCGCATCTCCTCGTGGATCGCCGCCGCGAGGCCGTACGCCGACAGGTAGCCGGGGCCGGTCTCGTCGTAGTTGGTGACCTTCACGTACGTGCCGTTGACCCGCTTCTCCTTCACCATCGAGGCCAGCGGCGAGGTGGCGGGCGGGATCCAGACGGGCGCGGCGACGATGTGGTGCCAGACGCGCGGCCCGACGTCCGAGCCCTTGTAGCGGTAGTACTCCTGACCGTCGGAGGCCAGCTCGACGCGCCAGCCGCCGACGGTCGTCCGCCAGCGCACCAGCGGCACGCGTTCGCCGCGCCACTTCACGTACATGGTGAAGGTGGGGAACCGCGTGCGCGGCTGCGGCAGCCGGACCCCGGCGGCGTTGAACGGGAAGTCGTACCAGACGTCCCCGCGGTCGATCTCCGCGTAGAGGTCCATCTGCGGGCCGTAATATTCGGGCGGCGCCGGCAGGCGGACGGCGACCTTCAGCCAGGCGAAGTCCGCGCGGCTGTGGCGCCGGAAGAACGCGACGGCGTCGGCGGCGGTCGCGATCCCCAGGCGCGCCAGCACCGCCTCGCGCGAGGCCGTGGCCAGGTCCGGGACCGGGTGGCGGGTGCCGTCGGCGCCCAGGTAGGTGGCCCCGACGACCGAGCTGGCGCCGGCCCCGGCGGCGGCGGCGTCGTTGACGGAGCCGTCCTCGAGGAACCCGGCCGCGTGCATCGCCCGCTCGGACAGCACGCGGCCCAGCGCGCGCATGTCGTTCTCCAGGGGCGGGCGGGCCAGCGCTTCGAGCGTCGGCCGCTTGATGTCCGCCTGGTCGATGACCGCGTGCTTTTGCTGGAACTGCAACATCGCCGTGCGCATCGCCGTGTCGTACGAGCCGGCCTTGTGCTTCGCGGCGTCCATCAGCCCCTCGCAGACCAGCCGCCTCTCGGCCTCGGCGAACGCGGCGCGCTGGGCCGCGAAGGCCAGCTGGTCTTTGACGTCGCGCGCGGTGCGCGGATCCTTTTCGGCCAGCGCCTCCAGCGTCGGCACGCCGGCCGCCACGCGCGCGGCCTCGAGCCGGACGCCCCGCGCGCGGCGCTTGCCCAGCTCCTTCTGTTCGGTGCTGGCGCCCCAGGTGGGCACCTCGTCGACGGCCAGCAGCGTGTCGGCGTCGATGTCAGCGGCGCAGGTCCGGCGGCTGTCCTCGAGGAACCGGCGCCGCATCACGGACAGCGTCGGCGGGATGCCGTACAGGTCCAGGTAATTGCTTTCGCCGCCCGCCAGCGGCTGGCCGTCGCCGTCACCGCGGTCGGACGCGAGCCCGCTGTAGATCGCGCGATAGGGGTTTTCCAGCACGGTCCCCTGGGGTCCGGGCTGATCGGCCAGCACGCGCGGGACCCACCCGTCGGAGAGATCCACGACGGTCAGACCGCGGGCCCGCGCCACGGCGACGTCGACGACCCTTTCCGAACCGCCGACAACCTGGATCGCGCGCTGCTCCGCGGCCACCGCCGGAGTGGGGGGAAGAGCGTCCCCGTCGTCGGCGGCGCGGGCCACGCCACCGCCCGTCAGGCCCGCGATCAGAGCCACCGCCGTGACGAAACGAACTATCTGACCGCGGCGTTCGTGCGTACTATACGCGCCATGAAACGGACACTTATCGCGACGTTGAGCGCTCTCGTCCTCGTGACCGTCGCCGGACAAACGGCGCGCGCGACCGAGGTCGGTTACACGCGCAAGTTTGGCCTGGGCGTCGTCATC
>CAZJMY010000019.1:0-2003 GCA_964546845.1 uncultured Myxococcales bacterium | reverse complement strand
GACGTCATCTATTACCTGTCGGTGATCGCGGTCGGCTTGCTGATCGCGACGCTGTCGCTCGAGTCGCGGAGGTGGAAGTGATGGCCTCGCCAGAGATGGATCGCCGCAAGCGGCTGTCGGCGTCGAACGCCACGGCCTACGTCCTGCTGACCATCGGCGCGATCGTCGCCGTCAACCTGATCGGCACGCGCCTGTTCAAGCGGATCGACCTGACGGAGAACCACATCTACACGCTGTCGCCGGCGTCGAAGGACGTCGTGCGCGCCCTGCCCGACTACCTGACGGTCAAGGCGTACATCTCCAAGGACCTGCCGCCCGAGCTGACGAACGTCAGCCGGTACGTCCGCGACCTGATGGACGACTACCGGACCTACTCGAAGGGCAAGCTGCGCTTCGAGGCGTTCGATCCGGACAGCGACAAGAAGATCGAAGAGGAAGCCAGCGCCTGCAAGGTGAACAAGCTCCAGATCCAGGTGCTGCGGTCGCAGAAGTTCGAGGTCGGCACCTACTACATGGGCCTCTGCTTCCAGTACCAGGGCAAGGACGAGTCGATCCCGGAGATCGGCCAGATCGAAGGGCTCGAGTACCAGGTGTCGTCGCTGATCAAGCGGATGACGCAGAAGAAGCGCAAGGTGGCCTTCACGACCGGCCACGGCGAGTCCGACCTGACGCAGGGGTTCAGCGCGCTCAAGCACGTCATCGACCAGGAGTTCGATTCGACGTCGATCAACCCGTCGACGGGCCCGATCCCGGACGACGTCGACGCGTTGGTGGTGGGTGGCCCCAAGCAGCCGTTCGACGACAAGGGGCGCAAGGAGATCGACACGTTCCTGATGAAGGGGCGTGGCGCGATCTTCCTGGTCGATGGGATGGAGCTCTCGGCGCCGCGCGGCGGGATGCCCCAGATGGCCGGACAGCCCAAGATCGGCCAGGTCAACGACACCAAGCTCAACGAGCTGCTGGAGAAGTACGGGTTCAAGATCGAGGACGACTTCGTCTTCGACAAGCAGAACGTCCCGGGCCCCATCGACGTGGGCGGCCGCAAGATGCTGAAGAACCTACCCGTGTTCGTCGGCGTGAAGACCGACTCGTCCGACAAGGACCAGTCGGTGATGGCCGGCGTGAACGCGGTAGTGTTTCCGTTCCCCAGCTCGGTCGCGCTGGTCGGCCCGCTGGCCAGCGGCAAGCCGCAGACGCCGGGGGCGAAGCTGTGGACGCTGGCGGCCACCTCGCCCGAGGCCTGGAAGCAGACCGGGTTCTTCTTCTTCTCGCCGATGACCAACATCGAAGAGGGGAAAGAGCACGGCGTCTACGGCCTGGCCTACGCCTACCAGGGCACGCTGAAGAGCGCGTTCGCCCCGGCCGCGCAGCCCGGCATGTCGCTGCCCGATCCGCAGAACGCGCCGCCGTCCGAGTCCAAGAAGCCGGTCCGGATGGTCGTCGTCGGCGACTCCGACTTCGCGTCGGACGAGTACCTGCAGCTCTCGCGCTACCTGCCCTTCTACCAGGGCGGCGCCCAGATGCTGTTCAACGCCATCAGCTGGACGATGGAGGACGAGGCGCTGACGCCCGTGCGCACCAAGACGGTCGCTTCGCGCCCGATCGACGTCGCGTCCGACAGCACGGTGGTGGCCGTCAAGGCCGCCAACATCGTCGGCGTCCCGCTGATCTTCATCGTCTTCGGACTGGTGCGCCGCGGCGTTCGGCGCGCCCGCCGCCAGGGTCAAAAGCTATGAACCGGAAAACACTGCTCGCCCTCGGGGCCTTCGTCGTCCTTGGACTCATCGCCTTCGTCGCGCTGCGCGCGCCCGAAAAGGGCGAGCGCGCCGCGGACCGCGCGCGGCCGATTCCCGCGCTGGACGTCGCGCAGATCACGACCGTCGACATCACCAAGGGGGGCGTCACGTCGACCCTCAAGAAAGAGGGAGACAACTACCGCGTCGTCGCGCCGACGCCCTACGCGGCCGACGCGTCGAACGCCAAGGGGGTCTGGGAGGGGCTCG
>CAZJMY010000018.1:0-16058 GCA_964546845.1 uncultured Myxococcales bacterium | reverse complement strand
CGCCGGTCCCGATCACGCCGCCGGATCCGGGCGACCCGCCGGTGGCGTGGACGCCGCCCGACCCCGGACTGCCTCCGGAAGCCGGCGTCTCTCCGCCGGCGCCGTTCGCCCCGCCGACGTTGCGAAAGAATTCATCCGGCCCCTGGCAGGCGATGAGAAGCCCCCCCGCCAGGGCCACGACCCACAAGCCACGATTTAAGCGCGCATTAAGAGTGGCCACGATTGCATTATTTTATCCTCATTCTGTGCCGGACACCACCGGCTCGAGCGGCGGACGACGCGCCGCGCGGCGCTGGACGTCCGGTCCGCAACCCGATTCAATTCCGTCCGACAATGAAGCCGATGAACACGCGACCTTGGTGGGCCCTGCTGGTTTTGTTCGCCCTGTCCGCAATCGCCTGCCCCACGCGCACCGTGACCGACGGAAACAGCGGGCGCGACGCGGCGGCCGGCAAAGGGGGGAACGGTGGCTCCGGCGGCCACCTGGCGGTCGGGGCCGGGGGCAGCGCCGGGAAGGGTGACGCCGGCGGGCAGGCCGGCTCGTCGCCGGAAGGGTCCGGCGGCCAAGCCGGCGCCCCGGCCATCGGCACGGGCGGCCAAGCGGGGGTGGTCGTGGCCGCCGCGGGGGGGCAGGCCGGCGCGGTGCCGGCCGGCACGGGCGGACAGGCTGGCGGGCCCGCAGCGGGCGGTTCCGGGGGGCGCGCGGGTTCAGCGGGCGTTGGAGGAGCCGGCGGCCAGGGCGGCGCTCCCTCGGCGGGGGGAACCGGCGGGACGCCGGCCAAGGCGAAGGATGGCGAGCGCTGCGCCCTTTCGTCCGACTGCGCGTCGGCCGCGTGCACGCCGTTCTACGTCGACCTCGACGGAGACGGATACGGCGCAGGCCAGGCCGTCGGCTTTTGCGGAACCTCCGCTCCTGTCGGCTACGCCCCCCAGAGCGGCGACTGCTGCGACACCGCCACCAACCTCACCCTCGCCAAGCTGATCCACCCCGGCGCCGACTTCCAGGCCACCAGCGCCGGCGGCGTCTGCAACATCACCTGGGACTACGACTGCAGCGGAAAAGTAGAAAGCAGTCCAGACACGGTCGCTTCGTGCGCGCCCTGGCCATCGTGCGCAACTGTGTTTGGGAGCTACCCTGAAACCGCATGCGGCACGTCGACGGATCAGAGCTGCAGTTGCACAGGGGCCGGGGGCAGCTGCTTTACCGTCTGTGGCGGACACCCTTCGGTGCCGATAACGTGCAAATAGCGGCTGGTAAACCGCTTCTTCCACCGGGTTAAAAGAACGAAACGTTGTCGATTGTCATCTTGCCCATGCAACTTGCGGTCGCCGGACTGGGATTCTGAAACTGAAACTGTATGCCGGTAAACTTCGCAGGGTCGACCGTAGCGACTGGCTGGCCGGGGTTCGTCGGAGTTCCCGCAAAAGCGACCATGGTTGTGGAAGCTGTGACTGCAAACTGAGAGGCGTAGCAGCTCGTACCGGTGCAGGTACCGCGAGTGTCGTCGGTCGCCTTGGTGTGTTCGGGGTCGTTGAAGGAGAACACGAGTGGGCAAGTTCCCGTCATGCCCGAGATGGTAAATTTCACACCGCTGTAGGCCGCGGCGTTGATGCAGGCCGGTCCGTTCACGAAAATTACGAAGCCGTTATACGGATACATATTTGCGGTCGAAGGCGCCTCGACTGTTCCGGTAAACGAGAGCGCTCCGCCGGTGACGGATAGGGTGCCCTTCGTTCCCGACGCAAAGAGGCTCGCACCGCCCGCACTGCCCGCCGTGTTGAACTTGAACTGACCGGCGCTCGTCGGATCGGGCATCGCGTCGGTGAAGTCGGTTATCAACGGTTGCGCAGGAGGAGTGCCACCAGCCGAGCAGGCCATCTCGCCGGTCGAGTTCCCGGTGCCGGTCGATCCGCCGGTGCTGCCGGTCGTATTTCCCGTACCTGTCGAGCCGCCGGTGCTGCCGGTGGTGTTGCCGGTGCCGGTGGTGTTCCCGGTACCCGTGGTGTTGCCGGTGCCGGTGGTGTTGCCTGAGCCGGTGGTGTTGCCCGAGCCGGTCGTCCCGCCGGTCGCGCGGACGCCGCCCGTGCCGCTGTTGTTGCCGGAACCGGTGGTGTTGCCGGAGCCGGTGGTGTTGCCCGAGCCGTTGGAGCCGCCTGTGTTGTTCCCCTGGATGCCGCCCGTGTTGTTCGAGCTGCCGGTGCCGCTGACGCTGTCGCCGTTGGCGCAGGCGTAGCTGAGCAGGCCCAGGGACAAGAGGGAGGACAAAACTAGGCCAGTCTGAAGCTTCATAACGAAAGCCTTTCGGTTGGAGGAGCTTCCGGCGAGGGACGGCCCGGGATCGGCCGGCGGCCTGTTTTTTAGCGCGGAAAGACCGCCGAAACAACGGGTCGGACCCCGATCGGGGCGACGGCGGTGCGCCGCGTCTGCTGCCTCCTCCCTTGACGGACGGGCCGGCGAACCAACACTGAACGGTGGGGTCTCGGGGGTTTCTCGCAGGGCGGAGGGGCGCAGATGCGGCAGAACGGGAACGAATTCGGAATTGCTTTGTGGTTCTTGGTGGCGGCCTTCGCGGCCCTGATGATTGGCCGCGCCCACGCCGAGGAGTTACGGCCACCGACGCCACCCGCCGCGACGTCTCCCGCGGCTGCCCCCGCGCCCCGCGCCGTTACGCCGGCGCCAGTCGCCGCCTCCTCGCCTGCCGCTGGTACGGCGCCGGCCTCGATCGCGGCGCCCGCCGCGGCGGTCACGGCATCCCCGGCTGCCACGGGGTTGCGACCGGTTGCTGCGGCGTCCGCGCCGGTGGCCCCATCGGCCGCCGTCGGCGCACCGCCGGTGCTCGCCTCGATGTCGCAGCCGTCCCCCTCGACGCCCGACGGCGCGTCGGCCGTCGACGCGGCCGCCAAGACCTTCCGCGGGCAGGTGATCCTCAGCGACGTCATGATCGCGCCAGCCGCGGCCTTCACGTCGGGAGACGCGATGGTCGGCGCGCTCCAGCGCCTGAAGCGAAGCACGGTCTACGGGGCGGACGGCTTCTGGCGACTGCACATGATCGCCTTCCCGAGCCCGGCCCCGGCCGGCGGGACGTACCGGCTCCGTGCGACCGACACCGCCGACGGCAAGCAGAGCAAGCCGATCCGCGTCTTCGAGATCAGCGCGCAGCCGGGCCACCCGGAGGTCGAGATGCCCGACCTGGTGCTGACGGACGTCATGGGCTTCAAGGCCGGCCACAGCTACGAGATCGCCGTGGTGGGCACCGGTGGCGCCGACACGGGCGCAGGAAAAGAAGACGTGTACGCCCAAGGGGTGATAACCCTGAAGTGAGTGACGCGCGCGAAGGTGCTGGTCCTGGCCGCCCTGGGGGCGGTCTTCGCCTTGGGCCAAAGGCCCGCGGCCGCCCGCGGGCACAGGGCTGACGCCCGCACTGGAAAGCTGGTTCCCGCCATGGCCGAGCTGGTCAAGGCGCGCAAGCGGGGCGATCGGACCGCGCTGGGCAGGGTGGGGGACCGGCTCGGGCCAGCGCGGCTGGCGGCGGCCATTGCCGGCGCCGACGCCCGCGTCGCGGAAGCGGCGATGACCGCCGCCCCCGAGACCCGGGCCGGCGTGCTGCTGATCGGCACCATCGCCGACCAGGTGGCCGGGCCGGACGCCCGGGCGCGGGCTGCGGCGGACGCGCTGGGGCGCCTCCTGGACGGTTCGCGTCCCGCGGCGCTGGAGCACTGGGAGGTTCCTCCCGACGACGTTGCCCGCGCCTGCGCGGCCGTGCACGGACTGGCCGGTCGGGCCACCGCCCCGCTCGACACGCGCTTGCAGGCCATCGACGCCAGCCTCGCGGCCGCGCCGACCTGCGGTGTGCCGCGTGACGCGGCGGGGTGGGCACGCGACAGCGCGCCCGAGATTCGCCGCGCGGCCGTCCTTCTGGCCGCCGCGGGCACGGACCGGACGGCGGTGTTGCGCCAGGCCATCGCCGACGGGGATCAGCGCGTGAGCGCCGCCGCCGTCGCCGCCGACTGCCGCGTCGAAGCCCGCAGCACGGCCGGTCGCGAGGTCGCCCCCGATCCGCAGGCCGTCGCCGCCGCGCGTGTGCTGGTCGCCGCCCGAACCACGGCCGCGGCCGACGCGGTCGAGATGCTGGACTGCCTGGCCGCGGCGGCCACGCCCGCCGACCGGGCGCTGCTGGAGTCGATGCGCCGCGGACCGCCGTCGCCGCTGCGCGACCGCGCCGTCGAGCTGATCGCGCCGCGGCACGACAAGGGGACGGATTGAGCGTCCCCGACGCGCCGGGCCCGCCGCCCGCCGCCGCCCCCGCCCCGTCGTCCGTCGTTCCCACGGCAGGGTCGCAGTCGTCGACGAGCGACCGCGGCGATCGCCTGGCGCGCGGCGCCCGCCGCGTCAGCGCGCTCACGATGCTGTCGCGCCTGCTCGGGCTCGCGCGCGAGCAGATCTTCGCGCTGACGCTGGGGGCCGGTGCCTCCAGCGACGCGTTCCTGGCGGCCTTCCGCATCCCCAACCTGCTCCGCGATCTGTTCGCCGAGGGCGCCCTGTCGACCGCCTTCGTACCCACCTACGTCGCGACCCTGCGGCACGAGTCGCGGGCAGCGGCGCACGCGCTGGCGAACCGCGTGATGTCGACGCTGACGATCTACCTGGGCGCGCTGGCGCTGGCGGCCATGATCTTCCCCGGCCCCGTGGTCCGGCTGGTGGCCGCCGGGTTTTCGCCCGAGAAGACCGCGCTGTGCGCCCACCTGGTGCGCATCATGATGCCGTTCCTGCCGGCGATCTCGCTGGCGGTCGTCGCGATGGGGGCGCTGAACGCCGAGGAGAAGTACACGGCGCCGGCCCTCGCGTCGTCGATGTTCAACCTGGTCGCGATCGTCGGCGGCCTGATCGTGTTCGGCATTGGCCCGTCCTCGCGCACGGCCGTCACGGCCTGGGCGGCGTTCACGGTGGTCGGCGGCGTCGCGCAGCTGGCGATCCAGGTCCCCTCGCTCTGGCGTTCCGGGTATCGACCGCGCTTGACGCCCGATCTCACGCTGCGCGACCCGGGGACCCGCCGCATCGCCAAGCTGATGGCGCCCGCCACGCTGGGCGTCGCGGCCGTGCAGGTCAACGTGGTCGTCAACTCGTCGTTCGCCAGCCTCATCTCCGACGGCGCGCTGTCGTGGCTTTCGTACGCCTTCCGCCTGATGCAGCTGCCGATCGGTGTGTTCGGCGTCGCCGTCGGCACCACGGCGCTGACCCACCTGTCGCGCGACGCCGCGCGGAACGACTGGGACTCGCTGCGCGCGACGTTGCGCCGCGGCCTGCGGATGGTCCTGTTCCTGACCGTCCCGTCGACGGTCGGCCTGGCGCTGCTGGGCGTCCCGATCATCCGCCTCATCTTCCAGCACGGCCGGTTCTCGTCGTATGCGACCGTGCAGACTGCCCACGCGCTGGCCGGGTACGCGATCGGGCTGGTCGCCTACGCCGCCATCAAGGTGCTCGCGCCCGCGTTCTACGCGCTGGGGCGCACGCGCGTGCCGGTCGCGGCCAGCATCACCGCCGTCGCCGCCAACTTGATCTGGAACGTGCTGACGTTCCGGCGGTTCGGCCATGTCGGCCTGGCGGTGGGGACGTCGATCGCCGCGCTGGCGAACTTCTGCGTCCTGGCGATCGCGTTTCAACGGCAAATCCACGGCCTGTTCACGCGCGACCTGGTGGTGCCGTTCCTGAAGATCCTCGTGGCGGCCGCGGTGATGGCCGGCGCGATCCGGCTGGTCTCGTCGCGCGTCGAACAGGTCCAGCACGCCGGCACGGCCATCTTCGCCGCGAAAGCGTTCCTGCCGATCGCCGTGGGCGCGGCCGTCTACTTCGCGGCCGCGCGCGCGCTGCGCCTGGACGAGGCGCGGCAGCTGGTCTCTCGCTTTCGGCGGTAGATCCGGATGGCCGCCGTCAGCGCTCGTGCGGCATGCGGTCGCGGGCGCCCCGGAAGTATTGCATCGGCGAGTAGAAGCGGAAGTTGGAGACCCGGCTGGTGTAGACGCAGGCGTAGGCCTCGACCTGCTCGCCGAACTTGCTGACCTCGTACCCCTCGCGGAAGATCGGTCCCCAGTAGGGGTTGAAGCCGTCGTCGATCGCGCTCTCGACCAGGCGGTGTTGCGCTGCCGTCTCGCGCAGCTCGCGGCGCAGCCTTTCGATCGCGTCCTTCACGGCGCGCTTGGCGGCGGTCAGCGGCTCGACGTCCGCCCCCTCTGCGCTCATCTTCTGTAAAGCCCGCAGCGCCGCCTGCCGCTCGTTCAGCTCGGAGTCGAGGTGAACCAGCTCCGCGTCCAGGCGATCCAGCCGTGCCAGCTCTTGCTTCAGCCGGTCGTGCGTCGTGATCTCGTGCTCCAGCTCTTGCAGGATCATCGCCGTGCGCCAGTTCGACGACTTCCGCGAGCGCAGCATGTCGCCGTAGATGTGGTCGCCGACGAACAGCACGCGATCGCCGCTGGCCCTCGCGCGCTCTTGAAACTCCCGGATGTTGCCGCCCGAGTAGACGCGGCCGCGCTGGAACGGGGCGGCGCTGGTCGAGCCGTTGGAGGCGCCGTTACTCTTGGCCAGCGGCTCCCCGTCGCTGTCCAGCTCGACGAAGGGGCGCTCTTCCGTGAAGAACTCGGGCTTGCCGGCGCTGACGACGATGACGTCGAAGTAGTGCCGCCACGACGGGTACGACGCCGGGTAGGCGCGGTCGCCGCCGTTCGGCGCCTCGTCCAGCAGGTAGCTCATGACCTGCGAGGTGTAGTCCCACGCCGAGTTGGTCAGCAGGAACAGCCGCTTGCCCGACGAGCGGAACTTGTGCAGCGTCTCGGGCAGGCCCGGGTCCCGTTCGATGTAGCTGGGAAGCTGCGCGCCGACGATGGCCTTGATGGACCCGTCGCGGTGCGCGAGGTCGATGCACTCGCGGATGTGCTCCCACATCGTCGCGTAGTCGGGCTTGGTGGCCGTGCTGCGATCGAAGTAGTCGACCAGCACCGCGTACAGCACGGCCTCGGGCAGCGCGAACAGCGAGTCGATCCAGGCGTAGCGCCGGTTGGACAGACGCGTCCGCTCGCGCTGGTACAGGTCCCCGATCTGCGCCCGCTCGATGGGCTTCAGCCCGTGACGGGCGCGGCCGGGGTAGCCGTAGCGATCGGGCTTGAAGATGTTGCCGTTCACGCGGTCGACGACCAGACCGCGCACCGCCAGCATGGGGTCGTACGCCAACGCCCGAATCTCCTCGGGATACCCCTTGGCGGAGACCAGCTTGTGCAGCGTGGCCCGCATGGACAGCTCCTCGATCTGCGCCTGATTGTAGAGCGCCAGGGTGTAGTCCATGTCGAAGCCGACCATCTCGATCTGGTCCAGCCGCAGGTTGCGGTTGACGTAGATGCGGGTGGCCCGCGGGATGTCGGTCGAGCGAAGGCCGGACACCGCGAGGTCGGGCGGGGTGACTGTCCCTGTCTGGGCGGTCGCGAGGACCTCGGGGGCGGTAGTCACAGTCGAAATTTTATCACGCGCGGGGCTGCCGGGCCGCCTTGTAGAATGACCGTAACGTGAAGTTCGCGCTGGCCCAGGTGAATCCGACGATCGGCGACTTCGACGGCAATCGCCGGCTGATTCTCGAGGCGGTGGGTGCGGCCGAGGCGCGCGGCGCCGAGCTCGTCCTTTTTCCCGAGCTGGCCGTCTGCGGGTATCCGCCCAAGGACCTCCTCGAGCGGCCGGGCTTCGTCGAGGCCTCGCGCGCCTCCCTGGCGGCGCTGGTGGCCGCGCTGGCCGGCGCCAAGGCTGCCGCGCTGGTGGGCTTCCCCGAGCCTCTGGTCTCGCCGGGGCGCGGTCTCTCGAACAGCGCGGCGCTGATCGACGGGGGTCGGATCGTTCACGTGGCGCGCAAGTCGCTGTTGCCCACCTACGACGTCTTCGACGAGCGCCGCTACTTCGAGCCGGCGACCGAGGTCGCCCCGGTCACCTTTCGCGGCCTGCGGCTGGGGATCTCGATCTGCGAGGACATCTGGAACGACGCCGACTTCTGGCCCGAGCGTCTCTACCGGGGCGACCCCATCGAGTCGCTGGTGGCGGCGGGCGCCGAGGTGATCGTCAACCTGTCGGCGTCGCCGTACACGATGGAAAAGCGGCACGTGCGGCCGCGCATGCTGGCGGCCACCGCGCGCCGCTGGCGCCGGCCGCTGCTGTTCGTGAACCAGATCGGCGGGCAGGACGACCTGGTGTTCGACGGCGCCAGCCTGGTGCTGGACCCGACGGGGACGGTGGTTGCGCGCGCCGCCGAGCACGCGCCGGACCTCATCGTCGCCGACGTGACGGCCGGCGGCGCCGCCTCCGGCGATCTGCGCCCCGACGAACCGTCCGACGAGCGCTCGGCGCTGGGCGCGCTGGTGCTGGGCACGCGCGACTACGCGCGCCGGTGCGGCTTCTCGCGCGCGCTGCTGGGGCTTTCGGGCGGCATCGACTCGGCCCTGGTGGCGGCCATCGCCGCCCGCGCGCTGGGCCCCGAGAACGTCCTGGGCGTCGCGATGCCGTCGCGCTACTCGTCCGAAGGGTCGCTGCGGGACGCGGAGGCGCTGGCCCGCAACCTGTGCATCCCGTTCACGATCATCCCCATCGAGCCCATGTTCGCCACGTACCTGACGGCGCTGGCGCCCGCGCTGGACGCCTTCGCGCCGCCCGCGCCCGCGCCGGCCGCGGCGGCGGCGGCGGATCTGACCGAGCAGAACCTGCAGGCGCGGATCCGCGGGGCGATCCTGATGGCGCTGTCCAACCGGCAGGATCGCTTGCTGCTGACCACCGGCAACAAGAGCGAGATCGCCACCGGCTATTGCACGCTGTACGGCGACATGGCCGGCGGGCTGGCGGTGATCAGCGACGCGCCGAAGACGCTGGTGTACCGGCTGGCCCGGGCCGTCAACGCCGAGCAGCCGGTCATTCCCGAGGCGACGCTGACCAAGCCGCCCTCCGCCGAGCTGCGGCCCGACCAGACGGACCAGGATTCGCTGCCGCCCTACGAGCTGCTGGACGCGATTCTCGAGGCCCACCTCGTGCGGGGGCTGGACGCGCCGGCGCTGGCGAAGGCCGGGTTCGATCCGGCCGTCGCGCGCGACGTCGTGCGCCGGGTTCAGCAGAGCGAGTACAAGCGCCGCCAGATGGCCCCGGGCCTGAAGATCACGGGCAAGTCGTTCGGCCCCGGCCGCCGCTACCCGATCGCGCGCGTCTAGGCCGTCGTCTCGGCCGCCCATCGGGCGGCACGTCGTCGGGCATGGTTCGCTAGACTTGCGTGCGGACGATCGGTATCGTCCGCGGCACTTTTTCCAGGAGCACGACGATGCGCGCAGTGATTGCTGTTCTTCCAGGTGACGGGATCGGGCCCGAGGTGGTGGCCGAAGCGCGGCGGGTCCTCGCCGCCGTCGCCGACCGCTGGGGGCACGCCTTCACCTTGCGCGAGGCGCTGATCGGCGGCGCCGCCATCGACGCGACGGGCACGGCCCTGCCGCCGGAGACGCTGGAGATCTCGCGCGCCGCGGACGCGGTGCTGCTGGGCGCCGTCGGCGGCCCGAAGTGGGACGACCCGCGCGCCAAGGTCCGTCCGGAGCAAGGTCTGCTGGCCATTCGCAAGGGGCTGGGCCTCTACGCGAACCTGCGCCCGGTGGCGGTCACGCCCAAGCTCTTCCACGCGTCGCCGCTGCGCCCGGACCTGCTGGCCGGCGTCGACATGGTCGTGGTGCGCGAGCTGACGGGCGGCATCTACTTCGGCGACAAGGTTCGCCAGGCGGACCGCGCCTCCGACCTTTGCGTCTACACCGTCGACGAGGTCGAGCGCATCGTCCGGACGGCGGCGCGCATCGCGCGCGGCCGGCGCAAGAAGCTGACCTCCGTCGACAAGGCGAACGTCCTCGAGACGTCGCGGCTGTGGCGCGAGGTCACCGAGCGCGTGATGAAGCAGGAGTTCCCGGATGTCGCGCTGTCGAACATGCTGGTCGACGCGTGCGCGATGCACCTCATCCGCCGCCCCGCCGACTTCGACGTCATCGTCACCGAGAACATGTTCGGCGACATCCTGACCGACGAGGCGTCGATGCTGGCCGGCTCGATGGGCATGTTGCCGTCGGCGTCGCTGGGCGACGGCAAGCGCGGTCTTTACGAGCCGATTCACGGGTCGGCGCCGGACATCGCCGGCAAAGGCGTCGCCAATCCGTGCGCGACGATCCTCAGCGTCGCGTTGCTGCTGCGTCACTCTCTCGAGCTGGAGACGGAGGCGCGCGCCATCGAAGCGGCCGTTGCCGCGGCGATCGACCGGGGCGTGCTGACCGGCGATCTCGCGCCCGCGGGAACGCAGCCGGCCACGACGGCGGCCGCGGGAGACGCGGTGTTGCAGGGCCTGCGGCAAGCCTGAGCGCCTGCGGCAAAGTCAGCGCCTGCGGCAATCATCGACCGCCCGCAGCGTCAGGAACGCGGCGTCAGAAAGCCGCGCGTCAGGGAGCGCCGCAAACGACCGCGCCCCCTCTCGACAGTGCTGGGGGGCGCTGTTAAATTGGTCATGTTCAGCCGAGTCTTGTCGGTGTTCCGCTTGCTGCCCCCCGCCTCGTCCGTCGCTCCGGCCGGCGCTGCCGCCGACCGCACGGACTCCGCGCACGGTCGACGCGTCCCGTGGATCTCTCAGCGATCCGGTGACGACCTGCGGTCGAGGGCTGCCCATCAGATTTTTCCCTAGTTGGTGCCCCGAACGCGCCGAACCGCCGAGACCGTGCAACGAAGGAGAACGAGATGGGAACCAGGCTCTACGTTGGCAATCTGTCGTACAACGTGACCGAACCCGAGCTGCGAGACGTTTTCGCAGAGGGGGGCCGGAACGTGGTCGAAGTGAAGATCGTCATGGACCGCGACACCGGCCGGCCGCGCGGATTCGCCTTCGTGGAAATGGGCAGTGACGACGAGGCCAACGCGGCGATCAGCTCGCTGACCGGACGGGAGATTCAGGGACGCGCCATCAACGTCAGTGAAGCGCGTGCCCGCGCCCCCCGTGCCGGTGGTGGCGGCGGCTTCGGTGGCGGAGGTGGCGGGTACGGCGGCGGAGGCGGTGGTGGTGGTTACGGCGGGGGTGGCGGCGGCTACGGCGGCGGAGGCGGCGGTGGGGGCCGCGGTCGTGGCGATCGCGGTGGTGGCGGTGGCGGCGGCGACTACGGCGAAGGCCGCGGTCGTTCGCGCCGCGGCGGCTGGTAGGCGCTCCGTCGGGCGGCGATCGACTCGGGAGGGGCGACGGCCCCTCCCGGCTCACGCGAGCGCGCGCAGCCCTTCGGGGTCCGACAGGATCACGCGGCGGCCGTCGGTCTGGATCAGGCCCTTGCGCTTGAACTGCGACAGCGTCAGCGACACGGTCTCGCGCGTCGAGCCGATCAGGTTCGCCATCTCCTGGTGCGTGATCTTCAGGCCCACGACCAGGCCGCGCTGATCGGAGACGCCGTGCTCCTGGCCCAGGCTCAGCAGCAGCTCGGCCAGCTTCGCGCCCACGTCCTTGAAGATCAGCTGCTCGACGCGCGCTTCCAGATCCTTGCGGCGCGCGATCAGCGCGCGCCCGAACTTGTAGGCGGCGCCGCCGTCCGACTTCAGCAGCTCGTCCAGCGCTTCGCGGGAGACCTCGACGGTCACCGAGGCGTCCATGGCTTCGGCCATCTCTTCGCGCGGGCCGCCGTCGAGCAGGCACGGCTCGCCGAAGAAGTCGCCCTCGCCACGGTACGCCAGCGTCAACTCCTTCCCGTCGCGCGTGACCTTGGAAATCTTGATGCGGCCGCTGGTCAGGAAGTGAACGCCCTGGGCGCGGTCACCGGGCAGATAGATCACCTGGCGCGGTCTGTACGTGCCGACGCTGAGCCCGGGGAGCAGTCGCTCGAGCGTCTCGTTCGGCGTCTCGGAAAGCACGTCGCATTTCCGGAGCAACGCGATGGGATGCTGCGCGTCGTGAGCTGACATGTCTCCGTTTGTAGCATAAAACTGGCTCCACCGCAGAAAACTCGGTGAACTGGGCTACAAAAGCGCCCTTTTTCTGCTGCCCCGCAGCAAGCAGGCGATTCCCGCCGCGAGCACGGTCAGGCCGACCGCGAGCAGCGAAATCTTCGTCCCGGTGGGCAGCGCCTGCGTGTCGTCGGCGTGGGCGCGCGCCAGCAGCACGATGCAGGCGTTGTTCGTGAAGTGCGCCAGCATCGACGGCAGGATCGAGTCCGAGGCGAGCGCGATCGCCGAGAGCCCGACGCCCAGCAGCGCCGTCGGTACGAGGCGCCAGACGTCGACGTGGTAGATGCCGAAGAGGATCCCCGTGAGGATGGCGGCCACCGCCGGCGAGAACCGCGTGGCGAGCCCGCGCAGGATGGGACCGCGGAAGAGCGCCTCCTCGCAGATGGCAGGCGTCACCGCCATCAGCAGCAGCGTGCCGATCAGGCTGCGGTCGCCGGACGCGGGCGCGATCGTGTGGCGCAGGTGCTCGACGACCTCTTTGGGAGGCGGAAGGATCCACTCGGCGACCAGCCCGACCACCAGCCAGGCCGACAAACCGATCAACAGCGCGCCCGCGAAGGCTGCCGCCGGCGCCCGGCGCAGGCGAATCAAGCCGCCCACCGTCTGGCCGCGGCCACGCGCCGTCATCCACACCAGCCCGCCGAGGCCGACCCACTCCGTGATGGCCAGCCCGGGTTCGAGCCGCCAGCTCTGCAGCGGCACGAACACGAAGAACAGCAGCACGCAGGCGACCCCGTAGACCGCGATGGCGCCACCGGCCGTGGGCGGCTCGTCATCGCGTTCGACGAGGTCGTCGCTCACGCGGCTGCCGCGCTTGCCCACGACGAGCTGCCGCAGCCACGCGCCGAGTCCCAGGCGGCCGTCGTCGCTGTAGAACAGCCGCTCGGAGTCATAGAGGCGCGAGGCGAACAGCAGCGCGACCGCGCCGTAAAGGGCCGTGCTGGCCAGCACGACGACGGCCAGCCCGGCCGACGCGCGCGCGAGCACCAGGTCGCGGGCCAGCAGCGTGACGCCGACGCCCGGGATCAGGGCCGTCGCACCCGAGAGACGGAAGTCGCCCAGCCCCGCCGTCAGAGCCGGCGCCATGCACAGGAAGTAGACGGGCGTCAGCAGCGTCTGCGCCTCTTTGAAGCTGCGGGCGAGCGCGCCGATCGCGACCATGACCGCGGCGAACAGAAACGCCGTCGGCGGGACGACGGCAAAGGCGGCGGCGGCCTGCCGCCAGGGGATGGCCAGCCTTGCGCCCGCGCCGCCGGCCAGCCGCGCCCCCTCGAGCACCGTCAGCGACATCGAGGCGAGGTTCAGGAAGCCGGTCAGCGAGGCCAGCGCAGCGACGGCCAGGACCTTGCCCGCCATCAGCGCCGAGCGATCGATGGGCGCCGAGAGCGTGGTCTCCAGCGTGCCGCGCTCGCGCTCGCCGGCGGTGATGTCGATCGCCGGGTGGAAGGCGCCCAGCATCACCATCACGACCACCACCAGCGGCAGCACCTTGGACAGCAGATAGCCGCTGACCTGGGCCTTGGGGGCGATCCCCGAGGCGGTCACGGCAAAGGCGGCGGCGCAGGCGGGGCCGGCCCGGGCTTCCAGCGCGCGCTGCACGCGGTCGCGGGCGGCCGCAGACTCCTCGCGGGTCTCGTCGTAGAGGATGCGCACGGCGGGCGGTTGCCCCGCGGCGCCGGGAGCCACCTCGGCGATGGCGTCGACCCGTCCCGTCGAGAGATCGGTCGCTGGAGCCGGCGGCGCCACGATCACCTCGGGTCCGGCCAGCGCGCGGCGGACGTCGGCGGCCAGCGCGGGCGGCCCCTGGACGGCGACGCGGGCGACGTGCGCGTCGACGCGGGCGACGCGCGCGGCCAGCACCTGGGCGGTCACCAGCGACACCAGCGGGTAGACGACCAGCGGGAACAGCACCATCACGGCGATCGTGCGGCGGTCGCGCAGCGTCTCCCGCAGCTCCTTGCCGGCCACCAGCAGCGCGGGGCGCAGGGTCACGTCGTGGCCTCGGGCGCCGCGCGCCGCGGCTCGCCGGAGACCAGGCGCAGGAAGGCCTCTTCCAGGCTGGGCGCGTCGCCGGCGGCGGCGCGCAACGCGGCGGGCGTCCCCTCGGCCAGCAGCCGCCCCTCGTGCAGCAGGCCGATGCGGTCGCACAGTAGCTCGGCCTCGGCCAGGTAGTGGGTCGAGAAGATGACCGCCTTGCCGCGGTCGCGCTCGGCGGCCACGAAGGCGCGCAGGAAACGCGACGCCAGCACGTCCAGGCCGGCGGTCGGCTCGTCGAAGATCAGCACCGCGGGATCGTGCAGCATCGCGCGCGCGATGGACAGCCGCTGGCGCTCACCCGTCGACAGCGCCTCGCACCGCCGCTGGATGAAGGGGGCCAGCTTCAGGATCTCCGTCAGCGCGGCGACCCGGGCGCGGGCGGCGTCGTCGGGCATGCCGTGCAGCCGCCCGAAGTAGTCCAGCAGCTCGCGGCCGGTCAGGCGCGAGTAGAGCCCGGTCGTGTTGGTGAGGAACCCCAGCTGCCGGCGCACGGCCAGCGGGTCCACCGAGACGTCGACGCCGGCCACGACGGCGCGGCCCGCGGTCGGCGCCAGCAGCCCCGCCAGCACCCGCAGCGTGGTCGTCTTGCCGGCGCCGTTGGGGCCGAGCAGGCCGTAGATCTCGCCGGGCGCGACCGCGAAGGACAGCCCGTCGACGGCGGCCTTGGATGCTGCCCGATCGAAGCGCTTGACCAGACCCTCGACGACGACCCGCGCCTCGCGCATGTCCGGCAAGGATAGCGCGGGCCGGCGGTCAGCAGTCGCCGGGCAGGCAGTAGTACGTGAGCTGCTTCGGGAAGCTGCGGGCGCTGCAGACGCCGATGGCGGAGGTCTTGGCGGCGGGATCGTAGGTCCCGGTGCAGGTCGGCGGCGGGCCGGCGCTGGCGGGCGGCGTCGGACAGAAGCCGCCGGTCGCGTCGTACTTCACGTAGACCCGGATAGGGACCGACACGCTCTGGTTGCCGGCCTTGTCGCGCGTCTGGACGGCGATGCAGTTCCAGCCTTCCGGGATCTTGTTCGCGAAGGTGTCCAGCTGGTTGCCGAAGCAGTGGAACGTCCGGTCGATGGGCTCGACGGACCAGATGGCGGGCTCGCCGTCCGAATAGCCGATCGCGATCGTCGGTTGCTGGAACGAGTTGCAGAGCCGCGGGGGAGGGGCCGTGGCCGTCCCCTTCGCGCAGGGCGCGTTCGCCGGCAGCGTGGGGTCGGGCTCGAAGTCGGCCTTGCCGGCCGGCGGCACGGGACCCAGGCGAACCTGCAGGACGCCGCTACCGGGGGTGGGGGGCGCGGTCGGGCTGATGGGCGTCAGCAGCGGGTTGACCTCGTCGCAGCGCCCGTCGCCGTTGCTGTCGACGACCAGCGGCTGGTTGACGGAGGCCGGCATGATGAAGACGTTCGTGTTGGCCGGATCGACCAGCGAGATGGGGGTGACCTTCACCTCGCTGCCGCGGTTGCCGTCGTCCTCGATGCGGGCGCGCAGGTCGAACACCTGGGGGACCATGCAGCCGTCGTTGGGCATGTCCCCGATCTCCTGGTTGACGGAGAGCGGATCGAAGGCGAACGAGCACTGGTAGCCCGTCAGGGTGAGCGTCATTCCGCGCATGAGCGGCGGATCCAGGTCGGCCACGGGCGCGATGTTGTCGATCGAGAAGCCGTACGCGACGACCGACTGGTTGCCGACCAGATCGACGGCGCGGAACGAGATGTTCGGAAACACCACACACAGGTCGGAGGACGGCGGCTCGGGACAGCGGGTCAGGTTCGACGTGTCGAAGAGGGCGCCGTAGATGCCGCTTCCCTGCGCCTTCAGCGGCAGCTCGAACAGCGGCGTGTCCTGGTTGGAGATGACGGCCACCACCGACGAATCCAGCACGCCCGAGTCGTCCGTGACCGTCGCGGAGATGTTGATGACGCCGCCGACGACGTCGCCGCTGGCGGGCGCCGTCATGGTGATGGTGGGCCCCGCCTTGTCGATGACGAACACGACCTGCACCTGGTTGGTGAAC
>CAZJMY010000017.1:0-1913 GCA_964546845.1 uncultured Myxococcales bacterium | reverse complement strand
AACGTGGGCGGGATCCTGTTCAACACGACCAGCACGCTGACCAGCTTCATCGGGAACAGCGTTCACGCGAACGGGGGCGACGAGATCGGGTTCAACGCGCTGCCGGGCGGCGGCGGCACCAAGTGGGTCATCACCCCGCCCAGCAACGCCTGCGACGCGACGGCGAACTCGGTCTACTGCTACGGGGTCGGCAACGTGGGCGTCCACGTGCTGGCGGCGGGGGCGTCCGTCGACGCACAGCACCAGCACTGGGCCAACAACCCCCCGACCTCGGGCATCGACACGACGGGGACCGTGGTCTCCACCAACCCCTGCTCGGCCGTGACGGCGGCCTGCCCCATCTCGCCCTAGGCTAACACCGTTCGGTCAAGCGCCAGGACGCTCCGGACCATCCAAAAATCCGGCTCCTGGCGTCTCTGAAATCCTGGCGTTTCCCCTGATCCGGCGGCCTCGTCGTCGCCCTCACGTCGCGATTGACCAGGGCGGGCGCAGGTGGCAGGATTCGCGCTCCCCGGGGCCCCCCCTGGCGATTCGTCGTGCTCAAAGCCCTCACAATATTCAGTGGTAACGCCAACCGCGAGCTGGCGCAGGCCATCTGTCGTTACGTCGAAACGCCCCTCGGCCGCGCCGAGGTGACCCGCTTCGCCGACGGCGAGGTCTACGTCGAGATCAACGAGAACGTGCGCGGCGTGAACTGCTTCGTCGTCCAGCCGACCTGCGCGCCCGCCAACGACAACCTGATGGAGCTGCTGGTCATGATCGACGCGCTCAAGCGCGCCTCGGCCGGCTCGATCATCGCCGTCATCCCGTACTTCGGCTACGCGCGCCAGGACCGCAAGAGCAAGCCCCGCACGCCCATCTCGGCGCGCCTCGTGGCTGACCTGCTGACGGCGGCCGGCGTCGACCGCGTGCTGTCGATCGACCTGCACGCCGGCCAGATCCAGGGGTTCTTCAACATCCCGGTCGATCATCTGTACGCGATGCCGGTCCTGATGGACGACCTGCGGCTGCGCTTCTCGTCGGAGGCGGTCATCGTCTCGCCGGACGCGGGCGGCGTCGAACGGGCGCGCGCCTACTCGAAGCGGCTGGGCACCAGCCTGGCCATCATCGACAAGCGGCGCCCCGCCCCGAACGTCAGCGAGGTCGTCAACATCATCGGCGACGTCAAGGGACGCGACGCCATCATCGTCGACGACATGGTCGACACGGCCGGCACGCTCACGGCCGCCGCCCAGGCGGTCAAGGCGCAGGGGGCGCGCGCCGTCTACGCCTGCGCCAGCCACGGCGTGCTGTCGCCGCCGGCCATCGAGCGCATCATGGCCTCGCCCCTGGAAGAGCTCATCATCACCGACACGGTGCCGGTCCGGCCGGACGTGAAGGCTTGCCCGAAGATCAAGGTCCTGCCCGTCGCGCGCCTGCTCGGCGAGGCGGTCAAACGCATCCACCACGGCGACTCGATCAGCTCGCTGTTCATCTGAACGCCCATAGAAAAAGGAACGGAAGTCATGGATTTCGCAAAGGTCAACGTCGAGGTCAGGTCGGGTATCGGCAAGGGCGGCTCGCGCAAGGTGCGCGCGGCCGGCAAGGTCCCGGGCGTCGTCTACGGACGCAAGCAGGAGCCGGTGGCCGTGACGTTCGACGAGAAAGAGCTGCTCTCGTCGCTGGATAAAGAGCGGCGCCGCAACACGGTCCTCACGCTGACGATCGCCGGCGACGGCGGCAAGTCGGAAGAGGTCACCGCCATGGTGCGCGAGGCGCAGGTGAACCCGCTCTCGCGGCGCCTGGTGCACGTCGACTTCCTGCGCGTCGACCTGGAGCAGGAAGTTCACGTCACGGTGCCGCTGGTGCTGACCGGCAAGGCGGTCGGGACGACCAACGGTGGCAACCTGCACCAGAGCCTTCACGTCATCTCG
>CAZJMY010000016.1:0-11499 GCA_964546845.1 uncultured Myxococcales bacterium | reverse complement strand
TCCAGGACCTTCTCGACGGACAGCGAGGTCGCGATCGCCTCGCTGATCTTGTAGATGGACAGCGCGTCCTTGAGGCGGATGTTCTCGTGCTGCAGCCGCTGCCGGTCCAGGCCGCGCTGCACGATGTGGATGACCTCTTCGACCTTGAACGGCTTGAGGATGTAATCGTAGGCGCCCTTCTTCATCGCCTCGATGGCCGTCTCGACCGTGCCGAACCCGGTCATGATGACCGTCAGCACCGGGATGCTCTCTTCCGAGATGCGCTGGATCAGCTCGAGGCCGCCCAGGTTCGGCATCTTCAGATCCGAGATGACCAGGTTGTAGCTGCGGCGGTGCAGCTCTTCGATGGCCAGCGCGCCGTCCTCGACGGCGTGGACCATGTAGCCTTCCATGGTCAGGAAGTCCGCCAGGATCTCCCGGATCACCTTCTCGTCGTCGACGACCAGGATCCGCGCGGTCTCCAGCTGCGGGACGTACTCCGACCGCTCCGGTTCCGTGCGCTCCGGAACCGCCTCGGCTCTTGCAGCAGCCACGCTGGCCAGCAGGGCTTCTCGGTCGCTCGTGCTCAAGAATTCCCCGAGAGATCAGCCTAGTCCAGGCCCCCCGCGATGACCAGCAGGAACCTCACCCCTTCATTTTCGACTGCTGCTCGGTCAGCTCCTTCCACTTCTGTTCCTTGCTCTCGGCGTCCTTTTGCTCGGATTCGGCCGACTTCTTGGCCGATTGCCAGTCGTCGTTCTTGTCCTTCCACTGGTCCTGGAAGTGATCGACCGAGAAGTCGCTGTCCGGCTTGATCCCCTTCTTCTGGGCCAGCTTGGCCTTCTCCAGCTCGACCTTTGCCAGCGCGGCGGCCTGGTGGGCGTCAGCCGCCTTCTGCACGGCTTCCAGCCAGTCCTGCTTCTCGTCCAGCCAGGCCAGCTTCGCCTCGGCGGCCCGGACGCCCAGGTCGGCGACCTCCTTGCCGTGGCGGGCGGCGTTCGCCCGGTTTTCGTCGTGCGACGCGTTGGCCGACTCCGTCTCCGTGGCGGCCTTCTCGACCTCCAGGTCGGCCTGCTCCTTCTCTTTCTTGGCGATGTCCCGGTCGCGCCCCAGCGCCTCCAGCTGACTCTTCGCGGTGCGCTGCTCGCTCTTGGCCACCTCGACGTCGTTCTGCGCGGCGAACACGTCGGCCCGTTCCCCCGAGGGGACGGCGTCCAGGGACGAATCGTCGACCTTGTACTTGAGGCCGCCGCCGCAGCCGGTCAGCGCCCCACCGGCGCCGGCCACCAGCGCCGCGGACAAAGTCAGGGTGACGGTCAGGGTTCGAGGAAGGCGCAAAGGGCTCATCGCCCCATCGTCAGGCACACGCGCCGTTCCGGTCAAGCTGGCGGCGGCGCGTCACGCCAACGGGGCGCGGGCCTCGTCGATTTGCGCCCAGAGACACGCCTTTTCGGCTGTAGCGGGCGATGGCGGCCCGCAGTATAGTCGCCCGCTAGATTGCCCGGGAGGGTTCGCAAATCGCGCCCCCCGCGCCGCGTCCCCCAGCGTTGGAGCAAGACTATGCGTTCACGACCTTCGCCCAGCCTATTCCTTCTGACGTTCTGCCTTGCCGGGGCTGTCGCCGCCGCCGCCCTTTCCGGGTCCGGGTGCGCGGGCGTGAAGACCGGCGCGACCACCAGCGGCTCCGGTGGTTCCGGGAACCACTCCGGGACGGGCGGCAGCGGCAACGCGCCGCCGATGCCGACCATTCCGGGGCTGACCGGCATCAGCGTCTCGCCGGGTAACACGCAGCTCTCGCTGTCGGCGGGGTCGGTTCCGGGGACGCTGTCCGGGTCGACCAGCTTCACCGCGACGGGCACGTTCATGGACGGCAGCACCCAGGACGTCACCAGCAAGGTGAACTGGTCGTCGAGCCCCTCGGCGGGGCTCAACATCTCGGGCGGCAACACGACGGTGAGCGCCCCCGGGCAGTACACCATCACCGCGTTCAGCGGGAACATCAGCGGCAGCGCGATGCTGGTCGCCACCTTCAGCGGCAACTTCACCTGCTCCGACTTCGACAAGAGCGGCGGCTGCGCGGCGTTCGACACCGGCTCCGAAGGGAAGCTGGACAACAACGCCTCGGGGACGACCACCATCCAGTACCCGCTGGACGGGTCGCTGTTCCCCGAGAACCTGGGCCCCATTCAGGTGCACATCGCCACGTCGGGCAGCATCGCGCGCCTCAACTTCAAGACCAGCCGGACCAACAACGTCAACCTGAACTACTACGGCGCGTGCGAGACCGGCGCCAGCAACCCCAATTCGTCGAGCAACTGCTACGTCACCATCCCCGTGACGCTGACGCAGCTGCTGGTCCCGTCGTGCGAGACCGAGGACATCCAGAACACCGCCCGCGTCTCCGACGGCAACCGTGCGCCCGTCGAATCGGCGCCGGTGAACGTCGACTGGGCGCAGTCGGGCCTGACGGGCGGCCTCTACTTCTGGACGGTGTTGCCGAACCAGCCGTATTGCCCCAGCGCGACGGCGGCCAGCCCGGGGACGTACTGCCTGCAGGACACGACCCAGCTGCCCAAGAACGGGACGGCCATTTTCCGTTACGACTTCTCCAAGACCAACCCGGCACCGCAGCTGGTCTGGACCGACGACGGCGGCCCCAACTCGACGCCGCCCTACCAGGGCGCCCCCCAGGCCTGGAACGCCGGTCAAGCGGGCGGTCACTGCATCGGCTGCCACACGATCACGAACGACGGCAAGTTCATGGCGCTCACCATCGGCGGCTCGTCCAGCTACAACGCCGCCAACTGGGAGCTGCTGGACATCGGCGCGCAGTCGTTGCTGCTGAACAACCCGACGCGGACGGGCGGGAACGGCTGCAACGACCCCAACGCCTCGCCGACGGTCGACTCGACCTGCTACTGGGAGCAGTACCGCAAGGACGCCTTCGCCACCGAGACGGCCTGGGGCCCCGACAACAGCGCCATGGTCAGCATGTACAAGGCCAAGCTGTTCCTGAACCAGGTGACGGTCAGTGGAACGTCCGCCACCCTGACACCGCCCGCGAATGGGGCGTTGTTCAAGTCGCCGCCGGACCCCTATCAGTCGGATCCGTTCTGGAGCCACGACGGCAAGTACCTGGCGTTCACGTCGTTCAACACGCTGCCCCCCGCGGACGCGACGGGGAACCCCGGCGGTCTGAACGGCGACCTCAAGAAGGGCGGCCAGATCGCGATCGCCACCTCGGACGGCAAGACGGTCAACGACGACGCCAAGGTGCTGGTCAACCGCGGCAACGGTCTCACCAACTACTACCCGTGCATCAGCGAGGACAGCAAGTACGTGGTCTTCAACCAGAGCACGTGCGGCAACGACCCGGACATCAACTACAACGGGTCGGCGGGTTACGGCACCGGCAGCTGCGACGGCTACGACGACTCGTCGGCCAAGCTCTGGTGGGTGCCGATCGACGGTGGCGCCACGAAGCGGCTCGACAACGCCAACGGCGGCTCGATGAATTTCGACAACTCGTGGCCGCGGTTCAGCCCGGACGTCGGCACGTTCCGCGGCCGCACGCTCTACTGGGTCGCGTACTCGTCGCGCCGCCCGTACGGCACGCAGATCAACAACAACGGGATCCAGAGCTCGCAGCCGCAGCTCTGGTTCACGGGCGTCATCGCCAGCGAGGATCAGGCGGGCGATCCCAGCCGCGCGCCGGTGTGGCTGCCCGGCCAGAACGTGATGCAGGGGGCGCCGACGGGCAACCACGTCCCGCAGTGGGTCAAGGTCGCCATCGTCATCGACAAGGGCAGCCTCTAGCCGACCTCCCCGAACGGAAGACGTCCGGTCGGGCGCGACGGCGCGCGTTCGAGGAACGGGTCGAGTGAACGCAAGCTCGCGGCTCTCCATAGCGGGGATCACCGTCCTGGCGATGCTCGCCGGGACGGGTTGCCGCGTGGACGGGTCGGGGCTGTCGGCGATCACCACCGCGCCCAGCGGGACCGGCGGCATGACGGTCGTGACCGGCACCGGTGGCAGCGGCACGGGCGGCACGACGGACGGGACCGGGGGCGTGTCGGCCGGGGGGACCTCCGGCGGCGAAGGCGGGCGTGGCGGGTCCTCCAGCGAAGGCCCCGGTGCCGGTGGGGCCGGTGAGGGCGGATTGGGTGGAACGGCCGGCGCGACCGGCGGCGGCAGCGGTCTTCCCACGGGCGGCACCGTGGGCGGGACCGGTGGCTCGGGCGGCGCCAGGGCGGCGTCGGGCGGTGCCCCGGGGACCGGCGGCGACAGCTCCGGCGCCGGGGGGCTCGGAAGCGGCGGGGCAGCAACGGGCGGCACCGGCGACACGGGCGCCGGCGGCGTCTCGGGCAGTGGCGGCGTCTCCGGCGGCGGCGGCGTCTCCGGTCTGGGCGGTTCCCCGGGAACGGACGGCGGCGTGCCGCCCATCTGCGGGTCACCGGACCTGGGCGCGGGCTGCGCGAGCTGCCTGGCGGCGGGCGGCGCCTGCTCGGCGGGGAGCTGCGTCTTCGTGTGCGGCGGGCCCTGCGCGCGGTGCGACGGGCCGATCGTGTGTCCGATGGGGATGCCCTGCCGGGTCACCTGCTCGGCCGGCGGGTGCAACGTCCCGATCGATTGTCGCGGCGCCACGGCCTGCACGGTGACCTGCGCCGACCACGCTTGCTCGCAGCCGATTCACTGCGGCGGCGGCGTCGGCACGTGCGACCTGACCTGCAGCGGGGCCGGCTCGTGCACGGCGGCCATCGCGGGCGGCGGCGACACGGCCACGATCACCTGCTCGGGGGACGGCGCCTGCAAGGGCGCCGTGGCCTGCCAGGGCAACAACTGCACCGTCACCTGCACGGGCCCGTCCAGCTGCGCGTCCGGCGTCACCGCCAGCGCCGCCACGAACCACATCGCGTGCACGGGCGGGAACGCCTGCGCGGAGGCCGTCCGCTGCAGCGGCACCAGCTGCGTCACCGACTGCTCGGGCGCGCACGACTGCGCCAGCGGCTACTGCTGCTTCGGCGCCAGCTGCAAGACGACCCCGGTCAACGCGCCCATGTGCCGCTGACCGGCCTGCGGTCCTACCCGCCGCCGTTCGAGAAGTCGATGCATGCGCCGCCCGGAAGGCAGACGTTGGGGCTGCAGTAGTACGCGGTGCTCTGGTAATTGCAGCAGGTCGCGCCCGACCCGCACACGTTCGTTGGCTGCGTGCTGCAGGGGTCCGGGTTCTTGGTCTGGGGGTTGAGCCCCGCCACCGTGCAGATGCACGGGACGCCGTTCAAGGTGAGGCCCAGGTTGGTGTCACACGCGCAGTAGAGGCCGTTCGTGCATTGATGCCCTCCGCGCGTGCAGGGCGCGCCGATTCCCTTTTCGTTCGCCTGGGCCGGCGGACAGCCGGGCGGCAAGTCCAGGGACAGGTCGTAGGTCAACCCGTCGCGGCTGGCATCCGGGCGCTGCCCGCTGCTGGACGAGCAGCCGCTCAGTGCCGCGAGGCTGCCGCAAAACACCAATGACGAGGCTAAGCTCCGAAGACGCATGGCCGTAGCCTAAGCGTTTCGGCGGTTAGTTGAAAGCCAGCGTCAGCCGCAGTGTGTAGGAGCTGGTCCCGATGTACTCGAGGACCCCGAACTGCTCGGTTTTGCGGCCAAAACCGAGCCGGGCGATCGCGTCGATTCGCCAATCGCCGATGTGGAACTGCAACGCGGGCGCGAGCCACAGCGACCGCCAGTTTTCGATCGGGAACTGCGGGTTGTCGCCCTTGTCGTTGATCTGCACGTCCGTCCCCAGCTCGACGGAGGCGCCCAGGAAATCGAACGGCGCGTAGCTGACCGCCACGTGGGAGTCCCAGAACACCACCGTCGGCACGACGATGTGCATGCCCAAGAAATCGCCGTCGGGACCGATCAGGCCCAGGATGCCTTCGTTGACGACGTAGGTGAACCGCCCGAGCGCCCCGCCGACGATGACCGTCGGCTCGAGGTGGAAGTAGTACGGGAAGACGTACGAGACCTCTTCGCCGTTGGTCTGCAGGAAGAAGTTGAACCGCGTCGTGTGCGTCGCCAGCCGCGTGCGGTACCCGACGCCGGCGATCAGCGCCTCACCCGCCAGGCGGGTCGTCCAGATCGCGCCCAGTCGGACGTCGCCGAACGCGGTGCCGGTCTGCTTCTCGGGCGTCGGCACGCCGCCCGGCACCATCGTGACGTCCAGCGACGTGACGTTCGCGAAAGGGACCTCCGCCTCGAACGAGAACCGGCGCCACCGCCAGACGCCGCCCAGCGCGAACCGGAGGTTGGTGCCGCTGCCGGCGATGTAGGGGAGGGCGGAGAGATCCTTGCTGTCGCTGTAGGCGGCGTCGACGTAGAGGCGCGTCGGTGATTCGGGCAGCCGCAGCGCCGGTCCTTCGACCGGCGGCGGGTAGTAGGTCTGGATGACGGATCGCTCCTCCGCCTCCGTCGACTCGGACTGGGGCAGGTCGCCGTCCGGCGCGTCGGTCGTCTCGCGCGGCGCCCGGGCGGGCTCCTGGTCTTCGTCGGCGCGCGCGGTCCCCGCGACCGCGGCGAGCAGCGCCGCGGCCACGGCCATGCGACCCGCCGTTCTGCGCGGGGCGAGGATCAGCCGGGACCTCCCGTCGGCGCGCGCGCGGGCATCAAACGTCGACGAAGTCGAGCGCGCCCAGGTAGTCGGCCTTCCCCAGCTCGACGCCGCCCGACCGCAACAGGTCGTAGGCCGTCGTGACGTGGAAGTAGAAGTTCGGCACCTGGCGCGCGACCAGGTAGTGGCGGGCCCGCAGCGCCTTCCCCGGCCGGTTTGGCAGCTTGATGAGGGCGTCAGGCTTCACGTTCGCGAAGTCGTTCTCGGTGAACGTCTCCAGGTAGGCGACGCACTTCGCGATGCGCCCGCGCAGCTCGACGAAGGTCTTCTCGGTGTCCTCGTGCTTGGGGGCTTCCTTGCCGGCCAGGTTGGCCGCCGTCCCCTTGGCCGTGTCGCAGGCGATCCGCACCTGGGCCGAAAACGGCAGCATGTCCGGGAAAAGCCGCATCCCAAAGTAGTTGTCCGGATCGAACTTACGCGCCTCGGCATGCTTCTGCGCCTTGTCGAGGATTGCGTCCAGGTTCTTCAACGACCGGACGAACTGCCGAACGAGCAGGTACTCCATCGTGTCCTCCCAAAAGAGGCGTCCGGTTTACCTCGGCCGGATCCTGCCGGCAACAGGCTTCCCGGCAGCCCGGAAATGACGCAAGATCGGCCGATGGCCTCCCCTCTTAGCTTTGCTATGCCCAAAATTCGGCTAGCCGCGTTCGGTCTGGTCTTCGTCGCGGGCGGCGGTTCGGCCGTCGCTCAGGTGTCGCAGCCGACGGGCGAGTCGATGCCGCAGCCGGCGAATCCCGCCGAGCTGGCCTGTTGCGTGACCGGGCGCGGATTCCCAGCGGACGCCGACACGTTGAACGGCCTGTTCATGTACCGCGGTGACGTGGGGATGGATCAAACGCGCGACGCCCACATGACGCCGGGCACCTTCTCGCCGCAGTGCGGGTTGAGCGGCACGATCGTTCTCCACGGCGGCGACTGCAAGAACCCGCTCGGCTGGTACAACGCGACGACCAACCCGCCGACCGTCCCGACGGCGATCTACCCGATGGTCCCGGGCAACCTACAAGCGGCCCCGCCCAACGGCATCTCCTGCATCGAGAATGGCTTCTGTCCGCTGGCGACGCGCATGTCGACCCAGCCCGGCCAGCACACGTGGGCGGACCCCCTGCCCGACTTCGCCGCCAACATCCGCACGGATCCCCACTGGACGGGCGGGCCGGTGGGCTTCGCGCTGGTGGGCGTCGCCGGCAGCAAGTGCACGCAGACCAAGTATTCGCAGGCCGAGTTGAACGACCATTCGCCGGCGGGGGGGACCACCAACGGCAAGCCGTGGGTCAGCGCGCTGATCTACCAATCGACGTCGAACCCGAACGGCTACTACATCGCGTTCGAGGACCAGCCGACCTGCACCGCCAGCTGGCACGGCTGCGACGGCGCCAACCCGAAGTCGGCCGCCAACGGGAACGACGGCGACTTCAATGACTTCGTTTTCTACGTCACGGGGATTGATTGCGCGGGCGGCGGCAAGGATTGCGACACGGGCCTCAAGGGCATCTGCCAGCAGGGGCTGACCCAGTGCTCGAACGGCGGCATGAGCTTCGTGTGCAAGTCGATCAACGACAAGCGCACGGAGGTCTGCAACGGGCTGGACGACGACTGCGACGGCGTGGTCGACAACCCCGAGGCGCCGGAGCTGTGTCCAGCGGGTCAGGTGTGCAGCCAGGGGACGTGCGTGTTCCCCTGCAACGACAGCGAATTTCCCTGCTCGCCCCCCAGCGTGTGCGACAAGATGGATCAGCTCTGCAAGGACCCGCTGTGCGTCGGCAAGTCGTGCAAGTCCGGCGAGGTCTGCTACCGCGGCAGCTGCATCGGGGGTTGTGACGGCGTCGTCTGCCCGGCCGGGCAGACCTGCCGGCTGGGCAACTGCGTCGACCCGTGCGCCGGCATCACCTGCGGCGACAACCAGGTTTGCGAGAACGGCGCGTGCCTGGGTCCGTGCGGCTGCCGCGACTGTCCCGCGGGGAAGGCCTGCTCGAAGAAGGGGACCTGCGTCGACACCGGCTGCGACAAGCAGACCTGCGCGGCGGGGCAGGTCTGCGTGGCGGGCAAATGCCAGGACGGCTGCGAGGGCGCCATCTGCCCGACCGGACAGCAATGCATGAAGGGCGCCTGCGTCACCCCGGCCGGCGGGCCGGTCGTCCCGATCCCCGACGGAGGCGCGACGGGCGGGACGGTGGGGAGCGGGGGGCGGAGCGGGTCCGGGACTGGCGGTCAGGTCGGGGCGACGGGCGGGAGCAACGGGCTCGGAGGCAGCGGCGTCGCGGGCGGCTCGGGGACCGGCGACGCCAGCGGCGCTCGTCCCGGCGGGATCCACAGCTGCTCTTGCGACGAGAGCGGGGCTCCTCGGGCCGGAGGGCTCGCGGTGCTGCTGGCGGCGCTCGCGATCACGGCGCGACGCCGGCGCGGGCAGCCGGCGCGCCGATGAGTGCAAACGGAACGGCCGGCGGGCGCCGCGTGGCGCCGCCGGCCGTGGTCATCGTTCCGAGGCGACGGATCAGGTTCGGGCGAGCTCAGTACGCCGCGCAGTAGCCCTCCTGCCAGACCCACTGGACGCCGTTCCAGACCCAACCGGGGGCGACCCAGCTGCAGCCCGGGTAGAAGCCGACGCCCCAGCCGGGCCCGATCCAGATGCGCGCGCCGCCGCGCCAGCCCCAGTAGCCGGGGTGCCAGAAGCGGTTGTCGACCCAGCGGCCGCCGATGCCCGTGATGGCGGGCGCGCGATAACCGTAGCCGCCCCAGGCGCCGCGGTACGCGGGGCCGGGTGCGACGCGATAGCCGCCGCGAAAGCCGGCAGCCGGGGCGCCGCGGTACCCGTAGCCGCCGTGGAAGCCCACCGCCGGGGTGCCGTGGAAGGCGCCGCCGCCGTGGAAGCCGCCGCCGGGAGCGCCGTGGAAGCCGCCACCGCCGTGGAAGCCGCCACCGCCGTGGAAGCCGCCGCCACCGCCGCCGTGGAAACCACCGCCGCGAGCAAAGGCCGCAGCCGGAACGGCCATCAAGGCGATCCCGAGCACAACCGTCATGATCCGTCGCATGATCTTGGTCCTCCCGTATGTAGATTAATGACCCCGAAGGCGAGTGCCCGTTAAGGGATCGCCCTCACGTCCGTTTGTTTTTGGGGTGGTTTACGCGACACCCGGGCTGCTGTAGGACAAGTCCATGCCTGCGGCCGTGAACAAGGGCAAGCCCGGCGGGCGCCCCTCGGACGGCCGCGTCATGGCCCAGCCGTGGCTGTCGCCGCGCGCGCGTCGCGTCGTCACGGTGCTGGCGGCGGCGTACAGCCTCTTCGTCTGGTCGGAGGGGGCCGGCTGGAAGATCGCCGACCACCTGCTGCCGCTGCCGCTGCGCTTCTTCGTGCAGGAGGCCGAGCTGTTTCCGCACGCCGCGCGCGACGTCATCGAGTGGCGCGCGGAGGCGTGGCGATGCGACCTCGGCCGCTTCGAGGAGCTCGACGTGCGCCCGTTCTTTCCGATCCGGCGGGACGACAAGGAGAGCCGGTTCTACCGCGCGATGTTCTTCCACTACCGCCAGCGGAAGGTGCTGGAGGCGATGGACGCCTACCTCGTGCGCGAGCAGAACCGCGCCCACCCGGACCAGCCCATCGGCGGCGTGATGTTGCTGAGCCTCCGCATCCCCATCCCGCCCGCCGGGACGGCAGCGCCCCGGTACCAGCGCTTGCCGCTGGCCGAGTACCCGCAGGAGGTGCAGCGGAAGTACTGGTATGTCACCGCCTCGGCCGACCGCGAGCACCGCTGCGCCGAGCAGAACGCCACGCCGACCAAGGCCACGCCATGAGGCAGGCGGTGATCGACCAGACCTGGTCCGACAAGCTGCGTACGTGGCTGGCCACGCCGCAGCCGATCGAGCGGCTCGCGCTGGCGCGGATCGCGCTGCCGCTGATCCTTCTCGCGTTCCAGTCGTCGCGCCTCGTGCACGCGGACGAGTGGCTCAGCCCGGCCGGCTTCCGGGTCCCGGACCTGGGGGGCGACTGGCGGCAGCCGCTCTACATTCCGCCCGTGCCCGTCGGCGTCGCCTGGGGCGTGGCCGTTCTGATGACCGCCTCCGGGCTGGCGCTGGCCGCCGGGCTCTTCACGCGCGCCGCAGCCGGCGTGTTCGCGGCGTTGCTGGCGTACGTCGCGCTCGCCGACAGGCTCGAGGCGTTCACCGTCAGCAAGCTGGGGCCGATGCTGGCGCTCGCGCTGTGCCTGACGCCGTCGGGGGCGCGCTACAGCGTCGACGCCTGGCGCCAGCGGCGCCGGCACCCCGACCAGCCGCTGCCCACGCACGTCTCGGGCGGCGTGATCCGCTTCTTCCAGGTTTTCCTCGCGGCCATGTACTCGGGCGCCGGCATCGCCAAGATGCGCGGCGACTGGCTGGGCGGCGACGTCCTCTGGAGCCACCTGCACGACAACTATCAGACGGCGATTTCCTGGCTGCTGGGACGCGCCGTCCCGGCCTGGGGATGGCAGGTCCTGCAGTACCTCTCGCTGGCGTTCGAGGTGGCGGCGCCGGTCTGGTTCCTGCTGCGCTGGACGCGGCCGGTGGCCGTGGTCGCCGCGCTGTCGATGCACGCGCTGATCGGCCTCATGTTCGGCCCCGTCATCTGGTTCGCGCTGCTCATGAGCACGTTACTGCTCGCCTGCTACCTGCCCGAGCGCTGGCTGCTGCGCCTCTTCCGGCGCCCGCCGGACGCCGGCGCCGCCTGATCGCTACTCCGCTCCCTCGGGACGGGGCGGCATCTTGATCGTCAGCGTGGGGTCGGTGGCTTCGTTCTGGCGGCGGTGCGCCTCCATCACCCGCAGCGCCTCCGAGCGCCGCGTCCAGCGCCGCTCGCGCGCGTGGGCCAGCACCAGCAACGGCGGCTGCAGCAGC
>CAZJMY010000015.1:0-9679 GCA_964546845.1 uncultured Myxococcales bacterium | reverse complement strand
ACCCAGTTCCACAGGTTCCAGACCGCGTCGAAGAAGCTCTTCTTGTCGGGTCCGTACTGCAGGTAGAAGGCGTGCTCCCAGGCGTCCAGCACCAGGATCGGGACGCCGCCCTGGGTGATGTTGCTCTGGTGGTCGTAGATCTGCGTGGTCACCAGCCGCTGCGCGACGGGCTCCCACGCTAGGGCCGCCCAGCCCGAGCCCATGATCGTCATCGCGGCCTGGGTCAGCTGGCTCTTGAAGGCCGCGAAGCTGCCCAGGTCCTGCTTGATCTGCTCGGCCAGCGCGCCCGTCGGCTCGCCCCCCGCCTTCGGGGCCAGGTTCTGCCAGAAGAGCGAGTGCAGGACGTGACCGGAGGTGTGGAACGCCAGCGCCTTTTCCAGGGCGGCGATCTTCGCGAAGTCGTTCTTCGCACGCGACTCGGCCAGCTGCTCGGTGGCCGTGTTGGCGCCGTTCACGTACGCCAGGTGGTGCTTGTCGTGATGAAGCTGCATGATCTTGCCCGACACGTGCGGCTCCAGCGCGCCGTAGTCGTAGGCCAGATCTGGGAGGGTGTACTTGGGCATGGGCGCGAATATGGCAACACTGCGTTCTTACGCAAGAGCTTTGTCGCATACCGGCGCGCCCAAGAGCGGCGCGAAAACCGTCGCCATGACCGCAGTGACCGGCGAAATACGGCCGTTTCTTACGTGATCGCCTGAGACCGAAGTCGCCGACCGCGCGCCAAACCGCGCGGACAGCGGCGCTCGTGCGCTGGAGAGCTCAGCGTTCCAGCAGCCGCTTTTCGCGGCGGAGGCGCTTGCGGAGGACGGCGGCGGCCCGCCGCTCGATGGTGGCCTGGGTCGGCTTGCGCCCCTTCATCGGCTCCTGCTCGCTGTGGTGCTCGACGAAGTCGCCCGGCTCGCAGCCCAGCTCGAACATCGTCACCTCGCGCTTGCCGCGCTCGCCGAGGCGGAACGGCACGACGGCGGCGCCGATGCCCGCGCCGACGTAGACGGCGCCGTTCGGCGAATCATCGGGCGCGTGGTCGCGCGAGCCGTAGAGACCGTGAACGTACTTGTGCCCGGCGACGATCCCGACGGCCAGCTCGTGAAGGCGCGCGAGCGTGACCTGGCCGCCGTGCGTGTGGCCCGACAGGACCAGGGGCACGCCGTACCGCCACAGGCCGTCCGCCTCCTCGGCGATGTGCGAGACGCCGAGCAGCGGGATGTCCTTGCGCAGCCCCTTCACGGCCTCTTCGCGGCGCGCGTGGCCCGTGTACGCGTCGTCGAGGCCGACCACCTGCAGCTGCTGCGAGCCGAGGGTGACGACCGTGTTGCGGTTGCGCAGCACCTCGGCCCCGCCGCGCTCGAGCGCGCGCCGGACCTCGTCGGCGCCCGACCAGTAGTCGTGGTTCCCCAGCACCGTGATGACGGGCGCCTGGAACAGGCGGATCACCTCCGTGAGCTGGTCGAGATAGAGCTGGCTGTGACAGACGAAGTCGCCCGAGATGACGATCAGGTCGGGCTTCTCGGCGTTCGTCATCTCGACGGCCGTGCGCTGCACCTCGAACGGGGTGATGCGGCCGACGTGCAGGTCCGTCAGGTGCGCGATCCGCAGATGACTGAGCTGCCGCCCGTAGACCGCCGGCCCCGCGAAGCGCCGTAGCTGGATGCCATAGCGGCGGGCGTCGCGCGAGGGGCGCCAGTTGGCATGCGCCCGGCGGGCGGCCAGTCGCGCCGACCACGTCGGGTCGCCTGTCGAATGGTGCGACGAATCCGGGTTCGCGCTGCGCTGTGGAGGTTCCGGGGCAGGGGACGAGGGAGCCTTGCTCACGGTACAATCGAGTATAAGCGCCCGGGGGCGTACCGCAGCCTCAAAAACCAGGCTCCGGCAGAGCTCATTTCCCTACACCAGCTCGAGAAAGGCCCGGGCCGCGTGGCTCAGCGTACGGGCCTTGGCGTACAGAAGCCGCACCTTGCGCTCGACGTGCAGCTCCTTGACGTGAATCTCGCGCAGCGCCCCGCTCTCGACGTCCTGCCGGACGGCCATCCGGGGCAGGAACGCCACCCCGTCGCTGCTGGCGACCAGGCGGCGGATGGTCTCCAGCGTGGGCATCTCGACGTCCATGCGCAGCGGAACCTTGTGGCGGCGAAACTCGCGCAGAACCAGCTCGCGATAGGGCGACACGACGTTGTGGGCGACGAACGTCTCCTCTCCGAGCTCGGCGATCGACACCGAGCGGCGCCGCGCGAAGCGGTGCCTGGGCGACACGACGAACGCCAGCGCGTCCGTGTAGATGACCTTGGTGACCAGCCGGTCGTCGCCGGGGTCGTAGCTGGCCACCCCCAGCTCGAGGTCCCCCTCCAGCAGCTCGACCGGGATGCGGCTGGACTGGCTGCGCCGCACCTGAACCTTGATCTTCGGGAACTTGGCCCGGTAACGCTGGATGTGCGGCAGCAGGTACAGCGTCGACGATTCGTTCGCGCCGATGACCAGCCGCCCCGCCGAATTGTCGCGCAGCTCTGCGAGGGCGCTCGCCAGCTCGTCCTCGAGGTTCCGGAAGCGCCGGGCGAAGTCCAGGACGGTCCGGCCGGTGTCCGTGGGCACCAGGTCCTTGGCGGCCCGGTCGATCAGCTTGTCGCCCAGCTCGTTCTCCAGCCGCTGGATGGCCAGGGACACGGCGGGCTGGGTCCGGAACAGCTTCTCGGCCGCGCGAGAAAAGCTGCGCTCGGCGACGACCGTCTCGAAGACTTCCAGGGCGTGCAGCTCCATGATCGCCGATGCTACCCATAAAGAACGCTTATCGATCCAACAACTTTTATAAATTTGCCAAATTCCCTGTCGCGACCCAAGGTTGAGTGATGTCTTCTTCGTCTCCGACGGTCCAGCAGGTCCGCATCTTCGACACGACTCTCCGCGACGGCGAGCAGGCGCCGGGCTGCAGCATGAACATCCCCGAGAAGCTGCGGATGGCCCACAAGCTGGCGGAGCTGGGCGTGGACGTGCTGGAGGCGGGCTTCCCGATCGCGTCGGTGGGCGACTTCGAGGCCGTGCAGCAGGTCGGGCGGGAGGTGCCGGTGCGGGTGGCCGCGCTGGCGCGGGCGACCGCGCTGGACATCGAGCGCGCCGCCAAGGCGCTGGAGGGCGCGAAGGTCGCGCCGCGCATTCACGTCTTCCTGGCGACCAGCGACATCCACCTCAAGTACAAGCTGAAGAAGACGCGCCAGCAGGTCCTGGACGAGGCGGCGGCAGCCGTCGCGCTGGCGCACAAGCACGTCGGCGACGTCGAGTTTTCGGCCGAGGACGGCGGGCGAACCCCGGCCGACTATCTGATCCAGGTCGCGAAGGCCGTCGTCGGCGCCGGCGCTTCGACCGTGAACGTCCCCGACACCGTCGGGTACGCCATCCCCGAGGAGTACGGCGCGCTGATCGGGCAGGTGGCGCGGGCGCTGGGCTCGTCGGCCATCGTCAGCGTGCACTGTCACAACGATCTGGGCCTGGCGGTCGCCAACTCGCTGGCCGCCGTCCAGAACGGCGCGCGGCAGGTCGAGTGCACGATCAACGGCATCGGCGAGCGCGCCGGCAATTGCTCGCTGGAAGAGATCGTCATGGTGCTGAAGACGCGCGGCGACCGGTTGCCGTACGTCACCGGCATCCGCACCGAGCAGCTGTTCCCGGCCAGCCAGCTGCTGACGGAGATCATCGGCGTCGGCGTCCAGCCGAACAAGGCGATCGTGGGGCGCAACGCCTTCGCGCACGAGGCCGGCATCCACCAGGACGGCTACCTCAAAGAGCGCACGACCTACGAGATCATCGAGCCGAAGACGGTCGGCGTCCCCGAGAGCCGGCTGGTGCTGGGCAAGCACAGCGGCCGGCACGCGCTGAAGGTCCGCGTCGGCGATCTGGGCCTGGCGCTGGACAAGGAGCAGCTGGACGAGCTCTACACCCGGTTCTCGGCCCTGTCCGACACCAAGAAGGGGATCACGGACGACGAGATCCGGGTCCTGGCGCAGGACGTCGTCGCGAAGGTCGGCAGAAAAATAGCGTAATTTTGATTACTTAAACAACCGATCAAAAACTTCGTAAATACGCTAAAGCACTAGCATGCGGGGGTCGATGTCCCGAGCATGCGGTCAAAGCGCCTCACGCACGCTCTGAGTGTCATCGTTTTCGCGGCGGGGGTGGGGGGCTGCGGCGGCCAAACGGCGGCCCCGAGCGAAGCCCCGATCGCGATCGCCGCCGTCACCAACAACGCGCTGATGGCCAATGCGCTGATGGCGAACGCGCTGATGGCGAACGCGCTCATGGCGAACGCGCTGGTGTCCAATGCGCTGATGGCGAACGCGCTGATGGCGAACGCGCTCATGGCGAACGCCCTGTCCCCCGACGGGGTAACCGACCCCTCGACGGTGCAGTTCATGAAGTACCTGGTGTCCTGCGCGCTGGACTCGAAACAGAGTCTGGACCTGACGCTGGGCGGTCAGAACTATCGCTTCGCCGGGTCGGTGGGTTTGGCGCCGCAGTGGGGGAAGTCCGGTGGGTCGTGTGACGGGTCCTGCCAGCGGTGGGTCAGCGCCTGCCTGCTGGCGCGCATCGACGCGGCGGGTGTCGAGCGCGAGATCTCGGTGCGCGGTCTGCACCCCGCGCTTCTTCCCAGCCGCGGCGAGATGACCACCTACACCCAGCGCGAGGCGACGTACTTCGGGAACGTGTTCGCGCCTGGCCAGCCCCGGTTCCTCTGCCTGCCGCCCGGCGCGACCAGCGACGAGCGTGTCTGCGGAGATTCCTTGAGCAAGTGCCCGATGACCGTGCTGAGCTCGTGCGCCAGTGACTGCCTCTTCCAGGGGCCCTTCGGCGAGTACGACCTCTGCAGCGACAGCGGGAAACGGCTGTCGGGCACCTCTTATCTCGAAAGTGCGACGGTCTTTCTGCCGAAGTCGACCATGTGATCGGACGATCGCGCAGGAATCCTAGGAGGGCGTTGCCGTAAGGCAACGGTGAGCGAACGCGAACCATGCCCGACGACGTGCCGCCCGACAGGCGGCCTGGGAGGATTCCTTGACCTCCCGCGACGACGGCGCTGGGCAAGGCCCGGCTTCGTCGTCGACGCGCGTCCTCGCCGGCCGCTTCCAGCTGCTGGCGCAGGCCGGCGCGGGGGGGATGGGGGCCGTCTACCGCGCCCGGGACCTGATGTCCGGCGCGACGGTCGCCGTCAAGATCCTGGCGGGCCGAGACGTCCGGTTGGCCGACCGCTTCGATCAGGAAGCGACGATCATGGCCGGCCTGGTTCACCCGGCGATCGTCCGCTACATCAGCCACGGGGTGGCCGAGAACGGCGCCCGCTACATCGTGATGGAGTGGCTGGACGGCGAGGATCTGGCCAACAGGCTGGACCGCGAGCTGCCCTCGATCGACCAGACGATCGCCCTCGGCCGCCGCACCGCGGAGGCGCTGGCTCACGCGCACGCCAAGGGGGTCGTTCACCGGGACATCAAGCCCGGTAACCTGTTCCTGCCGGGTGGAGACATCGATCGCCTGAAGGTCCTGGACTTCGGCATCGCCCGGCTGACCAGCGGGGCGCGCAAGCTGACCCGCACCGGGTCGGTGATCGGGACGCCGGGCTACATGGCGCCCGAGCTGGTTCGCGGCGCGCGCGACATCAAGCCCAGCGCGGACGTCTTCTCGCTGGGCTGCGTTCTGTTCCAGTGCCTCTCGGGCCGCCCGGTGTTCGAGGCCGAGGCGGTCACCGCGCTGCTCGCGAAGATCCTGCTGGTCGAGCCGCCCCGTGTGCGCGACGTCGCGCCGCACATCCCTCGGGAGATCGACGACGTGCTGGCCCGCATGCTGGCCAAGGACCCGGAGCAGCGCATCCCGGACGCGATCGCGGTCCTGGCGGCGCTGGACGACCTGGCGCCGGGCTACGACGACGGCAAGTCGCGACCCGCGCGCGCCCCGCGCGTTTCGCCCACGGTTTCGTTGACCGCCAGCGAACGGCGCATCGCGTGCGTGGTCATCGCCGGGCCCTCTGCGACCGGCGAGAAGCTGTGGAGCGCACCGTCGACCACGCCCGAAGAGGTCGGGATCGCCGGACGCCTGCGCCGGCTGGTCGCGATGGAAGAGGATCTGGTGCGCCAGTACGGCGCGCGGATTCACCCGCTGCCTGACGGGTCGGTGGTCGTGTCGCTGCCCGACTCCGAGCGGGCCACCGACCAGGCGGCGCGGGCGGCGCGTTGCGCGCTGGCCATCCGCAGCATCCTGCCCGACGTGCCGCTGGTGGTGTCGACCGGCCACGGGCGCTTCTCGACCTGGTCGGCGGTGGGGGACGTGATCGACAACGGAGCCCTGCTGCTGCGCGGGACCGCGCCGGGGGCCATCCGCCTGGACGACGTGGCGGCCGGCCTGCTCGACGCCCGGTTCGAGGTCTGGCGCGACGGAACGGCGGCCTACCTGCGCGCCGAGCGCGACGGGTTCGGCGTGCAGCGGCAGCTGCTGGGCAAGGCCACCCCCTTCGTCGGGCGCGGGCGCGAGATGTCGATGCTGACGAACCTGTACGCCGGCACCGTCGCCGAGTCGACGGCCACGGCAGTGCTGGTGGTCGGCACCGCGGGCGTTGGCAAGTCGCGCCTCCGGCAAGAGCTGATCGAGTGGGTCCAGCGGCAGCCCGAACGGGCCGAGGTCTTCTTCGGCGGCGGGGATTCCGTGGGCGCCGGATCTCCGTTCGCGATGCTGGCGCGCATGATCCGACGCGCGGCGGGCGTCCTGGACGGCGAGCCGCAAGAAACCCGGCGCGAGAAGCTGGCGGCGCGCATCGGCCAGCACGTTCCGCGCGAGATCCGCGAGCGCGTGACCGAATTCCTGGGCGAGATCGCCGACGTGCGGTTCGAAGACGCGCAGCGCGAAGCGCTGCGGGCGGCGCGCGCGAACCCCCAGCTGATGGGCGACGGCATGCGCCGCGCGTTCGAGGACTGGCTGATGGCCGAATGTGCGGCCCACCCCGTCCTGCTGGTGGTGGAGGATCTGCACTGGGGCGACCTCGGCACGGTGAGCTTTCTGGACAGCGCGCTCCGCAACCTGCACGACCAGCCGTTCATGGTACTGGCGCTCGCGCGGCCCGAGGTGGAAGAGCGTTTTCCCGATCTGTGGATGGCGCGCCACCGCCAGACCGTCCAGCTGGCGCCGCTGTCGCGCCGCGCCGCGGAGCAGCTGGTCAAGCAGGCGCTGCCCGGCGTCGCCGAGGACGTCGTGGGACGCATCGTCGAGCGGGCCGACGGCAACGCGTTCTACCTGGAAGAGCTGATCCGCGCGATGGCGGCCGGCCGATCGAATGGCCTGCCGGACTCGGTGCTGGCGATGGTGCAGGCGCGTCTGGACGCCGAAGGGGCGGACGGCAAGCGGGTGCTGCGGGCGGCGGCGATCTTCGGCGAGCGGTTCTCGCGCGCCGGGATTGCGTCGCTGCTGGGCGCCGCGCCCGAGGACGAGGCGATCGTCGACGCCGTCGAGCGGCTGGCCAGCCACGAGCTGATCGCCCGCGCGGCGCAGCCTCTGCGACAGGACGACGTCGAGTACGTGTTCGCGCACGCGCTGGTGCGCGAAGCGGCCTACGCGATGCTGACCGACGAGGATCGGCAGCTGGGTCACCGGCTGGCGGGCGCCTGGCTCGAGCAGGCGGGCGCCGGCGACGCGATGGTGCTGGCCGACCACTTCCGCCGGGGTGCCGAGCCGGCGCGCGCCGTCCCCTGGTACGAGCGGGCGGCGGCGCAGGCGCTGGCCGCCAACGACCTGGGCGCCGCCATCGAGCGCGCGGAGGCCGGCATCGACGGCGGCGCGGCGGGCGACACGCTTGGCCGGCTGCGCCTGGTCCAGGCCGAGAGCCACGTCTGGCGGGGCGAGCTGGCGCAGGCCGAGGCGCGCGCGCTGGAGGCGGCGGCCGCGTTGCCGTGGGGCGGCGCGGACTGGTTCCGGGCGCGCGGGCAGGCCATCATCGCCGCCGCCAAACGCGGCAGCCTGGAGGTCGTCGAGGAGCAGGTCCGGCAGATCGAGTCGGTGACCGGCAGCGAGGATCCCGACGTGCGCAGCGCGCGGATCATCTGCCTGTCCTGGGCGGCCAGCTACCTCATCTTCGGCGCCCGCTACGAGGTGGCGGATCCGCTGATGGCGACCATCGGCAAGCTGGCCGAGGCCGATGCGGTGCTGGACCCGCAGGCGCTGGCGTTGTTGCAGCAGGTGCGCGCGGTGCGCGCGTCGTCGGCGGGCGATCTCGGGCGCTGCCTGACGGGTCTCGAGGCGGCGTTGCAGGCGTTCGAGCAGGCGGGCGACGTCCGCAACGCCTGCACCGTGCGGACGAACCTCGGCTACGTGTACTGCGAGCTGGGGGACTTCCAGCGGGCCGAGGCGGCGCTGCGGCAAGCGTTGCTGGCCAGCGAGCGCATGGGGCTGCACGAGGTCTCGGCGGGCGTCCTGCACAACCTCGGCCGCGTGCTGGGATTCGGCAAGGAGCTGGCGGAAGCCGAGCGGCTCGAGCGGGCGGCGGTCGACGCGTTCTGCCGGCAGGGCGAGCGGCGGCTGGAGGGCGCCGCCCGGATCTACCTGGCGGACATCCTGACCACCGCCGGCGACCTGGACGGCGCGGCGCGGGAGGCGGGCGCCGCGGTCGAGACGCTGGCGGTCGCGCCGTCGCTGCAGGTGGCGGCGCTGGCGGCCCTGGCCCGCGCGCGGCTGGCAGCCGGCGACGTGGGCGACGCCCTGGCGGCGGCGCGGCACGCGCACGAAGCGCTGGAACGGCTGGGCGAGATCGAAGAGGGTGAGTCGGCGGTGCGCTGGACCTACGCCGAGGCGCTGCGCGCGGCGGGCGACGAGCAGGCTGCGAACGCGGCGTTGCTGGTCGCGCGGCAGCGCCTGCTGGCCCACGCCGAGCGCATCGCCGACCTGGGGTGGCGGCAGCGGTTCTTGAACGAGGTGCCGATCAACGCGAAGATCTTGTCGGCGCCGCGGCCGCGCACGGGCCGGACCGGATCGCACGCGGCGGCGTGAGCCGCGCTCGCCCCTTTGAAAGTTGGCCGCTCGCGATTATGCTGCGCGACGGTTCATGGCCACCGTCGACGTTCCGCTGAAGAGGGTGAAGTTCGGACACACCGCCCGCAAAGATGGCTGGTGGGTCATGCCGCTGACGACGTTCGTCGTGTTCACGTCGTTCATCGTCTACGTGACCTGGGCGCTGCTCCAGGGGGACAACTACTGGTACGGGAACTACTTGTCGCCGCTCTACTCGCCCGAGCTCTTCGGCGGGTCGCCGCACGCGGTGTTCGGGCCGTGGCGCTGGGCCTGGCTCCCCTTCATCAAGTACTCGCCGGCGATGTTGATCCTGATCTTTCCGCTGGCGTTCCGCATGACCTGCTACTACTACCGCGGCGCTTACTACAAGGCGTTCTGGGCCGACCCGCCCGCCTGCGCCGTCGGCGAGCCGCGCAACGAGTACCGCGGCGAGGCCAAGTGGCCGCTGCTGATCCAGAACATGCACCGCTACGCGCTGTACTTCGCGCTGCTCTTCATCGTCCTTCTCTCGATCGACGTCGTGAAGGGGTTCATGTTCAACGACCCGCAGACCGGCCACACGACGTTCGGCGTCGGGGTCGGCTCGCTGGTGCTGCTGATCAACGTGGTGTTGATCGGCGGCTACACGCTGGGCTGCCACTCGTTCCGC
>CAZJMY010000014.1:0-3007 GCA_964546845.1 uncultured Myxococcales bacterium | reverse complement strand
GCCGGCTGGTGCCAGCGTGAGCAGCGAGACCCCGAACCGCGGCAACGAGAACGGGACGGTCACCGTTCCACCGGCCACCGGAAGCGTCTGCGGCGCGCCCAGCGCCTGCGGCAGCATCGCGGCCTGCAGGGCCTGGGTCTGAGCCGCGGAGGGCGCCTGCGGGCTGCCCTGTGACTTCCAGACGGTGTAGGCGTCCCCGTGCGTGTCGTCCATGCGCACGTGGCTGACGACGACGGCGCTGCCGAAGCCGGCGGGAACCTTCACCGCGACCTGCACCGCCGCCGGCGTCGCGGTGACGATGTCGTCGTGGTAGTTCCACACCAGCACCTGAAGCTTCCCGCCGTCCAGCGTCGCCATGGCGTCCACCTCCGCCACGCCGCGCACGCTGCTGGCGACGATCGACCCGACGGGAATCGCCGCACTGCTGGTGACGGGCAGCCGCGCCCCCGCGAGGCGACCGAGCAGCCGGAATGCGCCCATCACCGGCATCTCGATGCCGTTCGTGGCCAGCACGCGGTACCCCGAGAAGTAGGGCGTGCCGGGGAAGGTAAAGGCCCAGGCCACGAGGCCACCCACCTTCACGCCCAGCGAATCCCCCAGCTCCAGGGTGTGCTTCATCATCGCCACCTCGTAGGCGCCGTAGGCCGGCGAGAACCGATAGCCGTTCGCCGACGTGGGCGTCCCTTCGCAGGCCGCGCAGCCGTCGGGGTCGGCCTCGGTGACGTAGATGGGCAGGTTCTTGAACGGCGCCACCCCCGCCACCGCCGAGAAGCCGCTCTTGTGCAGGCTCAGCTGGTGGCCCAGGTTCATCTCGATGTGACCGCTGACGACGGCGGAGCCGCCCTTGGCGTGGAAGGTCACGAGATCCAGCCGCGTGCCGGTCTTTCCGGTGACGGCGTTGGTGCCGGTCGCGCAGTGCTGCAGGAACTGCGGCAAGAACGACGAAGTCGGGACGGCCACGGCCGGACCGCCCAGCTGCGCGGTGGGAAGCGCCCCGTGGATCGCCGCCTCGGTGTAGTCGTACAGCTTCTGGTAGTCCGCGGCGGTGCCGTGGAAGTAGCCGATGTCCGGTTCGTTCCACAGCTCCCACAGCCACGTGGCGGCGACGTTCGGGTACCGCGCGTCCAGGTGGCCGGCCCAGGTGCGAATCAGCTGCCCCCACTTGGTGTAGTCCTTGGGCGGATAGAACGCGCCGCCGTCGAGGGCCGTGACCGTGGTGTTCTGGTAGGGCGTCGGATGCGTCGACAGGGCCTGGGGCATGAACGCGATCTCGACGAACGGCAGCGTGCTGGCGCCGATGACCGTGTCGAAGATCGAGTCGGTGATCGTCCACGCGTAGACGGGATTGCCGGCCGCGTCCTCCGTGTAGACGTTGGTCGAGCCCCACTTCATCGACGGCGTGCCGTTCCCCGTGTTCAGGAGAAAGTGCATCCGGACGTGGGGCGGGGTCGTGTGAACGGCGCCCAGCGTCTGCAGCAGCGCCTTCCCCTCCGGCACGGTCGTGTCGTTGGCCTCGTCGTAGCCGTGGAAGGCCCAGATGCGCTCGATCGGCGCGCCGGGGGTGGTCCCGTCGACCGCGATGTCGACGGTCTGGGCCCAAACCGCGCCCGACGCGGCGCAGCCGAGCCCGACGGCGACCGTCCCGGCAAGTGCCCACCTTCGCCGCGCCCGCGCCGGTCGTCTCATGTCCCTGTTAGGGGGACCAGGCGACGGCTTGATTCGGCGATCAGGGGAGCCGCGCGACCAGCGCCTCGGAGGCGTCCCAGAGGCGCGCGGCCAGCGACATGTCGCGCCCCTGGGGCGTCGTTTCGGCGGGGTTGCAGTCGGAATAGTACCCGCCGGTGACCTGGGCCACCGCCGGGCTGGCCGCCAGGTAGCACTGGGTGGCCGCGCCCTGGGCCGGCGTCTTCAGGATCAGCGGTCCCGCCACACGGAACGCCAGCTGCGCGACGGAAGGCAGCGAGCGCCCGATGTTGGTGGCGATGACGCCGGGGTGGAGAGCGTTGGCCGTGCGGCCGCCGTTCGGGCCGGGCTGGCCCAGGCGGCGGGCCAGCTCCCGCGTGAACAGGATGTTGGCCAGCTTGGAGATCCCGTAGGCCTGCATGGGGACGTAACCGCGCTCGCCCGAGAGGTTGTCGAAGTCGATCCCGGCGGGCGGCGCCCGGCGGTGGGCGCGGCTGGCCGTCACCACCACGCGCCCGGCGGGCGCCAGGCGATCGAGGAGCCCGGTCACCAGCATGAAGTGCCCGATGTGGTTCGTGAACAGGTGCAGCTCCCAGCCGAACTTCTGCTGGGGGGTCGGGATGTTCATGACGCCGGCGTTGCACAGGATGGCGTCCACCGGCCCGGCGCCGTCGCGCACGGACGCGACCGCTGCCCGGACCGAGGCCGGCTCGGACAGCTCGCAGGCGACGGGCAGGAAGTCGCCCGCGAGACGCGCGCACGCCTCGCGGGCCTTGTCGACGGTGCGCGCGGTCGCGACGACGCGCGCCCCGCGCAACGCGAGCGCCCGGATGGTCTCGAAGCCCAGCCCCGAGTTGCAGCCGGTCACCAGCATCGTCTTGCCGGTGAGGTCGCACCCCGCGGTCGCCTCCTCGGCCGTCGACGCGAAGCCGAGCCCGTTCGGCCCCTTCCCCTTGATCGCGGCGGCCAGCGACATGGTCAGCCCTGATGGCCGGGCAGGGTGACAGCGCCCTCGGCCGCCGACGTGACGGCCGCCGCGTACTTGGCCATCACGCCGGTCTTGTAGCGAGGCGCCGGCGGCTTCCAGCCGGCGCGGCGCGCGTCCAGGTCGGCCGCCACGTCGATGCGGCGGGCGTCGACGTCCAGCGTGATCACGTCGCCGTCGCGCACGAAGGCGATGGGCCCGCCGACCTGCGCCTCGGGCGAGAGGTGCCCCACCATGAAGCCCTTGGTCGCGCCCGAGAAGCGCCCGTCGGTCATCAGCACCACGCTGTCGTCCAGCTTCTGGCCGACCAGCGCGCCGGTGACGGCCAGCATCTCGCGC
>CAZJMY010000013.1:0-2122 GCA_964546845.1 uncultured Myxococcales bacterium | reverse complement strand
ACCGCCCAGGCCAGCGCGATGAAGATGGCCGCAAAGATGTACTTCAGCATGGCGGCCTCAGTGCGACAGCTCGGCGACCCGCGCCGTCAGATCCGCGATCTGATGCGACAGCGAGACCTTGAGCCCCACGAACACGGCGATCGCCGCCGCGAACATCCCCAGCGCCAGATAGAGAAACAGGTTGTTGCTGGACGCGCGCACCAGCGGCTCGTCGGGCGGCTCGCCCGCCGGCGACAAGCTGTCGGGCGGCTCGATGTTCCGCTCGATCTCGGGGCGCAGCGAGTCGATGAGGCGCATCAGCTCGAGGTCGCCGCCCCGGATGCTGTACTGGCCCTGGAACCCGAACAGCAGGCACTGGTAGTAGACGCGCAGCGTGTCGGAACGCCGCGGGTCGCGGCGGATCTCGGTCAGCCGCGCGAAGAATCCCTCGCCCGCCAGCGTCTCGTTGAAGAACACCAGCTGCAGCGGCTGCCCCATCCAGTAGCCGCGCAGCGGCTCGGGCTTGCCCATCGCGATCTCGTCGGCCAGCGCCACGACCGCGTAGGCGATGTCGTCGGCCTCTCGCCCCGACAACCCCGACTCGCGCGCCCGCGTGCGCAACCCGTCGACGAACCCCTTCAGGCGGCCGTGCACCGCCTCGGGGGCGATCGCGCCGCCGTCCAGCTCGCGCAGCTGGCTGAGCGCGATGAAGCACTCGGAGGTGATCTCGTTGATCTTGTCCATCGCGAACCTCGCTCCCGACCTCGGTCAACCCGCCCGCGGCACCGCCAGCAGCTCCAGCTTCACGTGCGCGGGATCGAACGGCGGCGGCAGGTAAATGGAGACGCCCTTCTCCTGCTGGATCGACCGCCAGTAGTCGTTCTGCAGGTTCAGCGCGAAGTAGGTGACGCCGGCGCGCACCGGGATCTCGGCCGGGGGGCGGTGCGTGGCCTGGATCGGGACCCCGGGCGTCGCCGCCGACCGCAGCACCTGCGGCAGCTGCGACTGCGAGGCGATCTTGCAGAGGCCCGGCAGGCGCTGCAGCAGTTGCTCGGGGGGAAGCTCGGATCGCACCGCCAGCACGTAGTGCGTCGCCGTCAGCAGCCGATCCTCGTCCAGCTTGCCGAAGTAGACCGACTGATTGAGGTCCAGCGGGACGGAGACATGCGTCTCGCGGATCGTCGTGCGCAGCAGCGCCGTCGCGCGCGCCAGCAGCTCCTCGAACGTGCCCCGCAGGTCGGTGTGCGCGAACACCGGCAGCTTCCAGGGCTCGACGTCGGGGGAGAACGTCGCCAGCGCGCCGACCACCTGGATCATCGTCAGATACAGCTGCGACGGGCTGATCTCGCCGTTGGCGGCCGCGTAGGCCAGCACGGGGATCGCCGTGTTGATCGTGCTCAGCTGCAGGAAGCGGGTCACGTCGCCCGAGTTGAACTCGATGCTGGCGCCGTCGCGCTGGCGGCGGTCACCCGACAGCAGGCGCTGCTTGGCGACCATCAGCGCCAGCAGCCGCCGCACGCCGGCCATCAGGAACGGGGAGGTGTCGATGCGCAGCGCGGGCGGGATGTACGCCTCGTTGTTGAGCAGCGCGCCCGCGCCGTCCCGGACGATCTCGGCGATCTTGATGGCGTCGTAGTCGTCCCGCGACTCGTCCCCGAACAGGATGACGGCGTTGCGGCGCGCGAACGCCATCTGCAGGTCGGCGGCGTTGCCGGTCAGGTCCGCCACCGTGCGGGTCGTCGCGCGATAGCGCGCGCGCGCCGCCTTGGTGGCGTCCGCGGCCGTGCCGGTGGTCTGGTCGGTCGCCACGCTGGGCACCCCCTCGCGCTCCTTGGGGACCGCCAGAAAGACTTCGCAAAACGGTTGCGTGGGGCTGAAGTGCTCGCCGATGGGGCGGGCCGGGGGGCACTCGGGGTCCTTCCCCTCGAACCCCAGGAACAGACCGTCGGGGAGCACCCCGACGAACCGGGTCAGCCGCAGCTGGTCGGACCCCAGCGCGCCCGCGTCCAGCTCGACGGAGACGACGCCCCACCGGTAGGGGGACAGGGCCGCGATCCGGTCGTCCAGCAGCCGCTCGTGATAGAGGTCCTGCTGCTGCAGATGCTGGGGCGAGACCAGCATCCCTTCTGACCAGACGACCCTC
>CAZJMY010000012.1:0-4612 GCA_964546845.1 uncultured Myxococcales bacterium | reverse complement strand
CAGCTCGCGCAGCGCCCCGGGAAACTCGGCGGCCAGCGCCCGCAGCTCGGCCCGGGTCGCCGCCGGCCCGCTGCCGTCGCCGTCGCGCCGCCCGCGCAGGTCGACGAGCCGCCGGTACTTGCGCGCCAGCGCCTCGACGCGGTCGCGGGACAAGCTGGCAGAAAAGCTGGGCGGCTGGGACACGGACGCAGTCTCTCATTTCGCGGGCCCCCTGCGCCCCGGGTACAATGCGGCACCCACGATGACCCTCGCCCGGCTCGTCTGCATCGTCGGCGTCGTGGCGGCGGCCATTGCCGCGCCGGCGCAAGCGCAGACCGCGGCGGCGGAGGCCCCCATCCCCCCGCCCGCGGCGACCGCGACCCCCGAGGGTCTGGTCTGGCGCTCGCGCGGCGGCGAGCTGACGCTGCTGCCGGGCGGGCGCCTCCAGGTCGACGGCGCCTTCTTCCCGAAGCAGAACCCCAAGAGCGGCCTCTTCATCCGGCGCGCCCGGGTCGAGCTGCGCGGGTGGATCGGCGACGATTTCTACTTCGACGTGGGCGGGGACTTCGCGCCCGGCCCGGCAGCGGGGGCGCAGGTGGCCCCCAGCCTCTGGCCGGCCGCCGACAACTTTCTGGCCTACGCCCCCTTGGGCGACGCCGTGATCGTCCAGGCCGGCCAGTTCGACGTCCCGTTCACGCTGGAGAACCGCACCTCGGACGCGGAGACCGACTTCATCGAACGGGCGATGACCGCGCGAAGCCTGGGCGCCCCACGCAACAAGGACGTCGGCGCGATGGTCCACGGCCTGCTCGCCGACGGCCGGTTCTACTACTCGGCCGGCCTGTTCGACGGCGAGGGGCCCGGGTTCCGCAACCTCGACAACCAGGCCGACGCCATCGGGCGGGTGGTCTGGTCCCCGTTCGCGAGCGGCGACGTCCCGTGGCACCGCGTCTCCATCGGCGCGTCGGCGTGGCACGGCAATCACGTGCTGGGACCGCAGGCCCCCGTCCAGGCCACGCCGGGCGGGGTGGCTTTCTTCCAGCCGGCCTGGACGCTGGGCGCCGGGTCTCCCGGCGTGGCCCTGCACGAGCAAGGGTCCATCGCGGCCTTCGGCGGCGAGCTGAACCTCCCGCTGCAACCACGATTCGGCCTGCGCGGCGAGCTGGTCTGGAAGAAGCAACACCTGGTCGAGGGGACCGAGGCGGCCACCGGGTTCCTGCCGATCGGCGGCGCGACGCTGGACGGGATCTCCGGCTACGGCGAGGTCTGGTTCTGGGTGCTCGGCGACCAGGGCCTGCTGGCGGCGCCCGGGTTCGAGCTTCCCGTGCGCCCCGCGCGCGGCACCCGCCCGCTGCTGGAAGACGGCCTCATGCTGGCGATCCGCGGCGAGGTCCTGAAAGAGGACCTGAACAGCGACACGCCCACGCTGGGCGATCCGGCGATCGCCACCACGCGCGTCGTGTCGGGCACCGCGGGCGTCAACTACTGGCGCGGCCGCTTCATCCGGCTGTCGGCCAACTACGTCATCCACCAGTGGAGCGGCACCTCGGAGACGGCGCAGACGCTGGTCGCGGCCGGGCGCTGGGAGCAGGAGCTGCTGCTGCGCTTCGCCCTGGCGCTCTGATCTCAGCCGGACGCGCGCTTGATCACGCGCAACCGCGTGGCGCCTGCCGCTTCGGGCGGGGCGGGAACGACGGGCGGCTCTTCTCGGTCGCGGATGCCGTCGACGGCGAAGCGCAGCTTGCGCCCGGCCAGCGCCTCGAAGAGGTCGCCCTTGCGACGCGCCGCCCAGAGCTCCAGCTCGGGATCGCCGTCGGCGTCGACGCGGATCTCCACCGTGCGGGCCGAGATCGAGCAGCGCACGGCGCGCACCAGCCGCGCGTGCGTGCGGTCCAGCGCGTCGGCGACGCGCAGGATGGCCGCCAGGTAGCGCACGCGGCGCGCGTCGCTCTTGGACAGCGACTTCACGCCGCCCTGCCCGTAGCGCGGCTCCGCCTTGCGGTGGTGGCGCGCGGTGAGCGCGATCGTCTGCACCTCCGACTTCGAGAAGCCGGTCATCGCGTGGCTCTTGATCAGGTACTCGGTGTGGCGGTGGTGGCGATGCGGCGAGATGTAAAAGCCGATGTCGTGCAGCAGCGCCGCGTACTCCAGCAGCTCGGCGTCGGCGTCGGTCAGCTTGTGCAGCCGCCGTGTCTGGTGGAACAGCGACAGCGCCAGCCGCGCCACGTGCGTGCCGTGGTCCTCGCGAAAATGACACCGGCGGGCCAGCTCCATGACGCTGCGCCGCCGCAGGTCCGGGAACTCCTCGACCAGTAGGATCCCCGGCCGATTCGAGGCCACGTAGTCGGCGACGATCCCCTCGCGCAGCGCCGTCTCGCAGAGCGTCGCCTCCTCGGCCCCCGCCAGCTCCAGCGCCGTCCGGAAGACGACCGCCCCGGCGTAGATCGTGTCGGCGCGCCGCGCGTCCAGGCCCGGCATGCGCCCACGCGCCGTGATGGTCGCGCTCCCCAGCTTTTGCTCCAGCGCCGTCAGGTCCGACAGCGCGATCGCCGACTTGTTGCCGCCGTTCTCGGCCCGCAACAGCCCGGCCAGCGCCGACGCCGTGCCGGACGTGAACGCGACGTAGTCGAACCCCATCGCGCGCACGCGCGAGATCACCGGATCCAGCACGGCCCGCACCCGGTCCGCCAGGTGCGCCCGCTCGCGCGGGGTCGGCGGGTCGGAACAGGGGAAGCTCTCGGTCAGGCGGATGACGCCCAGCTTCAGCGACGACGTGTAGTACAGCTCTTGCGCGTCGGCCAGGACGATCTCCAGCGAGCCGCCGCCGAGATCGAACAGCGCAACCCGGCGCTTGCCCAGGTCCAGCGACCCGCGCGCCCCCAGGTAGATGAGCCGCGCCTCCTCATCGCCCCGGATGACCCGGATGTCGATGCCGGCCTCGTCGCGGGCCGCCCGCACGAACTCGCCGCCGTTCTGAGCCGCGCGCACGGCGCTGGGCGCCACCGCCACCAGCGCGTCGACCTTGTGCCGATCCGCGATGCGGCGGAGCGCCTTCAGCGCGTCCAGCCCGCGCCGGAACACCTCGGGCGCGATGACCCCCTTGTGCAAGGTCGAGTCCCCCAGGCGGACCATCTCCTTGGCCCGATCCAGGACGTTGATGCGCCCGCCCGTCTCGACGTCGGCCACCATCAGGTGGAACGAGTTGGAACCAACATCCAGGGCCGCGATGCGCATTCCCATTCACATTAAACGCCCGCCCGTGGCAGCGGAGCAACAGCTGGGTGAAGAATCTCCCCGCGCGCCATAGCCGGATTTTGCCGGAAGGCCGCGGCTGTGGTGTCTTGGGGTTCGGAGGCCCCCATGACCAAACCCCTGGTGTTCACCGCGACGATGCTCCTCTTGCTGGCTGCCGCCCGCCCCTCCCTGGCCCAGGCCGGCCCGCCCGACAACCCCGGCGTCGACGTGGCCGTGCGCGTCGGCTACGCCGTCCCGTTCGGCGACATCGACGGGGACAGCGGCGACAGCCTGAGCGGAACCTTCTCGGGCGCCGTCCCCTTCGTCGTCGAGGCCGGCTACCGATTCGACCGCCACTTCACGCTGGGCCCCTACTTCCAGTACGCGTTCGCGCAGGTCAAGGACGGCGCAGGCGCCGTTTGCGGCAACGGCGCGGACTGCTCCGGGTCCGTCATCCGCCTGGGCCTCGAGGCCCTGTATCACCTGGACCTGGCTTCGGCCTTCGTCCCCTGGTTCGGGCTGGGGGTCGGGTACGAATGGATGAACGTCGATGCCTCGGCCGGCAACAACCACGCGTCGGTCAGTGCCCACGGGTGGGAGTTCCTGACCCTCCAGCTGGGCGGCGACATCTACGTGGCCCCGCAGTTCGCGGTCGGCCCCTTCATCAGCTACTCGATCGCCCGTTACGGCAGCGCCTCGGGCAGCTTCGGGAACACGTCGACGTCCTCGGACATCTCGAACCCGGCCGTGCACGAGTGGCTGCAGTTCGGCGCCCGCTTCTCGTTCAGCCTGTGAACGAGGGCGGGCGGCCGCAACCCGCCGCTAGCCGCTGCTCTGGACCTTCTCGATGCGCTTGCGCTCGTTGTGGTCCAGGAAGCGCTTGCGCAGGCGCAGCGCCTCGGGCGTGACCTCGACCAGCTCGTCGTCGTTGATGAACTCCAGCGCCGCTTCCAGCGAGAACACGCGGGGCGGGCTCAAGAACAGCTTCTCGTCGGCGGCCGTGGTGCGGATGTTGGTCAGCTTCTTGGCCTTGGACGGGTTGACGATGAGGTCGTTGTCGCGCGAGTGCAGGCCGATGATCTGCCCGCCGTAGACCTTGACGCCCGGCCCCAGGAACAGCTGTCCGCGCTCTTGCAGGTAGAAGAGCCCGTAGGTGTTGGTCTCGCCCGCGTCCTGCGCGATCAGCACGCCGTTGGCGCGCGACCGCAGCGCGCCCGCGAACGGGCCGTAGTCCTTGAAGTTGTGGTGCATGATGCCGGTGCCGCGCGTGTCGGTCAGGAACTGCGACCGATAGCCGATGAGGCCGCGCGCCGGGCACAGGTACTCGAGGCGCATGCGCCCCTCGCCCGCCGGCCCCATCTCCTGCATGCGACCGCCACGCCGTCCCAGCTCCTCGATG
>CAZJMY010000011.1:0-5453 GCA_964546845.1 uncultured Myxococcales bacterium | reverse complement strand
GCCTTCGGCGGTCCAGTCCTTCACGTGCGTCGCGCGTCCGACGACGACGCCGGCGTATCGAACCTCGATCGCGGAGTCCACGGGCGGATACTACCACCCGCGTGCGCCCTCTTGAACTTGCAGTACCAGCAGCTTAAGGTCGTCCGGGAATTCGATGACCAACGGCGCGTCAGGCAGATGGTGGGGTAGATTTTGGTTCTTTTCCGTCGCGATTGGCCTCTGGGCCGCGCTCGGTGGCCGAGCGCACGCGGGCGAAGAGGACGACTTGCAGCTGCAGATCGACACGCAGCGTGCCTCGGCGAACGATCTCGAACGCCTGGACGAGCTGAAAGCCGTCGGTGACGAGATCACCGTCCTGCGGTCCTGGCTCGACGAGGCCTGGAACCTGCGGGCGAAACACGAGTACGAGGAAGTTCGCCTGGTCCTGGACCGCGCGCTGAAGCAGGAAGATCTGATCAGGGCCAAGATCACCGTCTCGAAGCTGTACGCCCAGGAGCAGAAGCACGAGGCGGCGCTGAAAGATCTGAAGGACAAGATCGCGCGGACACGCAAGGCCCTGCAGGACACCGTCGACAAGAAGAAGTTGCTCGAGAGGAGCTCCCAGTGACCGGCCGAAACGCGATCGCGCTGACGCTCTTCGTGAGCGGGCTGGGGCTGGCGTGCGCGACGCCGCCCAAGCCGCCCGAGCTGGAGGCGTTCGACAACCTCCGCAAGACCAACCAGGCGAAGCTGCCCGACGTGGCCCGCCGCTCGCCCGACCTGATGGCCGAGGCGGACCGGCGCAGCACCGCCGCCCATGAAGAGTGGCAGTCGAACGATCTCGAGGAGTCGCGCGGCAACGCGCTGATGGCGCAGATCAAGCTGAAGACGGCCATCGCCGTCTACGACCAGGACCAGCTGAAGGCCCAGATCCAGTCGCTCTCCAGCCAGGAGTCGCACGCCCAGGAAGAGCTGACCGGCCTTCAGAAGGATCTCGCCAGCGAGCAGGAGAAGCTGGCCCTGCTGCAGAAGTACGTCGACGCCCGCAAGACGGCCGAAGCCGACAAGCAGCGGCTGTCGCAAGAGATGACGACCGAGCAGCAAAAGGCGCAGGCCGAGCAGGAGCGCCTGTCCCAGCAGCTGGCCGCCCAGCAGAAGATCGCGGCGGCGCAGCTGTCGATGCGGACCGCGGACACGGTCGATGCGGCCCAGTACGCGAAGACCGACTACGGCATGGCGACCGACCTGCTGGCCCGCGCCGAAGGGGCGCTGAAGCAGAACGACTACGCCGGCGCGCAAGCCGCCGCGGACGACGCCAAGAAGTACGCGGATCAGGCCGTTGCCAACGCGAAGCCTCAATACGAGCAGGCGGCCGAATCCAACCAGAACAAGGCGCGCAACGACGCCCTGGCGCGCGACGCACCGCTGATTCCGGGCGTGAAGGTCCGGATCGACCCGCGCGGCGATCTGCAGCGCCTGGTGATCGTGGTCCCCCAGCTGTTCACCAAGCGTGATCCCAACATCGCGCCCGGCCACGAGGCGGTGCTGGACGGTCTGGCCAGCCTGCTGAAGAAATATCCCACCTACCCCGTTCAGGTGATCGGGTACACCGACAACCGCGGCAAATCCACGGAGTTGATTGCGGTTTCAGCGGCGCGCGCGCAGGCGGTCTATTCGGCGCTGGCGGAACGGGGCGTCGACACCAAGCGCCTGATGGTGAGCGGCCTCGGCGGGGAAGATCCGTTCGTGGACAACCGGTCCGCGGCGGGACGCGCCAAGAACAACCGCGTCGAGATCGTTTTCCTGTATCACTAGATTTCCAGCTCAGCGGCACCAGGATGTATCGTCTGGTCCGGTGCCACGCCCCAGCCGACAAAGGTCGTATTGCGTCATCGCGCGGCGAGCGCTGCCCGGCCTGGTGGCCTGGCTGGCGCTCCTGTGCGGGGTCGCCTCCTGTCACTCGTCGTCCCACGGTCCCGCCAAGCACGACGCCGGCGTAGATGCCCCGCCGCCGTCGTGTTCGCACGACGCGGGAACGAAGAAGACCAACGGCACCAGCTGCGGCTGCGACGCCGATTGCGCCAGCGGGTTCTGCGTCGACAACGTCTGCTGCAACAGCGCGTGCACCGAGAACTGCAAGTCCTGCAAGACGGTGTCGGCGCCCGGCACGTGCAGCTTCATCGCGGCCGGCGACCCGCCCCGCATGCCGGCCTTGTGCCCGAAGAGCGATCTGACGACCTGCGGGCTCGACGGCACGTGTGACGGCAAGGGCGGCTGCCGCAGCTACGTCGCCGGCACCGTTTGCCAGCCCGGCACCTGCGACGGCGCTTCCATCGGCGGGATTCGCGTCTGCGACGGCAACGGCAGCTGCACGCCCGGGCCGGCCACCATCTGCGCGCCCTTCAATTGCGACTCCAAGACGAACAGCTGCGTCGTCAACTGCTCGTCCGACTCGGACTGCGCCGCCACCGTCAAGTGCGTCAACGGGAGCTGCGGCAAGCGACCCATCGGCGCCGTCTGCACCGCGGCCAACCAATGCGCCTCCGGGTTCTGCGCCGACGGGTTCTGCTGCAACGTCACCTGCACCGGGCCCTGCGTCAGCTGCAACCAGAGCGGGCGCATCGGCACCTGCTGGCCGACGGCGATGGGCGTGGCGGACCCGCACAAGATCTGCACCGCGACGGACAAGTCGACCTGCGGACAGACGGGCGCCTGCGACGGCCTGGGCGGGTGCGCCAAGTACGCGGCCGAGACGGTCTGCACGCCTCCCGCCTGCAGCGGCGATCGCCTGAACACCGCCGGGACCTGCAACGGCCTCGGCACGTGCCGTCCCCAGGGCGTGCAGGCCTGCGTGCCCTACCGCTGCAGCGGCAGCGCGTGCGTGAGCCACTGCGCCAGCGACGCGGACTGCATCACCGGCCACACCTGCGTGAACGGCAGCTGCGGTCCCAAGGCGCTGGGGCAGCCCTGCTCGGCCGGCAGCGAGTGCGGCAGCGGTTTCTGCGCGGACGGCGTCTGCTGCGCGACCGCGTGCACGGGGAGCTGCCGCAGCTGCGCGCTGTCGACCTCGCTGGGGACGTGCGCGCCCGTTCCGATGGGGGCCGGCGACCCCCACGGCGTCTGCGTCGACAAGCACGCGTCGTCGTGCAGCACCGACGGCACTTGCGACGGCTCGGGCGGCTGCCACAAATACCCGAGCGGCACCGAGTGCGCGCCCGAGAAGTGCGCGAGCGGCGTCTACACCCCGGTCTCGACGTGCGACGCGAACGGCAACTGCCGCGCGCCCGACGCCATCGGGTGCGCGCCCTACGTCTGTAACGGCGCCCGTTGCTACGGGGCCTGCGGCAACGACATGGCCTGTTCGTCGGGCAACGTCTGCGCCCAGGGATCGTGCGGCCTCAAGCCCAACGGCTCCTTCTGCTCGACAGGAACCGAGTGCAAGTCGGGGCAGTGCGCGCAAGGCGTCTGCTGCGCGACGGCCTGCAGCGGGTCCTGCTTCTCGTGCTCCATGACCGGCACGATGGGGCTCTGCACGGCGGTCCCTACCGGGCTGCCGGACCCCGCCGGTCTCTGCACGGACAAGGGGCCGACCTCCTGCGGAACGGACGGCAAGTGCCAGGCGGGGGCCTGCCAGAAGTACCCGCAAGGGACCGCCTGCAAGAACGCCAGCTGCCCGATGCCAGGCAGCACCTTCACCGCGGGCGGCACCTGCGACGGCGCGGGCACGTGTACGGTTCCAGCCGCTGCGTCGTGCTTCCCGTTCGCGTGCGGCACCAACGCCTGCCGCTCGACCTGCGCCACCGACGGCGATTGCGCGCCGCCGGCCACCTGCAACGCCGGATCGTGCGGCCTCAAGCCGAACGGCGCCGTCTGCCAGGCGGGGACCGAGTGCCAGAGCACCGTCTGCGCACAGGGCGTCTGCTGCGCGACGACCTGCGCGGGCAAGTGCCTGTCCTGCGCGCTGCCCGGCAGCCCAGGGACCTGCTCGCCGGTCGCGGCGGGCGGCGCCGATCCGACCGGTCAATGCACCGACCAGGGCGCCGCCAGCTGCGGCACGACCGGCTTCTGCAACGGCAGCGGCGGATGCGCGGTCTACCCGGCGGGAACCCAGTGCGCGGCGCCCGCCTGCGCGACCACCACCATGGCGAACCTGGCCCGCACCTGCGACGGTGGCGGAAACTGCAAGCCGCCCGCGATGCAGTCCTGCGCGCCGTTCGCGTGCAACAACGCGACCCAGAGCTGCGTGTCCGTCTGCACCGCGGACGCCGACTGCGCGCCCGGGCAGTTCTGCACGAACGGGTCCTGCGGCCTCAAGCGCCTCGGCCAGATCTGCTCACTGGGCTCGGAGTGCGCCAGCGGCAACTGCGTCGACGGCGTGTGCTGCTCGAGCGCCAGCTGCGACAGCTGCCAGGTCTGCAACCTGACCGGCAACGCGGGCACCTGCGGCCCCGTCGCCCTCGGGGCCGCCGAGCCGCACCAGCGCTGCGTCGCCGCCCCGCCCTGCGGGTTCGACGGCACCTGCAACGGCGCCGGCGCCTGCCGCAACACCAGCGCGGGCACCAGCTGTGGCGCGGCCAGCTGCACGGGCGCGATGAGCACCGCCGCCGGCGTGTGCGACGGCTCCGGCAGTTGCGCTCAGACGGCGATCCCCTGCCCGGGCCATCTCCAGTGTGGCGCGACGGCCTGCCTGACCACCTGCGCGAACAACGGCGACTGCGTGACCGGGTACACCTGCCAGTCCGGGATCTGCACGAACCTGAAGCCGCTGGGGACGACCTGCGCGCTTGGCACCGAGTGCCTGAGCGGCATGTGCACCGAGGGGGTCTGCTGCGGAAGCCCCTCCTGCGGCGCGTGCGCCTCGTGCAACGTCACGGGCAAGGCGGGCACGTGCACCGCCCTGCCCCCCGGGACGGTGGTCCCGGCCAGCATGTGCCCCGACATGGGAAGCGCCAGCTGCGGGACGAACGGCACCTGCGACGGCACCGGCCACTGCGCGACCTACCCGGCCGGGACGACCTGCGCGCCGGCGGCCTGCATGTCGGGAACGGCCCTCCTGGTGGCCACCTCCAAGTGCGATGGCTCCGGCACCTGCGTGGCCGGCGCGACGACCGACTGCACCCCGCAGGCGTGCGCGGGCGCTGCCTGCACCAGCGGATGCGCGACGGCGGCCGACTGTGCTCCCGGCTATAGCTGCGCCGCCCCCGGGGACGCAGGCGCCGACGGCGGCGCGCTGCAATGCCGGTTGTGACTGTCGCAGCGCAGCGCCGCTAAAGGCTTTTTGAATCGTGGCCTTCGGCGGATCCGGGCCCCATTTTGGGCCGCTTGGTTTCGCTGCGGGGACCATGGTAGGGTACCGACCTCACGCCGGCCGTTAGCCCGGCCGCCGTTGCCTCGCTTCGCCGTTTTGGGGTCCCGCGCATGCCCACCGTCCGGGAATACGAAGCCGCCCTTCAAAGGAATCCCGCCGATACGGA
>CAZJMY010000010.1:0-4785 GCA_964546845.1 uncultured Myxococcales bacterium | reverse complement strand
CGAGGGGCGCCGCGACCGGGTGTTCCTGGCGCGCATGTTCAAGAAGCTGCTGCTGAACTTCACCTGGTGGGTGAACCGCAAGGACGCCGAGGGGCGCAACCTGTTCTCGGGCGGCTTCCTGGGGCTGGACAACATCGGCGTCTTCGATCGCTCGCGGCCGCTGCCGACGGGCGGGCACCTGGAACAGGCCGACGGCACGGCCTGGATGGCCTTCTTCTGCGCGACCATGCTGTCGATCTCGCTGGAGCTGGCCAAGACCGAGCCGTCGTACGAGGACATGGCGTCGAAGTTCTTCGAGCACTTCGTGCACATCACCGACGCGATGAACGCGCTGGGCGGCAGCGGTCTGTGGGACCAGCAGGACGGTTTCTACTACGACTCCCTGCACGTCGACGGCGGCGAACGTCCGCTGCGTGTGCGATCCCTGGTGGGCCTGCTGCCGCTGATCGCCGTCGAGGTCCTGGAGGACGAGGCCATCAACCGGCTGCCGGCCTTTCGACGGCGGATGCAGTGGTTCCTGGAGAACCGCCGCGATCTGGCCGGCCGCGTGAGCCTGGGCGTGGGCGCGGACGGGCACGCCGGCGGCCACGTCCTGCTGGCCATCCCCTCCCGGGAGCGCCTGACCGAGGTGCTGCGCTACATGCTGGACGAGACGGAGTTCCTGTCGCCCTACGGGATCCGGTCCGTGTCGAAGGTGCACGAGCGGGAGCCGTACCGGTTCTTCCACGGCGCCGAGGAGTTCCGGGTCGACTACGTACCGGGCGAGTCCAACACCGGCCTCTTCGGCGGCAACTCGAACTGGCGGGGGCCGATCTGGATGCCGGTCAACTACCTGCTGGTGGAGGCGCTCGAGCGGTACCACCACTTCTACGGCGACGGCCTGCGGGTCGAGTGCCCGGTCGGGTCGGGGCGCTGGCTGAACCTGGCGCAGGTCGCGCGCGAGCTGGCGGGGCGGCTGGGGCGGATCTTCCTGGCCGACGGGCAGGGGCGCCGCCCGTGCCACGGCGGCGACGCGCGATTCGCCGAGGACCCGCACTGGCGCGAGCTGGTGCTGTTCCACGAGTACTTCCACGGCGAGACCGGGCGGGGCGTGGGCGCCAGTCACCAGACCGGCTGGACCGCGCTGGCCATCCGCTTCATCGAGGAGATCGCGCGGGCGCGGGCCGAGACGGCGCGCGCCCCGCAGGCGCCGCCGCGCCGGACCGCCGCCGAGGAGATCGCGCCATGACCGACCGGGATCGAGAATGGCTGGAGACCGACGGGCTGGGCGGGTTCGCGTCGGGCACCGTGGCGGGCGTGCGGACGCGCCGCTACCACGGGCTGCTGGTGACCGCCGCGACGCCCCCCACAGGGCGAATGGTCCTGGTGAGCGGCTTCGACGCCACCGTCGAGACGCCGGGCGGGCGCTGGATGCTGTCGACGCAGCGCTACGCGCCCGACGTGACCGGCGGCGACGGCGAGCAGCACGTCGAGTCGTTCGCGCTGCAGCCCTGGCCGACCTGGGTCTTCCGCCTGCCCGACGGGACCCGCATCCAGCACGAGCTGCTGATGCGGGCGGGCGCGCCGCAGGTGTTCCTGTCGTGGCGCCTGCTGTCGCCGTCGCGCGCGCCGCGGCCGGCGCCGGATCTGGCCTGGACGAAGCTGACGGCGCGGCCGTTCTTCGCGAGCCGCGACTTCCACGCTCTCATGCACGAGAACCCGGCGTTCTCGTTCGACCACGAGCTCGACGGCGGCCATTTTCGCTACCGGCCGTACGGCGACGCCGACGGGCCGACCATCGTGGTGTCGTCGAGCGGCAGCTACCGCCACCAGCCCCACTGGTACCGCGGGTTCCTGTACGACGAGGAGCGCCGGCGCGGGCTGGACCACGTCGAGGACCTCGGGTCGCCGGGCGCTTGGAGCTTCGAGCTGGGCGAGGGGGAGGGAGCGCTGGTCTTCAGCTGCGCGCGCAGCGTTCGCGATCCGGACGTCGTGCCGGCGCTGGAGGCCGTCGAGGCCGCCCGTCGCGTCGAGCGCGAGCGGCGCGCGAAGCTGGGCGGGCCGCTGGAGCGCGCGGCGGATCAGTACCTGGTCGCGCGGCGCGGGGGACGGACCATCATCGCCGGGTACCCCTGGTTCGGCGACTGGGGGCGCGACACCTTCATTGCCCTGCGCGGGCTGCTGCTGGCCACGGGGCGCGTCGCGGAGGCCATCGAAGTCCTGTCCGCCTGGGCGGGCGTGGTCTCGGAGGGGATGCTGCCGAACTATTTCCCCGACGGGGCGGCGGCGCCCGAGTACAACTCCGTCGACGCGTCACTCTGGTACGTGGTCGCCGTCGGCGAGGCGCTGCAGGCCGGCGCCGCCCGGCCGGAGGAACGCCGTAAGTTGATCGAGGCGATCGAGGCGATCCTGACGGGGTACGCGGGCGGCACGCGGTTCGGCATCCGGGCGACCGACGACGGCCTGCTGGCCGCCGGGCAGCCGGGACAGCAGCTGACCTGGATGGACGCGCGGGCCGACGGGCGCGAGATCACCCCGCGCATCGGCAAGCCCGTCGAGGTGCAGGCGCTCTGGCTGAACGCGCTGGCAGCGGCGGTGGCCGTCGGAGCGCCGTCGGCGCCGCGCTGGTCGGGGTTGCTGGCGCGCGGCCGCGCCAGCTTCGAGCGACGCTTCTGGAATGAAGGGCGCGGCTGTCTGTACGACGTCGTGGACGTCGACCACCAGCCGGGGCGCGTCGACGAGACGGTGCGTCCCAATCAGATCCTGGCCGTGGGCGGGCTGCCGCTGCGGTTGCTCGACGGCGCGCGGGCCACGCAGGTGGTCGAGACGGTCGCGCAGGCGCTGCTGACGCCGCTGGGCCTTCGATCGCTGGCGCCGGGCGAGCCCGGATACTGCCCGCGGTATGCGGGCGGCCCGCGCGAGCGCGACGGCGCCTATCATCAGGGGACCGTCTGGCCCTGGCTGCTGGGCCCGTTCGTCGAGGCGTGGGTGCGGGTGCGCGGTGGCACCGCCGACGCAAAGCGCGCCGCGCGGGCTCAGTTCGTGGCGCCGCTGCTGGCGCACCTGGACGAAGCGGGGCTGGCTCACGTCTCGGAGGTCGCCGACGCCGAGGCGCCGCACACGCCGGGCGGCTGCCCGTTCCAGGCCTGGTCGCTGGGCGAGTTGCTGCGCCTCGATCGGGTGGTGCTGGCCGAAGGGCGCGCCGGAGAGCGGACGCAAGCCACGGCCGCCGGCGTTTCCGCCGCGCGGCTGTAACCCGGCGCCGCGGCGGACGTAGCACCCGCGGAGGATCACCACCATGAAACCGACCCAACCGCATCGAGGTGGCAGCACTGCCCGCGACTACTTCGCCGAGCAAGGACTGCCCGAAGCCCACCCGCCCGCCTGCCCGATCGTCAAGAGCCTGTCCGGCCAGAAGGCGATCGTCACGGGCGCCAACTCAGGACTCGGCCGCGCGATCGCGATCGCGCTGGGACACGCCGGCGCCGACGTCCTGGTCAACTACGTCTCGCGCGAGGAGGAGGCCGTCAAGGTCGCCGACGAGATTGCCCGCTGCGGCGCCCGGTGCATCACCGTGCGCGCCGACGTCAGCAAGGAGGCGGACGTCCAGGCCATGTTCGCGCGCGCCGTCGACGCGTTCGGCACCGTCGACATCGTCGTCAACAACGCCGGCCTGCAGAAGGACGCGCCGTTCGAGGAGCTTTCCGTCGAGGCGTGGGACCTGGTCCTGAACGTCAACCTGAAAGGGCAGTTCCTGTGCGCGCGCGAGGCGGTGCGCCTCTACAAGCGGCAGGGCGTCCGCCCGGAGGTCTCGTGCGCGGCCGGCAAGATCCTGTGCGTCAGCTCGGTCCACGACATCATCCCCTGGGCCGGCCACGTCAACTACGCGGCGTCCAAGGGGGGCGTGATGATGATGATGAAGTCGATCGCGCAGGAGGTCGCCCCCTACCGCATCCGCGTGAACAGCATCGCGCCGGGCGCTGTGCGCACCCCCATCAACATGGAGGCCTGGGACACGCGCGAGGCGTACAACGATTTGATGCGCCTGATCCCGTACAAGCGCATCGGCGAGCCCGACGAGATCGGGCGTGCGGCGGTGTGGCTGGCGTCGGACGACTCGGACTACATCAACGGCGCGACGATCTACGTGGATGGCGGAATGACGCTGTATCCCGGCTTCGAGACCGGCGGCTAGACTAGTCTGAGATTCCGGGCAGACGCAGACTGTGAACGTGGGCGTGAGCGAGTCCGAGTCCGAGTTCGAGTTCGAGTTCGAGTGAGGCGAGTGGTTCTCGGGTCGCGTCTGGCGTGTCGCGGGGGCCCAGATCGGGACATGGGTGACAAAGTCACCGTCGCACTGTTTTGTCACCCGTGTACCCGGTCTCTACCCAACACGACCACGCTGGCCACACTCGAACTCGAAACTCGGACTCGCTCACGTTCTCGTTCTCGTTCTCGCTCACGTTCTCGTTCTCGTCTTCGCCACGGCTCCTCGGAGCTCAGCGGCGTTCGCTGCCGCAGAAGATGCAGGGGAAGCTGTGGGCGAGCTTGGCGCAGCCGGCGCGGCGCGAGCGGGCCAGGCGGACGTGCGCCTCGGAGGCGAGCAGCATCCCGGCCACCGGCGCGGCGAAATAGATCCAGAGCGCTTGCCATGTCCGCGCCGGAACGGCTGACGCCAGCGTTCGCGCCGGGTTCATGCTCATGCCGGACAGCGGGGCTTCGAAGGTGATGTAGAGAAAGAGCGTCGCGCCCACGAAGAGGCCCGTGTATCGCCCCCAGCGCGGTGACTGGCCGAGCGTCAGCACC
>CAZJMY010000009.1:0-4284 GCA_964546845.1 uncultured Myxococcales bacterium | reverse complement strand
GTCAGCTCACCCGCGTCGCCGGTGCTCTCCATGCCGCGGTTGGCGCAACCGGGCACGCCGCACGTCCACGCGAACGCCAGGGCCGCCGAAAGCACCAGACGACGGACGCCCAGATTCGTGACGCGGTGCCAGCCGTGCCGGCCGCCGCAGGAACGCCCCACAGAATTCAAACCTAAGCTCATGGTCAGTCCTCGGAGGCCGACCGGAACTAAGGGGAGCTAAGGCGGTCGGCCGCCTTCATTCTAATCGCGAACGGGCGGCCTGCCCGTCAATCGCAACCGCCCGAGCACGGAACGAACGTCCCTGCGGCCGCCTGGATGGTCGCCGAGCCCGCGGTCAGGCCCGGCGCCGACGCCGTCACCGTGATGGTGCCGGCGCCCGTGGCCTGAACGATCGCGAACGCGATCCCCTGGTAGGCGTTTCGCACGTTGCCGCGGAAGCTCTCTTGTACGTTGCTGCCGCTGTCGACGGCGACGATCGTCCCCGGCCCCGTCAGCGCGAACGTCACGGCCGCCGACGACCCCGTCACGACGCGCCCGGACGCGTCGGCAATCGTGGCCTTCACGTACGAGACGTCGTTCCCGTCGGTGACGATACTCGCGTGATCGGGCGTGAGCACGACCTTGGTCGCCGTCGTGCCGGTGGCGGGCGGCGCCGTCTTGGGCGCGCCCCAGATCCCCTGCCAGGTGTAGCCGATGGTCTTCGGCGTACCGACCGCGTCCATGATCCCCGGCGAAGCCCCCACGGTCGGCCAGCCGTCGGGCGCCTCGCCCAGGTAGTCGACGCCCGTCCACATGAACTCACCCATCAACGCCGGGGTGCTGGTGATCAGCGTCCAGTTGCTGGTCTGGGTGCCCGACTCGGTCAGGATCGACGCCATCGGCGGGGTGGCCTTGGTCGCCGCCACCGCCGACTTCGTGTCGTAGTTGTTGCCCCACACGTCGACCGGGTAGTTGACGGTGTTGGTGTTGAGGTCGATGTCGCCGGCGGTGGCCGGATCCAGCAGCGCCTCCGTGTCCTTGCGCGCCGGGTCCACCGCGTGGCTGATCGCCATCAACTTGGTCAGGATCGGCACGCGCGTCGCGTGGCTCTCGTGCATCTCGTTGCCCAGGCTGTAGAGCGCGACGCTGGGGTGGTTGCGATCGCGCATCAGGAAACCGGTCAGGTCGACCTGCCCCCACGTCGCGCCCGTCGCGATGCCTGGGACGGGCGGCATGCCGGTCGGCGCCGTCGCCGCCTGGTTGAAGTTGGCGGCGTAGTCGCCGACGTCGCTGTACTTGTGAGCGGTCCAGACGTCGGTGAACTCGTCCAGCACCAGAAGGCCCATCCGGTCCGTCAGCTCGAGGAAGTCGGGGCTGGGCGGATCGTGCGCGGTGCGGATCGCGTTCACGCCCAGCAGCTTCAGCTGCGCCAGACGGCGCTGCACGGCGCGCTGCGGGGCGGCCACGCCCAGCGCGTGCAGCTCCTGGTGGATGGCGACGCCCTGGAACTTGATGTTCTTGCCGTTCAGGCTCATGCCGGTGATGGGGTCGAACACCAGCGTGCGGATCCCGAACGTGGTCACGTCGTCGTCGACGATCGAGCTGCCGGACAGCACGTTCACGCGCAGCGCGTAGAGGTTCGGGCCGGCCAGATCCCACAGCTTCGGGTTGCTCACCATCACGTCGAACGCGAAGCTGGCCGACGCGCCGGCGGCGATGCTCTGGGCGGGCGCCGTGACGGCGGGCAGCGCGGCGCCACCCGGATCGCTGACCACACCTTGCACGGACACGCTGGCCGACCCGGTGCCGCCGTTGGTGACCGAGGTCGTCACGTGCACGGTCGCGGCGCCGCTGGTGACGGCCGGGGTCGTCACGTACGTCGCCCATTGCGCGACGTGAACCGGCGCGGCGGCGATGACGCGGACGTGACGGTAGATCCCGGCCCCCTGGTAGTATCGCGACGCGGGCTGCGTCGAGGTGTCGGTGCGGACGGCGATGACGTTGTCCGTGCCGAGCTTCACCGCCGGCGTCATGTCGTAGCGGAAGCTGACGTAGCCCAGTGGGTGGTGGCCCAGCTTGGTGCCGTTCACGTAGACGTCGCTGTTGGCCATCACGCCGTCGAACTCGACGAACACGTCGTGCCCGGACAGGTCCTGCGACAGCGTGAAGTGCTTGCGGTACCAGGCGACGCCCGACGGTAGGTAGCCGCCGCGGCCGGTGGTGGCCGCCGTCTGCGAGAACGACCCCTCGATGCTCCAGTCGTGCGGGACGTTCACGGCGCGCCAGGCCGTGTCCGCGAACGACGCCTGTTCGGCGCCCGCCGGATCGCCCTTGCTGAAGAGCCAGCCCTGGTCGAACGGGAGGATCGCGCGGACGCGGTTGCCTTGGGCGCCGCCGCTGCCGCCCGTGCCCAGCACCACCGTGCCGCCGGTGCCGGGCCTGCCGCCCGCCGAACCGCCGCGCCCCGCCGTGTCGAGACCGCCGGCGCCGCCGCTGCCCACCGCGCCGCCTGCGCCGCTGGTCGCCGTGCCGCCGGCGCCCGACCGGGACCCGCCCGCGCCGACGTTTCCGCCCGACGGGTTGCCGCTGCCGCCGCTGGCGACCCCGCCGCTGCTGGAGGGGGAGCCGCCGCCCCCGGCGCCGCTGCCCGGGCCTCCCGCCGAGGATGATCCGCACCCCCAGACCAACGAGGCCAGCGACAGAACGATCAGGCTACGGCCGGTGGAGCTTCGCGAAAAACGGGTTGGGCGCACGCCTTCATAGGGGCGCCCGAGAGCCGTTTGGTTCAGTGGCCCCACTGACCGGTGGTGGGGGTCGGCATGGTCAGGGTCTGCGGCCCGCCGACCTCGATCTCCGTGGCCTGGGCGCTGGTGCCCGAGCTCACCGCCGTCGCGATCAGGCGGACGTAGCGGGCTTGCACGGGGCCGAAGTCGACGCCCTGCAGCTTGCCGTTGGCGGGCCAGGTGCCGGACGCCGCCTTCGTGAAGGTCGTGCCGTCGGTGCTGGTGTCGATCTCCCAGCCGGTGATCAGCCCGGTCGTCGCCGGGATCGCGCACTGCGTGCCGCTGCACCGGCCGTTGCTGGAGTTGAACCCGCTGCCCGCCTGGTAGGGCGGCAGGTAGCCCAGAAAGCCGGCCGACTTCACGGCGCCCAGATCGATCTGGATCCATTGCGGCAGCGCGCCGGTCGACTGCCACAACGCGTACGTCCCGAGGTCGTTCCTGCCGTCGATGGCGTTCACGGCGGTCCCGCTGGACGCGGTCGCGCTGACGGGGAAGTAGGGGTTGCTGTTCTGCGGCCCTTGCGACGGCAGCGCGGGCGGCACGGTTGCCGGGTGCGACTGCCGGTACGTGCCGACCTGCGCCAGCTCCGTCACGACGGCGTCGTCCAGCAGCCCCTTGTCGTTGGGCGGGCAGTTGAGGATGAAGTTCGTGTAGCGCGGCACCAGCGTGTTGATGTGCGAGTCGACGATGTCCGAGACGCTCATGTAGCCGGTGATGTTGCTCTTCCAGAACCAGTCGTTGCCGCCGTGGCCGTTGATCTTCTGCCCCTGCACGGCCGCCCAGGTGTTGCCGGCGGGCGCGAAGACGCCGCGCGGCTCCTCGTACATGACCAGGTCCTCGTCGTACGGGCTCTGGATGCCCTCGTGATCCACGATCAGGATGTCGGGCTGCAGGCTCTTGACCAGGTTGTGGATGTACCAGCCCTCGGCCGCGTGGTGGCCCATCATCCAGGACCACCCGTCGACGATCAGCAGCGGGATCTTGCCGTAGTTCGACATCAGCTCGGTCAGCTGAGTGGTGAGGTACTGCACCTGCTCGGCGTTCAGGGCGCCGTTCACGGGGTGCGTGGTGTCCCAGATCGAGTAGTAGAAGGCGGGCGTCAGCCCCTCGGCGCGATAGCCGTCGACGAACTGCTGAACGACGTCGCCCCTGTCGTTGGGGGCCGGCTGACCGCCGTGCTGCGCGTACCAGGTCGTGTGACCGACGTTGAAGTTGCTGGCCTTGCTGGGCCACAGCGCGAACCCGTCGTGGTGGCGGGTCGTGAGCACGCCGAACTTGGCGCCGGCCGCCTTCGCCGCCTGCGCCCACTGGCGTGGGTTCAGGGTCGTGCCCGGGTTGAAGTCGTTGATGGGCAGGTTGGCCTCTGCCCACGAGCCCGTGTACGTGAGGATGCCGAAGTGGTGGAACATCCCGAACTGCATCGCCAGGAACGACCGCTTGAGATCGTCGAGGTGCGCGGTCACGTCCTGGCCGCTGCCGCCGCCGGTGGCCGGCGGCGCGCCCGCCTGTCCGCCCGTGCC
>CAZJMY010000008.1:0-5647 GCA_964546845.1 uncultured Myxococcales bacterium | reverse complement strand
GGCGGCAGCGCTGAAACCGGGGGCGCGCCGGGCAGCGGCGGGGCCGCCGGGCGCAGCGGCACCGGCGGCGCCGCCCCGGGGACGGGCGGGCAGGGAGGGTCGGCGGGGGCAGGCCCTGCGACCGGCGGGAGCGGCGGGGCGGCGACCGCGAGCCCGTTCATCGTCGTCGACCAGTTCGGCTACCTGCCTGACGGCGAGAAGATCGCCGTCGTTCGCGCCCCCCAGACCGGGTTCGACGCCGGCAGCGCCTTCTCGCCGGGCACCAGCTACGCGCTGGTGAACGAGACCACCGGCGCGCGCGTGCTGACCGCCGCGCCCGTGGCCTGGAACGCGGGCGCCACCGACAGCTCCTCGGGCGATCGGGCCTGGTGGTTCGATTTCAGCGCGGTGACGGCGCCCGGCAGCTACTACGTGCTGGACGTCGACCGCGGCGTCCGCTCGTACCCGTTCACGATCTCGGACCTGGTCTACCGCGACGTGCTGACGCAGGCGCTCCGGATGCTGTTTTACCAGCGCGCCGGCCAGAACAAGGACGCCGCCCACGCGGGCGCCGGCTGGACCGACAGCCCCAGCTTCGTCGGCCCGATGCAGGACCACCAGTGCCGCCTGTTCAGCGACAAGACCAACGCGGCGACCGAGCGCGACGTGTGGGGCGGCTGGTACGACGCCGGCGATCTCAACAAGTACACCAGCTGGACGGCGGGCTACGTCGAGACGCTGCTGCGCGCCTACGCGGAGAGCCCGGCAACCTGGACCGACATCACGAACATCCCCGAGTCGGGCAATGGTATCCCGGACGTGCTGGACGAGGCCAAGTGGGGGCTCGACTATCTGGCGCGGCTGCAAGGGACCGACGGATCGGTCCTCAGCATCGTGGGCGAGCCGGCGGCCAGCCCGCCGTCGGCGGCGACCGGCGCCTGCCTGTATGGGCCCGCCAGCACGTCGGCCACGCTGGCCACAGCCGCCGCGTTCGCCAAGGCGGCCGTCGTCTTGCGGCTGCCCGGGACCGGGGGACTGAGCACCGCCGCGGACGGCTATCTCGCGCGCGCCAAGAGCGCCTGGGCGTGGGCGGTCGCCAACCCGGCGGTCACGTTCAAGAACAACGACAGCGCTTCTGGGTCGTCGGGGCTCGGCTCCGGCCAGCAAGAAACGGACGACTACGGGCGCCTGGTCGACAAGCTGGACGCCGCCGCGCAGCTGTTCGCCGCGTCCGGCGACGCCGCCGCCCAGACGTTCTTCGATGCGAACTACGCCCAGCTTCACCTGATCGCCTACGGCAACTACGTGGCCCCCTGGGACATGCAGGGGCAGGACGCCGCGCTCGACTACGCCGACGCCGCTGGCGCGACGGCCTCGGTCGCCAGCGCCATCAAGGCCGCTTACCGGGCGGGCGCCGAGTCCACGGGGAATCTGGGCGGCGTCCTCGGCAACAAGGACCCGTACCTGGCGTACATGCCGACTTATACGTGGGGGTCGAACTCGGTCAAATCGAACGTCGGTGACATGCTGGCCGCCGTGGCCGTCCACAAGCTGGACACCGCGATGAGCGCCGACGCGCTGCGGGCGGCCTCGCGGTTCGTGCACTACCTGCACGGGACGAACCCGCTGTCGATCGTCTACCTGACGAACATGTACGCGCACGGCGCCGAGAACTGCGCCAACGAGATGTTCCACACCTGGTTCGCCGATGGCAGCGCGCTGTGGGACCGCGTCGGCAAGTCCACCTACGGCCCCCCGCCGGGCTACCTGACGGGCGGCCCCAACCCCAGCTACGACTGGGACGGCTGCTGCCCGGCGGGGTGCGGCAGCACGGCGAACAACGCCATTTGCATGGCCGAATCGATCACGCCGCCCAAGGGGCAACCCGCCCAGAAGTCCTACAAGGACTTCAACACCGGCTGGCCGCTCGACTCATGGAGCGTCACCGAGCCGAGCGACGGCTACCAGGTCGCGTACATCCGCCTGCTCTCGAAGTTCGTCCACTGACGGGTCCGATCACCCGGTCAGCCGACGTTCCGGCCGAGCGCGATCGCGACGAAGAGCACGGTCAGGTAGACCAGCGAGTAGAGAAACAGGCCGCGCGCCCAGGTCGGGGCGGCGGCGCGGCGAAAGCCGGCCGCCGTCCAGGCGATGAAGATCGCGCCCAGCACCACCGCGCAGACCAGATAGGCCGTGCCCGCCACGTGCAGCGGTCCCAGCACCAGCGTGGAGGCGACCAGGCCGATCGAGAACGCCACCATGGTCGCCAGCGTCGCCGGACGGGAGACGCAGGCCGGCAGCACCTTGAACCCGGCGCGCGCGTACTCGCCGGCCCGGTAGATGGCGATCGCGCAGAAGTGCGGGATCTGCCAGAAGAAGAGGATCGCGAACAGCGCCACGCCCGGCGCGTCCAGATGCCCGGTGACCGTCGTCCACCCCATCAGCGGCGGCAGCGCGCCCGGAACGGCGCCCACGAACAGCGCGACGGCGGAATGCCGCTTGAGCGGCGTGTACACGGCGACGTAGCTGCCCAGCGCGGCCAGCCCCAGGACGCCCGTCAGCAGGTTGCTGCCCAGGAACACCAGCGGCACGGCGAAGCAGGCCAGCAGCGCGCCGAAGACCAGCGAGGTCTCCGGCGACAGCGTCCCGCGCGGCAGCGGGCGATCGCGCGTCCGCTCCATCAGCGGGTCGATGTCCCGCTCGAGGTACATGTTGAAGGTGTTCGAAGCGGCCACCAGGAAAGCGGTCCCGATCAGCGTCATCAGCGCGCGCCAGCGGGCGATGGGGCCGGGCGCCAGCCACAGGCCGCCGGCGAACGTGATGACGACCAGCCCCGTGATGCGCGGCTTGCCCAGCGTGACGAGCCCGCGCAGCCAGGCCAGGCCGCCGAATTGGGGCCGCACCGCCGGCCGCGCCGTGAGCGCGGTCAGGATCAGCGTGGCCAGCAGCGCCGTGGCGACGGCCAGGTGGCTCTCGACGGTGGCGAGGTCCAGGAACGACTGCACCGAGCGGATGCCCAGCCAGACCTGAACGCCGACCAGCACCGGGGCGGCCACGGCGAGCACGCGCGTGATCGGGCGCCGCGCCTGGCGGAACGAGATGACCGCCGACGCGAGCACGACGCAGGCGACCGCCAGCGCGTTCAGCCGGTGCAGCGCCTGGATCAACACGGTGGGATGGGCGTCCGGCCAGACCGACCCGCGGCAGAGAGGGACGTCCACGCAGGCCAGCGCCGCGCCCGAGTGCCGCACCAGCCCCCCCAGCACCATCTGCACGTACACGGCGGCCGAGGCGATGAGGGCCGCGCGCCCGACCATCGGCGGCGCGGACGCCGGCGGCGTGACGCGCTCGGGACGAGACCGCACGGCGATGAACAGCACGGTCATGAAGAACAGCAGCGAGGTCGCGGTGTGCGCCGTCGAGATGGGCGTGGGCAGCCGCAGCAGCACCGTGATGCCGCCCAGCAGCGCCTGCGCGAAGACCAGCGCCACGGCCAGCCATCCGAACGGACGCAGGCGTCGGGCCAGCGCGTCGCGGCGCCCGACCCAGGTCAGCGCGCCCGCCAGCAACAGCGTCAAGATGACGACGGTGCCCGCCGCCAGGCGGTGGCTGTGCTCGACCAGCACGCCGCCCTCCATCTTGGGCATGAACGTCCCGTAGCAGGTCGGCCAGTCGGGGCACGCCAGGCTGGACCCGGTCCCGTGCACCAGCCCGCCGATCAAGATCAGCAGGTAGGTCGCCGCGGCCGTGAGGATCGCCAGGCGGTGGATCCACGGGCGCCCGGCCGGCAGCGCGTCGGGCACCACCGGGTTCTGCGGCTCGGCGCGATTCAGCTGCGCCGCGCTGACCTCACTTGGCATCGTAGGCGAAGCTCACCTCGGCCGGTTTCCCCTCGGCAACCGTCACCTGCGCCGTCTTCGTGCCGTATCGCTCGTGCCAGGCGGTCAGGGTGTACGTGCCCGGGGGCAGGTTCCCGATGCGGAACCAGCCGTCGTTGCCGGTGACGGCGAAGAACGGGTTGTTGTTCACGACGACATAGCCGGTCATCCAGGGGTGGACGTCGCACTTGAACTTGAGCACGTCGCCGGCTTCGCCAACCTTCTTCGCGATCGGGGGCAGACCGGGGATCTCGGCCTGGTTGAACAACGTCGACGGGCCCTTGTAGCCGTGCACGTTGTGCAGCGTCTGGTCTCCGTTGCGGATCGACAGCGGCTGGCCGGCCACGATCGCCTGGACGCGCGGGCGGTACATGCAGGCGCTCTGGTCCAGCGTGGCGGGGGTCGCCGGCGGGTCGTAGTGGCCGGTGGCGCCTTCGGTGACGCGCACGACCACGTTCGCCAGGCCACCCTGCGGCCCGACGATGACCTCTTCCTCTTTCATGGGCGTCTTGGCGCAGAAGGGGTCGGCTTCGCGCTTGGTCATCGGCATGTCGGGCGGCGTGCCGACGAGCTTGACGCGCCCCTCGACGGCGGCGTGGCCGGTCGGGGCGGCAGCAGCCGCGGCGGGGGCCGTCGGGGCCGCCGCGGCCGGGGCGGAAGAGGCGGGCGGCGCCTCGGGCGCGCTCTCCTTGTGGCAGCCGGCTCCCAGCAACATCACCCAGGCCAAACCAGCCCAGGCACACCGGTCCCGTCTCGACATGTGCGTCGTGCTAACAGGCACACATCCCCACGTCAAGCTCGGCTTTCTCGCGCTACGGGCGCGGCCCGAGGTTCGGAGAACGCACCTCGCAGCCGACTTGAATGGTCATGGCATTGAGACCATAATAGTCATATGAAGACGGTCTCCGTGAGCGACCTGAAGGCTCACCTCTCGCAGTACCTGCGAATCGTCGAGCGCGGCAGCGAGGTGCAGATCCTCGACCGGGGAATGCCGATCGCACGTTTGGTGGCCGTCACGCGCGGCCCCGGCCGCGACGACGCCCGGCTCGACCGGCTGGTCGCCGCCGGCATCGTCCGGAAGGGGACCGGCGCCATGCGCGAATTCCTCGCGGCGGGTCCCGTCGCGACGACCGACGTGGACTTGCCGGGCGCCCTCGCCGAGGATCGCGAGGATCGATTGTGAGGTTCTGGGACGCATCGGCCGTCGTTCCGCTGATCGTTCAGGAACCGAACAGCGATCTCGTGCGGCAGTGGCTCGTCGAAGACGACGAGGTCGTTCTCTGGGCGCTGACCCGACTGGAGATCGCGTCCGCCATCGAACGTCGCGCCCGCGAGGGACGTTTGTCCGCCGCCCAGCGTGCGGCCGCTCTGCGTCGCATGACGGCCTTTGCCGGGCTCGCGAACGAGGTGACGGACGTCCTGTCGGTGCGGTCGAAGAGCCTGGCGTTGCTGGCTCGCCACCCGGTTCGCGCGACGGACGCGGAACAGCTGGGCGCCGCGCTGGTCGTGGCGGATCCCGACCCCGCCGCGCTGACGATGGTGGTCCTCGACCGGCAGCTGGCGGACGCCGCGGTTCGCGAAGGGCTCGACGTCTTGACGGCGCCCTGAGCCGCCGCCCGCGCGGCTACTCGTTGACGACGCGGCCGGCAGCGGCCAGCAGCTGATCGAGGCCGGCCGCGGTGGCCGGGAAATAGCCGCGGATGCGGAGCTGGCGGTCGACCAGCACCAGGTTCTCGCCGTGGAAGATCTGCCAGAACTCGCCGTTGCCGGCCGGCTCGCCGTTGCCCGGC
>CAZJMY010000007.1:0-3529 GCA_964546845.1 uncultured Myxococcales bacterium | reverse complement strand
CCCGTGCGCGAGCGCGACCCGGTGGCCGTGCTGGACGCGCTGGTGGGCGGCGTCAAGAAGGGCGGCTACGACGAGACCGCGCTGACGTCGCTGTCGATGGCCGACTACTCGTGCGTGACGCCGCTGGTGAAGGCGGCGATGGCGAAGCTGGCGCCCGAGAAGGTGTCGCTGTCGGTGTCGTCGCTGCGCGCGTACGGCCTCAACGAGGATCTGCTGGGCGAGATCGCCGGCGTGCGCGCCGGCGGGCTGACGTTCGCGCCCGAGGCGGGCACGCAGCGCATGCGCGACGTCATCGCCAAGAACGTGACGGAGGACGACATCATCGAGTCGGCCCACCGCGTGTTCGGGCGGGGCTTCTCGCGCATGAAGCTCTACTTCATGATCGGCCTGCCGACCGAGACCGACGAGGACGTGGCCGGCATCGTCGAGACCGCGGCGCGCGTGCAGGCCATCGGCCGCAAGCACCAGAAGGGGGCGCAGGTGACGGCCTCCGTCTCGTCGCACGTCCCCAAGCCGCACACGCCGTTCCAGTGGGCGGCCATGGACGACGACGCGACCATCGCGCGCAAGCAGTCGCTGCTGGCCGAGCGGGCGCGCGCCCTGCGCGTGAACCTGAAGATGCACGACAACCAGCAGTCGCACATCGAGGGGATCTTCGCCCGCGGCGATCGGCGCGCCGGAGACCTGCTGGAGGCCGCGTTCCGCCTCGGCTGCCGCTTCGACAGCTGGGACGACGCCCTGCGCATCGACCTCTGGGAACAGGCGGTCGCCGAGACGACGGCGCGCACGGGGCTGGACGTGGCGCGGCCGCTGGGCACGATGCCCGTGACGGGGCGCCTGCCGTGGAGCCACATCGACATCGGCCTCGAGCCCGACTTCTTGGCCAAGGAGTATCGCAAGGCGCTGAAGGACCGGCTCTCGCCGCCGTGCGGGAAGCCGTACAAGAAGCTGCTGCACCCCAGCAGCGTCGCGGCCGCCGAGGCCGGCGCAAAGGACAAGCTGATCTGCTACGACTGCGGGATCGCGTGCGACCTGGACGCGATGAAGGGCGAGCGGCTCTTCTTCCTGCGCCGCATGAACGCCTGGACCGGCGCTGCCGTGAGCACGGCCGGCGAGGCGCCGCGCGACCCGCAGCCACGTCCCCGGCCCGTGCAGGACCCGACGCGGCCACCGCCGCGCGCGGCGCAGGGCGAGGCGCACGGCTACCGGCTGCGCTACACGAAGCTGGGGCACGCCGCGTACCTGGGGCACCTGGACCTGGTGCGACACCTGCCGCGCATCTTCCGGCGGGCCGGGCTGGAGATTTACTACTCCATCGGCTTTCACCCCAAGCCGGATCTCTCGTTCGGTCCGGCGCTGGGGCTCGGCATTCCCTCGCTGGGCGAGCTCATGGACGTGCGCCTGCTCGACGACCCCACGCCCGAGGAGCTGCTGCGGATGCTCAACCGCGTCACGCTGGACGGCGTCGCGTTCACGGCCGCCTCGCGGGTCGGTCCCAACGATCGCGCGCTCGGCCGGGTGATCGCCGAGGCCGAGTACCTCGCGCGGCTGCCTGCCGGCGTGGACCCGGCGGCGGCGCTGGCCTTGTACGGCAGCGCGGCCCCGCTGGTCGTGCGGCGCGAGTCGGACAAGGACAAGGGGATCGCGCGGACGGTCGACGCGCGCAAGACGTTGCGCTCCGTGGCCGCGATCGAGGACGCGGAGCTGCGACGCCGCCTGGACTGGGACGCGGGCGCGCTGCTGTCGTTCGCCGTGACGGTCAGTCAGGAGGGGAGCGTGCGCCCCATCGAGGTGATGCAGGCGCTGTTCGGCGCCGAGATCGCCGCGGAGACCGACCTCGCGCGGCGGGCGCTCTGGGCCGAGCAGGCGCCCGCGCCTGAACGCGAAGGGCAACCGGACCGGCAGGCGGGCCGCCTCGATCCGCTGCACCTGCCGGCGTTGCGCATGCGCCCGCTGCCGGCCAAGCCGCGCGCGGCGGACGCCGTCGCCGCGCCGTGATCGAGACCCAGGGGCTCTGCAAGCGGTTCGGCGGCACCCAGGCCGTCGACGATCTGACCCTGCAGGTCGCGCCCGGCGAGGTGATGGGCTTCCTGGGCCCGAACGGGTCGGGGAAAACGACCACCATCCGCCTGCTGATGGGCCTCCTGCGCCCCAGCGCGGGGCGCGCGTCGATCCTGGGGCGCGACTGCCACGCCGACGCCGTGGCCCTGAAGCGCGACGTCGGCTACCTGCCCGACGAGCCGTTCCTGTATCCGTATCTGAGCGGCGTCGAGACGCTGGAGCTGGTGGCGGGACTACACGGCTTCGGGCCGGCCGAGGCGCGGCGCCGGGCGGACGCCGCGGCCGAGCGGATCGGCCTCGGGGACGCGGCGCGCGCCTACACGGTCACCTACTCGCTGGGGATGAAGAAGCGGCTGGCGCTGGCGCTGGCGCTGGTCCACGAGCCGCGGGTGCTGATCCTCGACGAGCCGACCAACGGGCTGGACCCGGCGGGCGCGCGTCAGATGCGGGCAGCCATCGCGGCGTACGCCGCCGGCGGGCGCACGATCTTCCTGTCCACGCACCTGCTGGACGCGGCCGAGCGCCTCTGTCACCGCGTCGCGATCCTGCAGCGCGGTCGGCTGCAGGCCGTCGCCACGCCCGCCGAGCTCCGCGCCCGCTTCGGCGCCGGCCCGGAGACGACGCTGGAGGAGCTGTTCCTGCGCATGACAGGGGAACCGGCGAGCGGCAACCCGGACGCCGCGCGGTCCGGCGGCGGGTGAGCTCGGCGGCGGCTGACCGTACCGGCGGCGCGGCGCGCGCAGTCGGGCCGCTGCGGGTCGCGGCGTTGCTGGTGCGCGCGCGCCTGCGCTCCCTCCGCAACGGGGTGCGCCTGCGCGGGCGGGCGCGGGCGCCCTTGGTGGTCGCCGCCGCCGCGCTGGTGACCTCCGTCGCGTACGTGGGCCTGTTCGCGCAGGCGTTCGCGGTGATCGTCGCCACCGTGGGGCCGCGCGGGCAAACCGCCGCGCTGGGCGTCGTCGCCGGGCTGCTGGCGTTCGGCAGCTGGGCGGCCAAGGCGGCCAGCAGCGAGGCGATGCGCGCCGGCTCCCCCGAGAATGAGTTCCTGCTGTCGCGGCCGATCGGGCTGGGCGGGCTGGTGGCGGGGCGGGGGCTCGCCGACGCGCTCACCGATCCGATGGGGGCGCTTTTTCTCTTCCCGGTGCTGTTCGCCGCGGCGCTGGTGTGGCGCCTGCCGGCGGCGGCCTGGGTGATGGCGGCCGGGATCTCGGGGCTGGTGCAGCTCGGGATCTCGATGCTGGCCTACGCGGCGCAGGTCGCGCTGGTGCGCCTCGTGCGGCCGGCGCGCCGCCGCGGTGCCTGGGTCGCCATGCGCTTGCTCGCGGCGCTGTCGCTGGCGGCGCTCTGGATGGTGGGAACGGGCGTGCTGCGCGATCCGGCGGGGGTGGCGGCGCGCCTGACGCGACTGCCGGGCTGGCTGTCGTTCACGCCGGGTGCGCTCATCGCGGCGCCCCTCGGGGCGTGGGCTGCC
>CAZJMY010000006.1:0-2554 GCA_964546845.1 uncultured Myxococcales bacterium | reverse complement strand
CTGCTTCTCGGCGGCCACCAGCGCCGGCTCGATCTCGGGCGTGGCCAGGGCGGGGGGCGTGCGGCCGGCCCGCAGCAGCGCCGCCACCTCGGCGACCTGCGCCATCCAGCTGCGCGCCTCGGCCGCGGTCTGCGCCAGCGGCAGCTCCGTGCACAGCGCGCGGCCCCGCGGCGATTCGGCGGCGGCGGTCAGCCGGCTCGCCAGCTCAGCCCAGTCTTCGATCATCGAGGGGATTCATACGGGCCCGCGGCCCGCGCGGCAACCGGTCAGCGCCGCCGCAGGAGCGCCTGCGCCGCCGCCAGCCGCTGCTCCAGCTGGCGCACCGTCGCCATGCTGATGCGCTTGATGCCGACCTTGCGGTTCAGCTCGCTGTTGATCTCGGCGTGTGTGCGGCCCGTGGCGTGCACCAGATCGATGACCGCGCCCGCGTTCTGTTCGCGCAGCTGCCGCCGGCGCGCCAGCGCGCTGTTCTTGGGGGGCGCGGCCGGCACGGGGTCCGCCAGCGGCGGCGGCACCTGACCGGCGGCCACCGGGGGCTCCAGCGCCGCGGGCGGCGGCAGCGGGTCGCCTGCGCCGCCGACGAAGTCGGGGATCTCGCCGTTCGGGTCGTCGTCGGCGGTGACCTCCGGCGCGTAGACCCGCGCCGCCTCCAGCGGCCGCCCGTGCTCGTCCAGCGGCGTCGCCGAGATGGGCGCGAACAGCGAGAGCTGCTCCGAGAGATCGCGCTCCGTCTCCGTCTTCTTGGGCGGCGGCTCGGTGTCTTCGTCGCGGCGCCCCGCGTCGTCGTCGCGCGACTCCTTGCGCAGGCAGTGGCGGCGCTGCTCGGCGATGCCGGCCCCGAACTTGCGCAGCCGCACGTCGTCCGGGATGAACATGTACGCCGCCTGCCGCGCCAGCCGCGCGTTCCAGCGCACGAGGCGGCCGACTGCCTGCCGGAAGAAGAGCTCCGTGACGGTGTTGGTCGCGTACACGCCGACCCGCAGGCGCGGGATGTCGACGCCCTCCGACACCATGCGCACCGCCACGATCCACGGCGCGATCCCTTCCGAGAACCGGCTGATCTTGTCGGACGCCGACGGGTCGTCGGACGTCGCGATGGTCGGCGAGATCCCCAGCTTCTCTTCCATGATGGCGGCGATCGCCTTGGCGTGCTCTTGATCGATCGTGATCGCCAGCCCCGCCGCCCGCGGGTCCTGCGCGCGCAGGTGCATCAGCTGCGCGTGCGCCTGCGCCAGCACGGTCGGCATCCACTCGCCCGCGACGTCCAGCGCCGTGCGCAGGCGCTGGCTGGCCAGCTCGCGCGACAGCCGGTCCTCGAACGTCGCCTCGTAGGAGCTGCCGTCCGGAGCCGTCCATTCCATGCGGCCGTTGATGCGCGGGAAGTAGACCGGACGCACGACGCGCCCGTCCTTCAGCGCGTCGCCGTAGCCGTACTCGTAGTCGGGCTGGGCCAGGTCGCCCGTGTAGTTGATGAAGGGGATCGTCCGCTGATCACTGCGGAAGGGTGTCCCCGACAGGCTCAGACGGCGCCAGGCGGGATCGAACGCCTGCCGGATGCCGTCGCCCCAGGCGCGGCTGTCGCCCGCGTGGTGGATCTCGTCCAGGATGACCAGCGACTGCCGGACCATTGGCCGCATCGACGCGGGCGAGACGGCGACCTGCTGATACGTGACCACCACGCCGTGCGCGTCGGCGGGCAGCCCGCCGTAGCCGACGTTCCACTCGGGGTCCAGGTGGATGTCCAGCCGTTCGGCCGCGTGCGCCCACTGGAACTTCAGGTGCTGCGTCGGGACCACGACCACCACGCGCCGGACGGACCGGTCGACCAGCGCCCGCCGCGCGGCGGTCAGCGCGAAGGTCGTCTTGCCGGCGCCCGGGGTCGCGACCGCCAGGAAGTTCGGGGAGCTGCTGGCCTCGAACAGCGACAGCGCGGCGCGCTGCCAGGCGCGCAGGCCGGTCGCGCCGTGGCCCTGCGCGGGGGTCGAAGGGTGCTGGCCGGCTGACCCGGCGGTGCTGAAGACGGCGCTGTCGAACGAAGACAAGGGCGATCGCTCCCGAGGCGGCCCCAGAGTCTGGACGGTCGGGCCGTGCATCAACAGCTAGACAAAGAAAAATGTCCGCCGGCAGGATCGCGAGGCGTCTAGGGGGTGAAAGCCGGTCACGACGGCCGGCTGCCAACCCAAGGAGAAATCATGAGCCAATTCGTGTTCTTGTATCGGGGCGGAATGTCGGGCAACGAGTCGCCGGCCGAGATGCAGCAGCAGATGCAGCGGTGGATGACCTGGCTGAAGGACCTGGGGCAGAAGGGGTTCGTCAAGGATCCCGGACAGCCGCTCGAGCGCGGCGGCAAGCTGGTCTCGGGCAAGCAGAAGCTGGTCACGGACGGGCCGTTCGCGGAGAAGGACCTGGTCAGCGGCTTCACGCTGGTCGAGGCCAAGGACCTCGCGCAGGCGACTGAGCTGTCGATGGGCTGCCCGGTGTTCCTGTACGGGGGCGCCGTCGAGGTGCGCCCCATCATGAAGATGTGAGCGGCGCGCATGGACCTGGACGGGCG
>CAZJMY010000005.1:0-24109 GCA_964546845.1 uncultured Myxococcales bacterium | reverse complement strand
CTGGAGCGGAACGATCCGGCCCGCGGCCTGGACGAGCGCAACTTCGGCGACTTCTGCCTGGCCGTCGAGGGCGTCAGCCACTTCATCTACCTGGCCCTGTGCGCCGCCGGCGACCGCTCGGTGTCGCAGCTGGAGCTGGAGCTGCAGGCGGAGGTCGACAAGTACGCCTGCTGCCTGCTGCTGGCGGGGCGCGACCCGGCCCTGCGCCGGCGGCTCTACGGCGACGTGAAGTTCGCCGAGGATCTCGACGACGACGAGCGCGCCCGCTACCAGGCCGCCAACAGCGAAGCCGACCGCTACGCCGCCGCCCTGGAACGCCGCTACGTCCGCCCCGACCGCACCGACGCGCTCTTCACCGAGCTGCGCCGCTTCTACCGCCTCGCGCTCCCCGAAAAACTGGGCCGCATCGCCGCGCTTTAGCCGGTGTGCTGGCCTGACCTGCACCGAGCCGCCGCTCGGTCCCCCCACGGGCGAGCGGCGGCCCGGCCTTTGCGACTCAGAAGAGAGATGGCGTGGCCAGCGACGCGAGCTGCAGCGCCTGCTGCGGGAACCACGCGCCGGCGGCCGGGTCCACGATTCCGCCCCACTCGGGATCGGTGGTCGCGGCAGAAATGCCGCGGTTGCAGGATCCGTCGGACTCGCCGGGTGTCTTCACCCACAGGTACGCGTCCAGCAACGCGACGCCGGTGGAGGCCGTCGGCGGCAGGCCCAAGCCGCGCCCGGGCGGGTTGCACCAGTTCTGCGGATCGGGGTAGCTGGCCGTCGGGTTCCACGGGCCCTGCCCGTTGCGGCTGGTGTCGATGAGGAAGTGGGTGGTCGCCGCCGCGCCGCCCATCATGTTGACCAGGCTGGCGGTCACCGTGGCCGCGTAGTCGGGGCTGTAGTTCAGCGCGTAGTTGTTGCTCGCGTCGTATTGGCTGGGACACCAGTCGAAGTGCCCGGCGGCCCACGACGCGCCGGCCGTTGCCGCCGTGATGCACTCCGACACCCAGGTCCCGAATTGCGTGTTGTCGCTGGTGGTCTGGTAATTCGACACGTTGACGTAAAACCCCTGCGACCGCTGAACGCCGGCCGTGAAGAGACGGTAGGCGGCTTCGCCGACACCCAGCCAGGCGCTGTGCGTGCCGTCCAGGTAGACGAGCGCCCGCGGGGCCTTGCCCTCGATGCTGTCGATCGCGTAGTTGATCTGCGCGTAGCGCTCGGTCGGGCTGGCCCCCGGCGCCGGCGACGTCGTCCCGTCGGAATTGGTGACCGTCGGCTGGCACCAGTCCGCTGCGCCGTAGATCGTCGTGTTGTACGGGATGATCCCCAGGCTGTCCGGCTCCAGGATGACGACCGCCTTGCTCTTTCCCAGGCCGCGGGCGAACCCGTCGATCCAGGCCTTGTACGCCGCCGTGTCAGTGGCGCCGCCCGCGGAGTATTGGGCGCAATCCCGGAACGGGACGTTGTAAGCGACCAGGACCGGCACACGATGCTCGGACTCGGCGCGGCGCATCGTTTTGCGGACGGCCGCCTCGACCTCCTTGGGCGAGCCACTGGTGAACCAGACAGCCTGTGGCGTGGTCTCCATTGCGCCCAATCGCGCAGCATCGGCAAACTTGTGAGACTTGAACAGGCTGGCGAACTGCGACACTGCGGCGGCATCCGGCGTCCGCAACATGAACTCGGTATCCGGCGAGAGGGCACGCGGCGCGTCCTGGCGAGACGGCGCTGTGCTCGCGAGACCCAGAAGCTCCGTGGTAGACGCGCCGGCCGGCGCGCCCTCTTCGGTGCCACAGCCGGCCAGCAATGCCAGCGCTGTCCCGGCGACCATCGTTGCTCTTTGCAACCCGACTCCCTTGATCTGCATGTCTTCTCCTTTGCCCCCATCGAAGTTCGACGGCGTGTGCGAACTTAACGAACGCGGGTGATCGACTTCCAACGCGTTTGTGTTTACGCGTGCGCGTAAACGCGGGTATCCGAGGTACAAACGCGACATGCGGCACGCGACGCGTGGACCATCGAGGTTCGATCCGGACAAGCTCGGCGCGTTCTTCGAGGCGGCCTACGACCTCGACATGGACGACGACGCCTGGGTCGCCGCGACGTCCAGAACGGCGCGGATGGTCTGGGGGCGCGGCGGGCCGCTCCACGCCGCCCTTTACGACGCCACGGACCCGGCCGCATTTCGCACGTGGGCGATGCACACCATCGACATGACGGACACCGCCGTTGCGGCGCTGCGGCAGGCGTCTGCGCGGATGCCCGTCGAGTTCGTGCTCCGCTCGGTTCGGACCGGCCTCGTGCAGCGCAGCGGCCGGGCGCTCGCTCACAACGCGCTGAAGAGCGGGTTCCAACGCATGGCCGAGCTCGGCGCGCCCGATTGCTTGACGATCAACGGCCTGGACCCTGAAGGCAAAGGCGCGATGGTGACCTTGTGGCTCACCGCGGGGACTCGCCCGGGCAGCAAGGAATCGGCAATTTACCGCCGGATGGCCCAACACCTGGCCGCGGCGCACCGTTGCCGGCGCCGCCTACGCGAGGCCCGCGCAAACGCCACAGACGGCGCGGAGGCTGTCCTCGACGCGCGGCTGCGGATCGTGCACGCGGAAGGCGACGCGCGAGACAAAACCGCCCGCATCGAGCTCATCGCCGCCGCGACTGCGCGCGAACAGACCAGGCGCTCCGGCCCGGAGGCACTGGACAGGTGGCACGCACTGACGCGAACGCGGTGGACCCTGGTCGACAGCTTCGAACACGACGGCAAGCGTTACGTCGTTGCGCGCGAAAACCAGGCTCGCATCCAGGGGCTGGGGCAGCTCACGTCCCGCGAACGGCAGATCGTCGCCCACCTCGCCCTCGGGCTGACCATCAAGGAGACCGCGTACGCGCTCGGGATCGCCTATTCGACCGTTCGCGTGCTGCTCCGCCGGGCGGCGCTCAAGCTCGGAGTCGCGTCTCGCGACGCTTTGCTGGCGCACCCGGACGTCGTCGGCCTGCGGGGACCGCCAACGGACACCTCCGAACGTTGAACGTGCGGGGGGCAGCTCCGCAACGCGGCGGGCGCTCAGGGGAAGCGCCCGCGGCTAACGAGCTCGGGCTGCGTCGCTGCCATCGCCTGCGACCTCCTCACGAGCGAACGTAACAGAATCGGCCGCCCCCCAAAGCCGCGATGCTGCGACACGCGGCCCCGGCCGGACAGTCGCGATCGATCCGGCACGAACGGAAACAAATGCGCTCCGTCGAGGCCACGCGCGCGAAACCGCTCCGGCAGGTTCCGCCGGGAGCCGCGGGCGCACCGAACAGGTGCGCCATCGTTTGGGCGAGCGGTGCCTCGACGGACCGGGGCGGTTCCCGTCGGCCGGGCGTGCAGCCAGACCACAGAGCGCCTCGCAGGAAGAGAACCAGCACGACTCCGAAGATCCCCCGCATGACATCCCTCGGTGTCAGCTAGAGGTCGCGCAGGAAGTTGATCACGTCCTGCTGCCGCGCCGGCGGCAACCCGACGAAGTTGCGGACCACCTGGTTCGCCTCCGATGCCGGGTAGGCGGGCGTCCTGCCGTGCGCCTCCGACGGCTCTGAGTAATGAGCCCGGATCGCGTCGACCAGCGACCTGGTTCGGCCGTCGTGCAGGAAGAACAGTCGCTGGCCGACACCCCACAGCGGCGCCGTCCGGAACTGATCGGGCCCCGCCTTCCCCTGGATCACGTTGTCGGCCAGGTTTGCGCCCATGTGATGGATCAACAGGTCGGAGAACAGGTTCACGGTCACCCCCTTCAGAGCGTCGGACTGGGGTCCCTGCGGCCCGCTCTTGGTCGTCATCGAGGGGACGTGGCACTCGGCGCAGCCGATCCGGTCGAAGGTGAGCTCGCCGCGCTGGGCGCTGGCGTCGAACGGCGCCGGCTTGGGCTGGTCCGTGAAGCGCATGAACAGCGAGAACATCATCCAGTCGGCCATCACCTCGGTCGGGTTGCCGAACTCCTCCGCCGTCGTCGCCCGGGTCACGTCGTTCGGCTCGGCGCCCAGGTTGCATTCGTAATCCTCGACCTTGGATTGCGGAAACAGCTCGTTGGTGATCCCCATCTCCACGTTGTAGGCCTCGCCGGCGAACAGCGCGATGGACGCGTTCTGAGCCTTCCAGCCGAAACGAGCGATCGTCCCGGTATTGGCGTTGTTGTTGGTGTCGCCGTGGATACCTAACAACGCGCGACGGGCCGGATGCTCGTGCTTGTGCGCCAGGATCTCGGCGTCTGGGATCGAATCGATCAGTCCAAGGCCGAACATCGGCGTGGGGATTCGGAAAGCCAGGTTGCCGCGGTTCGCCTCGAAGTCCGGCTGGCCCAGCGTGCACCCGAGCGCGTCGGATCGGCCGCGGACCGAAAATTTTTGGTGGACGCCTCCGTCGCGCGTCCCGTCGGGGTTGAACAGGAACCGCACTTCGCGGTTCGGCCCATCGACGGTCTCGAAAAACGGCACCACGTTGGTGGCGCCTTTGGCCGATGCGAATGCGTACGAGGGATTCACCGCCGGCGAAGTGCCTCCCAGGGCTGGCTGCGAATGACAGCCGGAAGTGCAGGTGTTGGCGTTGTAGCGGGCGCCGAGGCCGGCGGAGTTGGTGGTGTCGCGGGGCGAGTCGGGTGGAATTGGCGTCCCCGGGGGCACGTCGCTGCAGGTGTCGCAGGTCGCTTCGATCTCGGTGGTGCGAAATCGCCCTTCGTTCCAGAGCGCAGCTTCGTAAGGCGTCAACCCGGGCAGCGGACCGCCGGCGCCCGGGGCCCCGCCGCGGACGCCGGGGTCGACCACGTCTGCTGCCCCGGGGCACGCCGCTGAACCGGGATCGCCGGCCGGGGCCGCAACAGCAGCGACGGCGACGGGCGACGCCGGGGCGGCCGCCGCGACGACCTCGACGCCCGGAGCCGTCTCCGGCTCGCCCGCGCACCCCAGGCTCGCGACCACAGAGCCGGCAACCAACAACGCACACGCACGCTCAGCGGCGGGGCGGCGTTTACGCCGCGTCATCAACAAGCTGGTCACTCTCATCGTCTTGTCCCCCTCGACACACCAAACGATGGCGACCTGTTCGCATTTCAGATCGACGTTGTTTACGGCGGTGAGTAAACGACACGCGTGCCACGTGGGTCGTGGCATCATGGGCGGGTGAGTGACGATACGAATTCGCGCGCGCCGCCCACCGGAGACGAGTGGCTGCGCATCATCGCGCGCGCCCCTGACTGCCCGCCAGGGCCGATGGTCTGGCCCTCGTCGTTGCCGACGAGGTTCGACACCCAGGCCAGCCGAGATTTCCAAGAGCGGACGGCCGACCCGCCCACCTCCCGTGGCAATCACCCCGGCGCGCTGGACATCGATTCGGCGTTTGAACGTGAAGAGCTGGTCGCCGCGACCCTGCGTCTGAAACAGGCGGTGGTGTCGGGCCTCGCCATATGGTTCGCCTTCGGCGCGCTCGATATCGTCGTGAACATCGTCTTCGATCTTCACCAGATGCCGGCCTTCGCCGGGCTTCGACTCGGGGGTGGCTTGCTCGTCCTGGCGGTCTGGAAGATGGTCGTTCGATACCCGCCGGAATCGCTGACTGGGTTACGGGTCGCCGACAGCGTCATTTACACGATGGGCGCCGTGCTGATCACCGTGATGTGCACGCTCTTCTGGGGACTGAAGAGCCCTTACGGGCCCGGCATCTGTCTCATTTTGGCAGGGCGCACGATCGTGGCGAACGAGCCGTGGAAGAAGGCGCTTGTCGCCAGCGGCGTGCCGGCCCTGGCGTTTCCGGTCACGATGCTGTTGTCGGCGCTGGTGAGCCCCACCTTGGCGGCGCAGTTTCACGACCGAAGGGCCGTCGCGATCTTCACCGTCACCTGCAGCTTCGTCCTGGGCACGGTGTTGATCATGGTCGTCAGCAGCCACGTCGTCTGGTCCTTGCGCCGCCAGCTCTTCGAAGCGCGCAACATCGGACGATACAAGCTCACCCGTCGGGTTGGCTCCGGCGGCATGGGGGAAGTCTGGCTGGCAGACGACCGCGTCCTGATGCGGGCGGTGGCGCTCAAGTTCCTTCGAACGGACATTCGAGACGCCGGGGTGGCGGTGGCGCGCTTCAAGCGAGAAGTCAGAGCGACGGCGCGATTGACGCACGCCCACACCATTCGCGTCTTCGACTACGGGACGACCCACGATGGGCTTTGCTACTACGCGATGGAGTATCTCGAGGGTGAGACTCTGGCGGCGTTCGTTCGTCGCGAGGGCCCCCTAGCGGCCGAACGCGCCATTTCGATCGGTCTGCAGGTCGCCGGGGCCCTGGGCGAGGCGCACGCCTGCGGCATCATCCACCGGGACGTCAAACCGGAGAACCTCTTCCTGACCAGCCCGGCCGACCGGGACTTCGTCAAGGTCCTGGACTTCGGAATCGCAAAGGTCATCGGGACCGGCGCCGACGCGTCCGCCACCATCGCCGACACTTTCGTGGGAACGCCGGCGTACGTCTCGCCCGAGGTCGCGGCCGGAAAAGCCGCCGGCCCGCGGTCGGATGTCTACTCGCTCGGTGCTGTGATCTATTTTCTCCTCTGCGGCCACCCGCCGTTCGAGGCTGAGAACGCCCGTCTGATCCTGTCCGCTCACGTTCAGCAGTCACCTGTGCCGCCCTCCTCGAAGCTGGGGCGGCCCTTGCCGGCTGCCTTGGAGGCAGTGGTCCTGCGGTGCCTCGAAAAGGACCCCGACGCGCGCTTCGCATCGGCGACCCTCCTGGCCGCCGCGCTCGCGGAGTGTCGCGTTCCAGAACCGAGACGAATGGACTCGGCCCCGCTAAGGCCTTGATCGCGGCCCACGCCTGGTCATCGTTCGGCGATCAGCCCCTCGCGCCTCGCGAGCTCGTGAAGCTTGTCCTTCACCAGTTGGAAGCGCTTGCGCAGTCGTGCCGACTCTTTTGGCAAATCGACGCCGCCGCCTTCGCCGCGTTCGGACAGCACGCGCGCGAGCTCGTTCCAGGACAGCCCTCGGTCGACCCGCAGGACGAGCAACATTTGGTCGTCGGGAGGGAGGCCATCTCGCAGCTGCTCGAGCCGAGTTCTGGTCTCCGTTCGAACAAAGCCCAGCGTCTCGGTCCTGACCGCCACCGCCACCGCTTCGAGAGCCGATTCGCCACCCGGATACATTCGTTTGGCACGTCGCCCCGCGTCCCGCCGCTGTTGATGAGACACGTTGCGCGCGATCGCGTAAGCCCACGTCCGCAGCGCGCTCTCCCACGCGAAGCTCGGCAGCCCACGCCAGAGCGCTTCGGCGAATCCAGAGAAGGCGTCGCTCGCGTCGTCCCGATCCCGGTGTACGGCGAGCAGGAAGCCAAAGATCTCGGGGCCATAGCTGCGGATCGCGAGGGTCGCCGCCTTCGTGTAGTCCCCCCGGCCGCACAGGAGGCGGGACTCGGATTCGACCTTCGCTCGGGAGGCGTCGTCCATCGCGTCTTTTCGTCAGGATGGTAGCAGCGTCGCCGCCGGGGGGGGCGCCGCTGAGAGGTCCCGTCGCGTCACCGGGCGCTCCGGGGGACAAAAACTTCTTCACATCCGCCGCCGGCGGCAACGAACTCTCCACAAGTGGAGAGGGTCAAATGCGTCATTGGCTGTTGAGCAGCCCGAGGTGGACCCTCGTGGACACGTTCGAGCGCGACGGGGTTCGCCACGTCGTTGCGCGCGAGGGCGGGTCGCCTTCGGGCGGCGCCGAGGCGTTGTCGAGTCGTGAGCGCGAGGTCGTCGCTCACCTGGCGATCGGCCACACCACCAAGGAGACCGCATACTATCTCGGGATCGCGGACACGACAGTGCGGGTTCTGCTCGGACGGGCGTGCGCCAAGCTCGCCGTGCGCTCGCGCGTCGAGCTGCTGGCACACCCGGAGATCGAATCTCTCCGCTGGAGCCGACGGCCGTCAGCCGAGACGAACGTTGTCGATCAAGCGGGTGCGGCCGATGAAGGCGGCGACCAGCAGGACGGCGGGGCGGTCGATGGTCGCGAGCGGCGTCAGGGTCCCCGCGTCGCAGAGCTCGAGGTAGTCGAGGCGATCGACGTCCAGCCCGCGCCGCGCGTCGGCCAGAAGGGCGGCGGCGTCGCGGACGCCGGCGGCGGCGCGGGCGCGGGCGGCGAAGAGCGCGCGCGAGATCGACAGCGCGCGCGTGCGCTCGGCGGGTGACAGGTAGGCGTTGCGCGACGACATCGCCAGGCCGTCGGGCTCGCGCACGGTCGGGATGCCCAGGATCTCGATCGGCATCGCCAGGTCGGCGACCATCCGCCGCACGATCGCGAGCTGCTGGAAGTCCTTTTCGCCGAAGATCGCCAGGTCGGGCGCGACGATGTTGAACAGCTTGGCGACGACGGTGGCCACGCCCGCGAAGTGGCCGGGGCGGAACACGCCGTCCAGCCCGCGCGCCAGCTCGCGCACCTCGACGACCGTCTGGAACCCGGGCGGGTAGATGTCGCCCGCTTCGGGCACGAACGCGACGTCGGTGCCGGCCTCGGCCGCCTTGCGCAGATCGCCCGGTAGATCGCGCGGGTAGCGGGCCAGGTCCTCGTTGGGGCCGAACTGGGTCGGGTTGACGAAGATCGACAGCGCCAGCTTGTCGCCGCGCCGGCGCCCCTCGCGCAACAAGGTCACGTGCCCCTCGTGCAGGGCGCCCATCGTCGGGACGAAGGCGATCCGCTGGCCCGCGGCCCGGGCGGCGCGCGACCAGGCAGTCACCTCCGCCGGCGCGCGGATGACCAGCGGCTCCGTCACTCGTAGGTCTCTTCGCGCGACGGGAAACGCCCGGCCCGGACGTCCGCCGCGTACGCGGCGAACGCGTCGCCGGCGGCCTTGCCCAGCTCCGCGTAACGGCGCACGAAGCGCGGTTTCCAGGCCGGCTGCAGCCCCAAGAGGTCGTGCATGACCATCACCTGCCCGTCGCAGTCGGCCCCCGCGCCGATGCCGATGGTCAGCGCCGCGATGGACTTGGTGATGTCGGCGGCCAGCGCGTGCGGCACGGCCTCCAGCACGACGGCGTAGGCGCCGGCCTCCGAGACCGCCTGCGCGTCGGCCAGCACCTTGGCCCGCTGGGGCTCGGTGCGCCCCTGCACCTTGAACCCGCCGATCTGGTGGATCGACTGGGGCGTCAGGCCGACGTGGCCGACCACCGGGATGCCGGCGCGGACCAGGCGGCGGGTGAGCTCGGCGACCTCCTCGCCGCCCTCCAGCTTCACGGCCTCGGCGTGCCCCTCCTTGATCAAACGCCCGGCGGCGCGCATGCCGTCCTCGACGGAGGCCTGGTAGCTCATGAACGGCATGTCCGCGATGAGGTGGGCGCGCGCCAGGCCGCGCGACACGATCCGGGTGTGATAGACGACGTCGTCGACGGTGACGCCCACCGTCGAGCGCTCGCCCTGCACCACCATCCCCATGCTGTCGCCGACCAGCACGGCGTCGACGCCGGCCTCGTCCGCGAGGCGGGCGAACACGACGTCGTAGGCGGTCAAAAGGACGGTCTTCTCGGCCGTCCCCTTGCGCGCGCGCAACGTCGCCGCGGTGATCTTCGCGTCGGGCTTGGCCGTGGCGGACATCGCCGCCAGCCTAGCACGCCGGCCCCCCCTCAGGCCTCCATGCGGCGGAACGACCGGGTGGCCAGAGCCCCCAGCACGACCGACGAGACGACGACCACCGCGCAGTCCAGCCACAGCGGAAACCCGTGGTGGCCGATGCAGAGCCCGCGGACGGCGTCCACCGCGTAGGACATCGGGTTCGCGATCACGATCGCGCGCAGGACGCGCGGCAGCCCGGCGATCGGGTAGAGGGCGCCCGACAGGAAGAACACCGGCTGGATGACGAAGTTGACGATGCTGCCGAACCCCTCGAACGACCGCATGCGCGCGGCGACGATGATGCCCAGCGCGTTCACGCCCATCCCGAAGACCGCCAGGATCGGCAGCGACGCCAGCGCCCCCCACGGGCTGTAGCGCGCGCCGACCAGCGGCGACAGCGCCAGCATCATCGTGGTCTCGATGAGCGCGGTCGCGCTGCCCGCCAGCAGCTTGGCGGCGACGATCGCGCCGCGCGGGACCGGCGCAACCAGCAGCTCCTTCAGGAAGCCGAACTCGCGCTCCCACACGATCGAGATGGCGGCGAACATGCTGGCGAACAGCACCCCCATCGCGGCCAGCCCGGGCACCAGGAACGACACGAAGTCGGCGCCCGAGCCCGGCAGGCGGACGGAGGCGCGCAGGCCGAAGCCGAACGCGAGAAGCCACAGGAACGGCCGCGTCAGGCTGGTCACCAGCTGGCGGCGATCCCGCAGGAACTTGACCATGTCGCGCCGCCAGAGCGCGTAGACGACCTCCAGCATCGCTAGCGCCGCCTGACCATCGCGCGCACGCGCGCCAGGTTGTTCTCGGCCCCCTCGGCGCGGATCTGGCGGCCCGTGAGCGAGAGGAAGACGTCGTCCAGCGTCGGGCGGCGCACGCTGATCCCGTCCAGCGCCGGACGGTCCGTCGTCAGCAGCTTCACGATGAACGCGTCGCCCTCCTCGACCATGAAGGTCAGCCCGCCGTCACCGGGGGTGCTCGCGACGCCGTACTTGTCCTGCAGCAGCCGCGCAAGAGCCCCGGCGTCCCCGGTGCGGGCGACCACCAGATCCTTGCCGACGGCCTGCTTCAGCGCGGCCGGCGTGTCCAGCGCGACGATGCGGCCGTGGTCGACGATGGCGATCCGGTCGCAGTTCTCGGCCTCGTCCATGTAATGCGTGGTCAAGAAGAGCGTGGTGCCGTACTTGCGCCGCAGCTCGCGCAGCACCTCCCAGGTCCGCGCGCGGGTCTGCGGGTCCAGGCCGGTCGTCGGCTCGTCCAGGAACAGGATGTCCGGCCGGTGCACCAGGCCGCGGGCGATCTCGAGCCGGCGCTTCATCCCGCCCGAGAACGTGCGGGTCAGGTCCGCGCGACGGTCGTGCAGGTCGACGAACCGCAGCGCCTCGTCGATGCGGGCGGCGCGATCGGCGCGCGGGACGCGGTAGGCGACCGCGTGCAGCTGCAGGTTCTCTTCGGCGGTCAGGCGATCGTCGAGGGCCGGGTCCTGGAAGATGACGCCGATCCGGCGGCGCACCTCCGACGGCGACGTCACGACGTCCAGACCGGCCAGCCGCGCCGTGCCCGAGGTCGGCTGCAGCAGCGTGCACAGGATCTTGATGGTGGTGGTCTTGCCGGCGCCGTTGGGGCCCAGGAAACCGAAGATCTCGCCGGCCCCGACCGAGAACGCGATGCCACGCACGGCCTCGACCTGGTCGTAGGTCTTGCGAAGGTTCTGCACCTCGATGGCGGCGGTCACGGCGGGCTCAAGAGGGCTGGCGCAACCGGCGCAGACGAACCGGGGTTTGTCCCGCCGGCGCGGTCTCGGCGGCCGCGCGCGCGGCGCGCACGAGGTCATGCCGGGGCGCCAGCGCGCAGGCGGGGTCGGTGGCCGCCGCGTCGCCGGCCAGCGCGAACGCCTGGCAACGGCAACCGCCAAAATCATGGGCGCGCTCGTCGCAGGTGCGGCACGGCTCGGGCATCCAGTCCTCGCCGCGGAAGGCGCGGAAGCCGGGGCCCTCCGACCAGATCGCGGCCAGCGATCGGTCGCGCACGTTCTCCCACGTCAGCGTCGTGATGGCGCGCGCCTGGTGGCACGGCAGCGCCACGCCGTCGGGCGTGACCAGGATGTAGCGGCGCGCCCAGCCGTCCATGCAGGCGCGCGGCCGGTCGGTGTAGTAGTCGGGTCGCACGAACAGGATCTCCATCCGCCCGCGCAGCCGCTCGCGCGCGTCGGCCGCCTGGGCGCGGGCCGTCTCGATCGCGGCGGCTGGCGGCAGCAGCGCGTCGCGGTTCGCCAGCGCCCAGCCCAGGTACTGTGTGTTGGCGAGCTCGAGGCGGTTCGCGCCGAGCGTCTCGGCCAGCTCCACCAGCTCGGGCACGCGTCGGATGTTGCCGCGGTGAAGGACCACGTTCAAGGTCAGCGGCAGCCCCAGCGCGCGCACGGCCGCGGCGGTGGCCTTCTTGGCGTCTTCGTCCGCGCGGCCCGCGATCCAGGCCGCGCCCGTCGGATCCACGTCCTGCACCGAGAGCTGCAAGCTGTCCAGCCCCGCCGCCGCCAGACGGGCCAGGCGATCGGCGTCGGCGGGGATGCCGCTGGTGATCAGGTTGACGTAGAGCTCGCGCTTGCGGGCGGCCGCCACCAGCGCCTCGAGATCGCGCCGCACCAGGGGTTCGCCTCCGGTGAGATTCACCTGCAGCACGCCGAGCGTCGCCGCCTCGGCGAACACGCGCTCCCAGTCGGCGGTGCCGAGCTCGGCGTCGGCGCCTGCCGAGAGCTCCAGCGGGTTCGAGCAATACGCGCACCCGAGCGGACAGCGGTAGGTCAGCTCGGCGATCAGCGTGTACGGCCGCGGCGCCTCGCCGGTCATGGGCCCCGCGCGATCAGCAGCCCGCGCTCCTCGAGCGCGCGCAGGAACGAAAGCACCTCCGACTCGATCTGACCGGCCGGCAGGGTTTCGTCGGTCTCCGCGACCAGGCGGTCGACGATCTCGCCGACGGTCGATTCCTGGCCGCACAGCACGGCGATGCGGGCGCCCGTGGCGTTCAGCTCCAGCGCGCGCTCGGGCGCCAGCAGCACCGGCTTGCCCGACCGCGGGTCGTCGCGCAGCCGCGCGTGGCGCGCCAGGCTGACGCGCGTGTCGCGCTGGATCACGCGGCCGCGCCCCCGGCGCTGGCCGCCTGCACGCAGTCGACGAGGTGCCAGAGGATCTCGGTCTTGCGCACCAGCGCGGCCACGCACATCTCCTGCAGCGGCCGGGACGTCGCGTGGGCGACCACGAAGGCCAGCCCCTCTTCGCCGTCGCGCCGGGCGCGCGGGACACGGCCGCGGAAGTACGCCAGCGCCTCGGCGCCCACCCACGGGTAGTGCTGCTCCCAGGCGGCGATCCGCTTGGACATCAGGTCCGGCGCGAACATCTCCGTCAGCGACGACGCGACCGCGACGACCAGCGGGCTCTCGCGGCAGAGGGTCACGTAGGAGTCGCAGGCGAAGCGCACGCCGGGCAGCACGCGCCGGCAGCTGGCGACCTCTTCCCTGTCCAGGCCGACGGCCTCGGCCAGCCGCAGCCACAGCGCGAGCCCCCCGCTCTCCTCGGCGTCCCCGTCGTGGTCGTGGATGCGGCGGATCCAGTTCCGCCGGAAGGCCGGGTCCTCCGACTTCGAGACGATGACGGCGTCCTTGATGGGGATGCGCGTCTGGTAGTAGTAGCGGTTCAACGTCCAGGTCTGCAGCTCGGTCCGGCTCAGCGCGCCGGCGTGCATGCGCTGGTGGAACGGGTGCTGGTCGTGATAGCGGCGCACCCCCTCGGCGCGCAGCCGGGCCACGAAGTCGTCGGCCGGCCAGGGCGTCAGGTCGGCGGCGCTCACAGCGCGATCTCCAGGCCGTCGGCGGCGACCTCGAGCCCCGCCGACTCAACGGCGCGCCGCTCGGAGCTCCCCTCGCGCAACACCGGGTTCGTGTTGTTGACGTGAATCAGGACGCGACGCGCGCGCAGGCGCGACAGGAACGGCAGGCTGCCGTCGGGGCCGCCCACCGGCCAGTGCGCCATCTCCTCGGCCCGGCGGGTGCCCAGCCCCAGCGCGATCAGCTCGTCGCTGGACCAGAAGGTGCCGTCGAAGAACAGCAGGTCGGCGTCGGTGACCGCGCGGACCAGCGCGGGCGACGGCCCGGCGACGCCCGAGAAGTACGCCAGCGAGCGGTTGGTGCGCGTGTCGCGGATGACCAGCCCGACGTTGTCGTCGGGCGACGGCGCCCGCAGTCCCTCGAGGTGCAGCGGCAGCTTGCCCGGCGTCGCCACCGCGGTGACCGTCAGCGGCGTGTCGCCCAGCTCTTGCTCCTGTCCGATCGCCAGCGTCCGCCAGGTCACCTGGTCGGCGAAACGCTCCAGCGTCCGGTAAAGGACGTTTCCCCGCGTGAAGCCGTCACGCACGCTCTCGGTCGCGTAGACCACCAGCGGGAACGACTCGCGCAGCGACAGCAGCCCCAGGCAGTGGTCCAGGTCGCCGTTGGTCAGCAGCAGCCCCGCCACCGGCGAGTGCCGCCGATCGCGCGGCCAGAGGCTGGGGAACGATTCGAGCTGCGCCCGAACCTCCGGCGAGACGTTCAGCAGGAACCAGCTGTTGCCGTCGGGGCTGAGGGCCACCGACTCCTGGGTGCGCGGGTGGACGGTTCCCCCGGGCCGGCGCGCCTCGCGGCAGTTCTCACAGCCGCAGTTCCATTGCGGTACACCACCGCCGGCCGCGGATCCGAGGACGCGGACTTGCACGAAACGAGGCCCGACCGCTCAGCGCGGAGCGCTGTCGGCCGACGGCGCGCGCTCGGCCGTTGCGGTCGGCTCGGCCACCGGACCCAGCGGGTCGCGGTCCGAAAAGTCACTTCCGTAGCCGCCGATCTCGGCGCTCATGTTGATCTCGACGAACGACGGGGTTTCCCAGCGCATGGCGGCTATTCTGCGCCCTGGCCAGACCGAGTCAAGCGCCGAAGGCCCAGGGACGGAAACGGTATGACGGGCGCCCTCCCCCCCGGCAGAAATCCATCGCCGGGGACCCACCTCATGCGTTATCCCTGCGGGATGTCACGCCTCCTGTCTTCCGTTGCGGTTCTCGTCGTCGCGGCGGCGCCCGCCCTGGCCGCCGAGCCCGCCCCTTCGACGCACCTGGTCTACGTGAGCGCGGAAGACAGCGGCGAGATCCTGGCCGTCGACGTCGACAAGGGCGAGGTGGCGGCGCGGATCCCGGTCGGGAAGCGCCCGCGCGGGATCAAGGTGTCGCCGGACGGGAAGCTCCTGTACGTGGCGCTGTCGGGGTCGCCGCGCGGGGGGCCGGGCGTCGACGAGTCCAAGCTGCCGCCCGCCGACCGCAGCGCGGACGGCATCGGGGTCGTCGATCTGGGCAGCCACAAGTTGCTGCGGACGCTCCCCAGCGGACAGGACCCGGAGTCGTTCGACATCTCGCGCGACGGCCGGACGCTGTACGTCTCGAACGAGGAGACGGCCGAGATGAGCATCATCGACCTGCGCGCCGGCAAGGTGGTCCACAAGGTGGCGATCGGTCATGAGCCGGAAGGCGTGCGGCTGCGGCCGGACGGCAAGTTCGTGTACGTCACCGCCGAGACCGACAACCTGGTCTTCGCCGTCGACACGCGCAAGCTGGCGGTGGTCGGTCAGATCGCGACGGGGCCGCGGCCGCGCGGCGTGGCCTTCACCCCGGACGGCGCGACGGCGTTCGTCACCTGCGAGAACGGCGCCGTCGTCACCGTGGTCGACGCGCGCAAGCACGCCGCGGTCGGCAGCATCAAGATCGAGCCCAAGGCCAGGACGCCCCTGGGCCCGCGACCGATGGGCGAGGCGCTGTCGCCCGACGGCAAGACGCTGTACGTATCGACCGGGCGTGGCGAGTCGGTCGCGGTGATCGACGTCGCCAGCAAGGCAGTCACGCGCCTGATCGACGGCGTGGGCGCCCGCCCCTGGGGGATCGGCGTCAGCGCGGACGGCGCGCGCGTCTTCACGGCGAACGGGCCGTCGAACGACGTCTCCGTCATCGACGCGGCGACGGGGACGGTGGCGAAGCGGATCAAGGTGGGCGGCCTCCCCTGGGGCCTCGCGGTCGCGCCAACCCGCAAATAGCCGCCGCGCGGCTTCGGCTTTTTCCGGGGGCCGGTCGAAAGGCCCAAGGTCGGGGCCTGGCGCGGCCATTGGGTCGCCGGGGCGCTGCCATGTCGGCGCGCCCGAGACGCGAGGCCGGCCAGCATGACCACGAAAACAGCGTTCAGGATCTTTGCGTTGCTCGCCGTGATGTTGAGCAGTTGTGGCGGCAGCGACGATACGGGCGGCGCCAGCGGGACCGGCGGCCCCGCGCCGACGGGAACGGGCGGCCGCGCGACCGGCGGCGCGGGCGTCTCCACCGGCGGCGTCGGCGTTTCCACGGGCGGAGCCGGTGTGTCGACCGGCGGCACCGTCGCTGGCACCGGCGGCGTCGCCAGCGGCGGGAAGAGCGGAAACGGGGGACGCAGCGCGGGCGGCGGCGGCGCGATCGGCGGCAGCGGCGGAACGGCGCCGGGGACCGGCGGACACGCGGACGGCGGAAGCGCGGGAGGTCAGCCCGGCTCGGGTGGCGCCGGCGGTCGCGGCGGCACCGTCGGGGGCGCGGGCGCGTCAGGCAGCTGTGGGGTCGACCCCGTCACGCCGAACCCGACGCCCAAGACGCGCGCCGCGCTCTGCTACCTGTACCAGACGTACGGGAACAAGATCCTCTCCGGGCAGGAGGAGAACAACGACGACAACGGCGCCAACTACATCTCCTCGAACACGGGGAAGTACCCGGCCATCCGCGCCTTCGACGTGAACAACAGCATGGCGCCCGCGCAGTGCGTGGCCCACGGCAAGAACAACGGCCTCTGCATGTTCGGCTACCACATGGGGATCGCCAACGGCGACGGTTACCAGAGCTCGGAAACCAAGACCGACATCAACACGGTCCTGACCGAGGGGAGCACGTACAACCAGACCTTCAAGACCCGTCTCGACAACGTGGCGCGCATGGTCAAGACCGTCCAGGACGCCGACGGCGTGGCCATCATGCGACTCTTTCACGAGGCGGGCGGGACGTGGTTCTGGTGGTCGATGGAGGGCGGCGCGCAGTACGTCCGACTGTACAAGTACGCGTTCAACTACCTCACCGTCACCAAGGGGCTGCGCAACATGATCTGGCTCATGCCGTACGACGGCAGCCCGGATGCCTCGTTCTACCCCGGCAAGAGCCTGGTCGACCTCGGCGGCGCCGACACCTACGCCGGCAACGGCAACTACGACGCCCAGAACGCGCTGTACAAGAAGTGCGTCGGCGTCTTCGGGTCGACGATGCCCATCGCCTTGCACGAGTGCGGCCCCATCCCCGACCCGGCGCAGCTGATGTCCACCGGCACGAAGTGGATCTTCTTCAACGTCTGGACGTCGCCCTACTACCAGTCACCGTCCAACTCCGTCGCCCATCTGCAGTCCGTCTACACCAGCAGCTACGTGATCACGCGCGACGAGCTGCCCGCGCTGTAGCGACCCGCTACGGGGCGGACCAGGCGCAGAGCTTGCCGTCGGCGCCGACGACGATGCGGCCGTTGACGGCGATGGGCGACGTCCACTGCCGAACGCCGGCGCAGGATTCGGTGCTCGTGAAGATCGAGCTGCCGGCGTCCCCGTCGACGGCGACCAGCTTGCCGTTGCTCATGTACCAGACGACGGCGTCGCTGGTGCCGTCGGTCGTCGTCGTGATTGGCCCCGTGACCGGGCCGGCCAGCGGCGCGCACCACGCGATCGTCGGCTTGGGGGGCGATCCCGCGCCGACCAGCACCGAGACGATGGCCTCGCCGTTGGCGCTGGCGCACATCGCGCCGCTGTTCGTCCCGAAGACGACATAACGCCCCTTGGCGGTCGTGTAGGTGGCGACCGCCGTATGAATGGACATCGTGCCGTTCGACACCTGCAAGCTGGCCTTCTGTCCGCCCATGCCGCCCAGGTTCGTCGCGTCCAGCAAGTACATGTAGCCGTCCTTCGAGAGGACCGCGAGGATCTTGGACGGCGTCGAGCCTGGCAGCTCGAAGTACACCGGGTTGCTGGCCCCGAGATCTGCGTCGCTGGTGTCCATCGACTTCCAGCTGGTCGGGAAGAACGTGTCCGCTTTCGTCCCCATCCCGGTGATGCGCACGGCCTCCTCGCTGTCGAGGTGCGTGCTCGCGCCGACCGTGCTGTTCCCCGTCAGGGCGAAGACGCCGTTGCCGTCGGACGCCATGCCCGCGGCGTCCCAGATGCCCTCGCCCTGCCCGCCCGTGGCCCAGGCACCGACCTTGGTCGGGTCGGCGGCGTCCACTGCGACCACCCAGCCGTGATACGGCCCGCAGTCGCCGACGTGCCCGCCGTAGGCCACGTACACCTTGCCGCCGACCAGCGACAGCGCGCTCCGCTGGTTCTGGGGCGGCGGCATGAAGGTCATGCTGCCCGACGTCACCTTCGACACCGAGACCGGCCATCCGGTCTTCGGGCTGCCGTCGTCGACCGACAGCGCGTGAATCTGGTGATCGGTGATCGAGTTGGTGCCGATCGCCGCCCCGATGTAGATGGTGCGCGTGCTCGCGTTGATGACGGGCGTGCTGAGGATGCCCAGCGGGTGAATGTTCCCGCAGCTCACGCCGTTCGCCGTCGGCGAGCTCCCCAGATTCTTCGTCCAGACCGTCGCGCCCGTCGTCTCGTCGAGGGCAAACACGTCGTTACCCGTGGTGACGGCGAAGAAGACGCCCTTTCCACCGGGCCCGTTCTGCAGGTACAGCGGCGAGGCCCACATGTTGCCGGAGAAGGTCGCCTTGAACGCGCTCTCCAGCTTCAGCGTGGCGGCGGCTGCCTTCGTGATCTTCGGCTGAACGAACACACCGTCGCGGCTGGGATGGTTGTTGCGCTCCAGAACCGACTGGTCCCCGCTGCTCCCCCCGGTCCCGGTCGTCGCGCCGCCCGCCCCCGTCGCCGTGCCGCCGGTGCCCGTCGTCCCGCGCCCGGCGGCCCCGCCCGTCGCGCTGCCCCGGCCCCCGGTGCCCGTCGCCACGATGCCACCGGTCCCGGTGGCGGGACTGCCGCCCGCGCCGGAGGTCGAACCGCCCTGCCCGGGCGATCCGCCCGTCGAGGTCGTCCCGCCGGTGGCGGTCGTTCCACCGGTGCCGGTGGTGGACCCACCGGTGCCGCCGCCCGACGACCCGCCGCTGGAGCAGGCGAAGGGCAACACGAGCAACGCAGTCAGGAGGCGGAACGCAGAACGAGCCCTCATGAAGCAAGCCTTTCCCCGAGACGAGCTCGGCCTTGGCAGGCGCGCTGGGAGCGCGCGCGAATGGGAAACTTTAACCCTGGTTGGCGGACCTGACCAGGCGCAAAGGTTGCCCTTCCGGCAATGAAAATTCTGGGAAAAAGAAGCGAAGGTTTCGATGAAAACCACCCGTTACGGGGCGGGACGACCTTCTGTCAGCCGCGGCTCCAGTGGCTGACGCCGGCGCGGGCTTTGTCGATGACCTCCAGCAGCTCGCGGCGGTGGTCAAGGTTGTTTACGAAATCGATGTCGGACGCGTTGACGACCAGCAGCGGCCCCTCGTCGTATGAGAAGAAGAACTGGGCGTAGGCGGCCGCGACCTCCTCGACGTACTCGGCGCGGATGGGACGTTCTTCGGCGCGACCGCGCTTGCGGATGCGCTCGAGGAGCACGTCCTTGCGCGCCTGCAGATAGACGACCAGATCGGGGGTGACGGTGCGGACCTTCAGCATCTGGTAGATGCGGTCGTAAAGCGCCATCTCGTCGTCTGACAGATTCAGCGTCGCGAACAGGCGGTCCTTGGCGAACAGGTAGTCCGACACGACGCCGCCGCGCGAGAACAGATCGCCCTGGGCCAGCTCGCCCTGCTGGGCGTAGCGCTGCAGCAGGAAGAACAGCTGCGCCGACATCGCGTGGCGGCGCCGGTCCTTGTAGAACGCGCCCAGGAACGGGTTCTCCTCGGGGTTCTCGCGGATCACGCGCGCTGACAGCGCTTCGCCCAGGATCTCGGCCAAGCTGGACTTACCCGCGCCGATGGGTCCCTCCACGGCGATGTATCGAGGCCGCGTGCTCCGCACCTCCCCACCTATAACCCGCCGGCGACGATGCCGTCGAGCGCGCCGCGCCGGCGCTGACCCGCCGGCCGGTCGCCCGGGGTCCTGACGCTCGAGTCAGCGGCATCGAGGCTAGAGCGGGGCGAGACCGATCAGCAGCTCGGTGCGGGCGCGTGTCGGGCGTCCGCCGGGCGGCGGCGGCAGGCGGAAACCACGCCGGACGGTCTCCTCGAGGCAGTGCGCCAGCGCCTGGCCGTCGCTGACCGGCAGCTTCGCCGTCGCGGAGGCGACCCTCCCCCGGCCGTCGATCTCCAGCTCGATCGCGATCCGCACCGACGAGCCCGACCCCATGGCCGCGGCCCCGTCGGCCAGGCAGTCGTCCAGCAGGCCTGCCTGATCGCGCCAGGCGGCGTCGATGAGCGGGGCCGGCGCGCCGCCGGTGGCCAGCACGGTCGCCGCCGCCAGCAATCGAGGGCCCGCCGCCACCCCTCGCCCCGGCCGCCGCCCGCCCGCGGACTCGAGCTCGGCGAGGTGCGCCTGGGCCGCCTCCGCCCAGCGGCTGCCGGGGGTGCGTTCCAGGTACGCGTGGAAAGCCGTCGTCGCGTCGGCGCGCCGGCCGCTGACCTGCCGGACGACGCCCAGCCGGTAGAAGACCTCGCCCTCGGGGACGATGCGAACGTCCGTGTCGGGCAGGGCCGCGATGTCCAGGACGGAGGCCGTCGGATCGGCGGCCAGGCCCTCGCGCACCATCTGCCGAGCGGCCGTCGCCTGGCCGGTCCGGTCCAGCGCCGCCGCGAGCGCGAAGCAGGCGAGCGCGGTCTCCTGCGCGCGTCCGCGGGCGTCGTCGAGACGGGCGAGCTCGCGCGACCCGGGCGGCGGCGCCGCTCCGACGGAGGCGGCGGCGATCGCGCTCCGATAGGCGGCCTGGGCGGCGGCCATCTCTCCGGCGGCCATGAGCACGTCGCCCAGCCGGACGCTGACGACGGGAGGGGTCGGGCCAGCGGCGATCGCCGCCACGTAGGCGGCCGCCGCCGCGGCGAAGCGCCCTTCGGCCGCGCGGGCGTCGCCGATGCGCAGCCAGCGCGAGTCGGGCTGGCGCGCGGCGGGGGCCGCGGCGGCCGCGTGCCACAGATCGTCGGCGCGGGCGCGCGTCGCCGGCAGCAACGCCACCGCCAGGACCACCGCCGCGAGCGGCAACACGCGGTCCGGGATCGACGATGATGCCGGCGAGTCAGAACGGCGACGGCGACGGGATTCGCGCATCGTGTCGAAAAGTATACCGCCCGTTCCATCTGAATCGCGGTAGTCTCCGGACGTGCGGCACGCCGACCATTCTGGGCCGTCGGCCTCGGGCGCCATCGCGTTGGACGCCGACGAGAGCGGGGCGATCGTGGCCAGCGCGATCGCTGCGGCGGCCGCGGCGGCGGCGCCGGTCGCCGCCCTCGGCACGCGCGACCGGGACGAGGAAGAGACGCGCCTCATCAACCGCTGCCTGGCGGGCGACGTCGAGGCGTTCCGGCCGCTGGTCCATCGCTATCAGCGGCTGGTGTTCGCCGTCGCGTTCCGCATGCTCGGCAGCCGCGCCGACGCGGAGGACATCGCGCAGCAGGCGTTCGTCGACGCCTTCAACGCGCTGGATCGCTTCCGCCCCGAGGGGCGGCCGCGGGCGTTCTCGACCTGGCTGCTGCGCATCGCGGTCAATCGGTCCAAGGACGTCCTCAAGTCCAAGCGCCGCACCGAGGAGCCGCTGGATCGCGACGTCCCCGGCGGCGAGGCCGCCTTCGCCTACGACCCGCCCACGCCCGAGACCAACGCCTCGCACGGCGAACGGCGGGCCCACCTGGGTGCCGCGCTTCTGAAGCTGCCGACGAAGTACCGCGAGGTGTTGATCCTGCGCGACGCCGAGGATCTGTCGTACGAGGAGATCCGCCGCATCCTGCGCCTGCCGATCACGACGCTGAAGATCCGCGTCGTGCGCGGCCGGGCGATGCTGCGCAACCTGGTCGAGCGCGTGGGCGTGACGTCGTGACCAGCGCGGGCGACCCCGGGCGACTCGACGACCTGGCCGGCCTGCGCGAGGTGGATCCGCCGGCCAACCTGGTCGCGCGCGTGATGACCCGCGTGTCCGAGCCGCGCCTCCCGTCGGTGTGGCAGTGGCTGCGCCGCCCGTTCGTCATCGAGGTGCGCATCTCGCCGCTGCTGCTGATCGGGATCGCGATGGCGCTGGGCGCGGCCTTCGTCTACGTCGGCGCGACGCTCAAGTAGCCGCGCGCCCCTCAGGCGCGGACGTCGGCGCAGAGGACGTAGGTGCGGCCGTCGGTCGCGTCCTGGAAGCAGGTGCTGATCGTGCGGCACAGGTGGCCGCTGGCCAGCGACACGTACGGGTCGGTCGTGTACCGCGGCAGCTCGACGTCGACCAGCACGTAGAAGTACTCCTTCAGCGAGTGGTCCGTGCCGCGCGGCGCGGGGCGGAACATGGCCCCTCCGGGGCGGCGGCCCATCGACTCGTTGCAGACCGTCTCCGTGACCTGCACGCCGGCGGCGTCCAGCACGTACAGGCACTCGATGCGCTGATCCTCGTGGACGGCGCGCGCCAGGACGCCGTCCAGCTCGGCCTGCGAGCGCCCGGTCAGCTCGCCCAGCAGGCGGCCGAGGAGCGTGTTCAGCCGGCGATGCGCCTCACGCCGATCGTGAATCTCGCCGACCATGCGGCTGCGGAACGACCGGGCCAGCCCCTCGACGGCGCCCATGGCGTCGGCGCCGGCGGCCGTGAGCTGAAAGGCGTCAGCCGGCTGCGGGCGCGACAGGAAGTAGCCCTGCAGCAGATCGCACCCCAGCTCCAGGGCGGTCACCGCTTCGCCCTCCGTCTCGATCCCTTCCGCCACGACCAGGGCGCCGATGCGGCGGCTCAGGCTCACCAGGCTCTTCAGCGTCTCCTGCTTGTAGAAGTCGGCGTTGACGTCGGTGATCAGGCTGCGATCGATCTTGATGATGTCGGGCCGGAACAGCGGGATGCGATCCAGGTTCGAGTGGCCGGCGCCCACGTCGTCCAGCGCCATCAGGAACCCCAGCCGGCGCAGCGCGGCGCCCAGCGCGGCGAAGCGCGACGGATCGTCGAAGCGCGCCTCCAGGAACTCGACGGCGATCTGACACGGCTGCAGCCCGGCTCCGTAGGCCAGCGCCTGCAGCTCGGCGGCGGCCGACTCGGGATTGGCGCTGGCCGCGACGTCCAGGTTCAGGAACAGCAGCACTTCGTCCAGACGGGCCGGTAGGCGCGCGAAGGTCCGCACGGCGCTCTCGCGGCAGGCTGCCTCGACGGCCTCCGAGCGCCCCTCGGCCAGCGCCGTCTTGAACAGCGACGCGGGCGCGATCAGCTCGCCGCCCAGGTCGACGCCGCGCGACAGCGCTTCCAGCCCCACGACCAGCCGGCGCCGCACCGAGAAGATGGGCTGGAAGTAGGTGACGATGCGTCGCCCTTCCAGCCGGCGGGGAGCCGCCGCTGCGGCACTGGATTCGACGCGCGTGTGCATGGTCTCCGACCAACGTTCATCGGCGCCGCTCCGGCTGACCTGAGCGCGCGAGGGCCGAATGACGGAAATGCGACAAATGGCGGCAGCGCTGCGTCAGCGCGCCGCGTCGGCAGCGGCCGCCGGGCGCCCGCGTCAGAGATCCAGATCGGCTTCGGCGGCGCGGTCCATGATGAACTTGAAGCGCGCCTCGACGTCCTTGCCCATCAGCTCGCCCAGGATCCGGTCGGTCTCGGCCGCGTCCTCGATGCGGACGCGCAGGAGGCGGCGCGTCGCGGGATCCAGCGTCGTGCGCTTGAGCTCCTCCGGCTGCATCTCGCCGAGACCCTTGAAGCGCATGATGTCGGGGCGCGCGTTCGCCGGAAGGCTGGCCACGATCCGCTCGCGATCCGGGTCGTCCAGCGCCCAGAAGGTCTGCTTGCCGTGGTCGATGCGGAACAGCGGGGGCTGGGCCAGGTAGACGAAGCCGCCGCCGATCAGCGGCTGCAGGTGCCGGTAGAAGAACGTCAGCAGCAGCGTCGCGATGTGGTGCCCGTCCGAGTCGGCGTCCATCAGCAGGATGATCTTGTGGTAGCGCAGCCGCTCGATCTTGAAGTCCTCGCCGACGCCGCAGCCGAGAGCGGAGACGACGTCCTGCAGCTCCTTATTCGACAGCACCTTCTGCAGCGAGGCCTGCTCGGCGTTCAGCACCTTGCCGCGCAGCGGAAGGATCGCCTGCGTCTTGCGCTCGCGCCCCTGCTTGGCGGAGCCGCCGGCCGAATCGCCCTCGACGATGAACAGCTCGCTCTTGCCGGGATCCGTCGACGCGCAGTCCGCCAGCTTGCCCGGCAGGTTCAGCCGGTGCGAGACGGCCGTCTTGCGCGACACCGCCTGCGCGGCCGCGCGCGACGCCTCGCGCGCCTTCGC
>CAZJMY010000004.1:0-5130 GCA_964546845.1 uncultured Myxococcales bacterium | reverse complement strand
CGCGGAAGGCGCCCCGGCCGGCGACGCGACGGGCGCCGCGGGGCAGGGGCAACCCGGCTGCGCGCTCCCGACCGGCCCTGCCGGAACCTGGGTCGAGGTTCCGCCGCCCCCGGAGCTGACGGGCTTCATGGCCACCGACGCGTTCGCCGTCGGTTCGAACGACCTGATGTTCGCGGGCAGCGCTTTCGTGTCGATGGGTCTCCCGGCGCCCGCGAACGCCGAGATCGTCCGCTGGAAGGACGGCTGCTGGACGACGGAGCTGACGATGGACCCGACGGTGACGGCACCGCCGCACGCCAGCGTTCACGGCACGGGGCCTGACGACGTGTGGGCCACCGCGGCCGACCTCCTTTACCACCGCGACTCCAGTGGATGGACCCGCTTCCGGGACGAGACGTGGCGCAACATGGTGCGCCAGCCTCCGTTCATGGAGCCGCTGCAGTTCAACCGCGTGCGGGCGGCGGCGCCGGGCGACGTGTGGATCGCCGCCACCAGCAACGTCTTGCACCTCAGCGACGAGGCCTGGACGACCTACAACTTCGACGACCCCAGCTACCCGGGGAACAGCGCGTCCATCGGCTTCAGCTTCAACGACATCTGGATCGATTCCCCGACCAGCCTCTGGGTCGTCGGGTCCAGCGATCAGGTCGGCAACACGATGGACTTCGGGTTCGTGCACCACTTCGACGGAACGGGCTGGACCCACGACGGTGTGGGCGTCGACCTGGTCTACGCCATCTGGCGCGGCGGGCCGGTGCTGTGGCTCGCCGAATCCACGCTGGCCCTGGTCAACGGCCAGACTGCCAGGCTGAGCCTGCGCGCCTTCGACGGCACGAACGCGCCCGCGGTGTCGATCGCGGGCGTCCCCGCGACGGAGAGCCAGCCGGCCATGACCAGCCTCTTCGGCCGCGGCGCGAACGACGTCTGGGCGGCGGGTGAGGACGTCGCCCGCTTCGACGGCGAGAGCTGGTCGCTGGCGACCGACGCGCCCCCGTCCGCGCACAGCACCGACATGTTCACGAACACCTTCGTGACCGGAGACGCAGGTTCCGTCTGGCTCGTGACCCCCGGTCCCCGCTTCTTCCGCAAGGTGACCGCCCCTTGAGGGCCCAGTTTCAGCGGTCGACGCCCCCGTCGGGCTGAGCGTCCTTGCTCGCGTCCTGCGGCATTCGGCAGCCTTCGGGACTCCGCGCGCACGGCGGGGCTCCGTAGCACGCCATCATCGTGAGGCCCAGCGAGGCGGAGCCGACCAACCCGAGAGCGACGGCCCAGCGCCGGCGACGCGACGGCTTCGCCGCGCAGTGCGGGCAGACCGCATCGCTTTCACCGAGAAACCCACCGCACCTGCCGCAGATCTGCAAGGCTTCCACCCTTCAACTGTAGACGCCGGCGGCCGGCGGGGACAATGATGAAGTGCACGTGGCCCTCCGCCGGCTCGAACTCAGCGCCTCGACTCCGCTGCATCCAGCCTATGTCGTGTGGGAGCTCACGCTCGCGTGTGATCAGCCCTGCACCCACTGCGGATCGCGCGCGGGTCAGGCACGCGCCACGGAGCTGTCGACGGACGCCGCGCTGGACGTGGTGGGCCAGCTGGCCGCGGCCGGGGCGCGCGAGGTCGTTTTGATCGGCGGCGAAGCCTACCTGCACCCGGGATTTCTCGATGTCGTGTCGGCGCTGGCGCAGGCAGGCATCCGCCCGACGCTGACGACCGGCGGACGCGCCGTCACGCCCGGGCTGGCGGCGCGGATGAAGGCAGCGGGTCTCTACGCGGCGTCCGTCAGCATCGACGGGCTGCAGCCGACCCACGATCTGATGCGCGCCTCGCGCGGCAGCTTCGCGTCGGCGACGGAGGCCCTCATCCATCTGCGCGCGGCCGGCATCCTGACGGCGGCGAACACCAACGTGAACCGCCTGAACGCCCCTGACCTGGAGGGGGTGTACCGGCACCTGGTTCCGCTCGGGATCTCGTCGTGGCAGGTGCAGCTCACGGCACCCCTCGGCCGCGCCGCGGACCGCCCCGATCTCATCTTGCAGCCCTGGGACTTGCTGGACCTCTTGCCGCGGGTGGCCGCGCTGAAGGTGCAGGCGCGCGCGGCGGGCATCCTGCTCATGCCCGGGAATAACCTGGGCTACTTCGGTCCGGAGGAGGCCACCCTCCGCTCGCTGGCGCCAGACGGCCGCGACCATTGGCGCGGATGCCAGGCCGGGCGGTTCGTCCTGGGCATCGAGTCCGACGGCGCCGTGAAAGGGTGTCCGTCGCTGCAGACCTCTCATTACGTCGGCGGCAACCTCCGAGAGACGAAGCTCGCGGAGATCTGGAACGAGGCGCCCCAGCTCGCGTTCGCGCGCGCGCGGACGGTCGCCGACCTGTGGGGCTTCTGCCGGACCTGCACGTTCGCGGCGACGTGCCTGGGCGGATGCTCGTTCACCGCCCACTCGATCTTCGGGCGGCCTGGTAACAACCCTTACTGCCACTACCGCGCGCGTACGCTGGCTCGCGCCGGCCGCCGCGAGCGGCTGGTCCCGAAGACGGCCGCGCCCGGACTGCCGTTCGACAACGGAACCTTCGACGTGATCGAAGAACCGCTGGACGCGCCGGACGTCCCGCTTCGGGCGCCGCAGGCGCTGGTGAAGATCCGTCGCCCCGCGACGTAGCTCGTTCCGTCACTGCCCGGAGAAGAGCGGCGACAGCAGTTCGCCCCCGGCGGCGGCGCGCGGCCGCGGCGCACGCGATCGTTCCAACCTCCAGGGTCATGGGCGGCGGCCCTGCGACACGATTTTTCACAATCGTGTCATCTTCGTGGCTATCTTTTTCAGTTTCGTGCTACCACTGCGCGCGCATGAGCAAGCATCCGGTCCTCTTCGGCGTCGCCGCGCTCGCCGCGATCGGCGAACCTCGCGCGTGGGCGCAGGAGCCGGTGGTGGCGCCCGGTCCGGCGCCCGTGGCAGCCGTGCAGATGCCGGAGGTGGCTGTGCGCGGGCGCGCCGAGGACATCCTGGGCCAGGCGGCCAGCGCGTCCCAGGGGGCGGTGGGCGAGGAGGACCTGGAAGACCTGCCGCTCCTTCGCCGGGGCGAGCTCTTGGAGACCGTTCCGGGGATGGTCGTCACGCAGCACTCGGGCGACGGCAAGGCCAATCAGTACTTCCTGCGCGGCTTCAACCTGGACCACGGCACCGACTTCGCGTTTTCGATCGACGGCGTGCCCGTGAACCTTCCCAGTCACGCGCACGGCCAGGGCTACTCGGACCTCAACTTCCTGATCCCCGAGCTGGTGAGCCAGATCGACTTCGAGAAGGGCCCGTTCTATCCGGAGGTGGGCGACTTCTCCGGCGCGGGCGCCGCGAACGTGCGTCTGGCGACGACGCTGCCGGAAGGCATCGCCAACGTGCAGGCCGGGCAATTCGGCTATGCGCGCGCGCTGCTCGCCGAGAGCCCGCACGTGGGTCCCGGCACGCTGCTCTACGCGCTCGAGTACAACCACTATGACGGGCCGTGGGACTTGGCCGAGAATTCCAGCCGCTACAACGCCCTGCTCCGGTATCATCTGGTGACGGGCGCGGACGAGTACACGGTGACCGGCAGCGCGTACTGGGCGCCGTCCTGGCACTCGACCGACCAGGTCGCGCAGCGGGCGATCGACCAGGGGCTCATCGGGCGGTTCGGGAACATCGATCCCACCGACGGCGGGCGGACGGGACGCGACGCGCTGTCGTTCGACTGGACGCGCCGCGCGGACGACACCACGACGCGGCTGCTGCTCTACGGCTTCTACTATCAGCTGAACCTCTGGTCGGACTTCGACTACGCGCTGGCCGACCCGGTCAACCTGGACCAGTTCGAACAGGTGGACCGCCGATTCGTCACCGGCGGTGAGCTGAAGCGCGTCTGGGACCGCTTCTGGTGGGGGCGCCGGGTCAGGAACACCGTCGGTCTGCAGGTCAGGAACGACTACATCCCGGACTCCGGGCTGAACGCGACGACCGGCCGGCGCATCCTGAGCGTCCAGATCTACGATCGCATCGACGAGGCGAACGCGGGCCTCTATGGCCAGAACGAGATCCAGTGGACGCCCTGGCTTCGCAGCATGATCGGCCTGCGCGGCGACGTCTTCGGCGTTCACGTCGAGAGCACGACCGACGCGGCGAGCTCGGGCAACGCGACCAGCGGCATCCTGAGCCCGAAGGCGACGCTGGTCTTCGGACCCTGGAAGCGGACCGAATTCTACCTGAACGCCGGTACGGGCTTTCACAGCAACGACGCACGCGGGGCCACCATCAGCGTCGACGCCGCCGGCCTGCCGCAGGAACGGGTTCCGCTGCTGGTGCGCACGAAGGGGGCCGAGGTCGGCGCGCGCACGTCGATCTTTCCCGGACTGGTCAGCACCTTGTCGCTGTGGGTGCTGCAGTCGAGCTCGGAGCTCACGTTCTCGGGCGACTCGGGCGACACGGAGGCGAACGGCCCGTCGCGCCGCTACGGGCTCGAGTGGGCGAACTTCTACAAGCCGAATCGCTGGCTGACGTTGACGGCCGACTTCTCTTTCGCGCACGCGCGGTATGAGACGCCGCAGGAGACGGTGACCGGCACGTCGGGCGTGTACATCGCGAACTCCATCCCGGTCGTCGTCTCCGCGGCGGCGGTCGTCGATCTACCGAGCGGATTCTTTGCGGGCGCGCGGCTGCGCTATTTCAGCTCGCAGCCGGTCATCGAGGACGACAGCCAGCGCCAGCCTGCGTCCACCGTCGTGAACGCGCTGGTCGGCTACCGGTTCGGCCGCTACGAGATCGCCGCCGAGGTGCTGAACCTGTTCGACTCCCGGTCGGACGACATCGCCTACTACTATCCGTCGCGCCTTCCAGACGCCCTGCTCGCAACGCGCGGCCTTGCGCCGGAGCCGGCGAGCGGGGTCAACGATTTCGTCGTTCACCCGGTCGAACCCATCCAGGTCCGCGCGAGCTTGATGGCGCACTTCTGATGGCAACGACGATGAAGCTCGGACAGAGCCTGCTGGTTGCGGCGATCCTTCACGGGATCGTGTTCGGCGTGGCCGCGGCGGTGCTGTCCGCGAACCAACCGCTCCCGCCGGCGCGGGCTCCCATCGAGGTGGACGTGGTCGCGCCGAGACCAGAACC
>CAZJMY010000003.1:0-2071 GCA_964546845.1 uncultured Myxococcales bacterium | reverse complement strand
CGCCGGCGCGGCGGGCGGCCGGGCGGGCACCGGCGGGACGCCCGCCACGGGCGGCTCCGGCGGCGCGGTCGCCGGCGGCCAGGGCCCCTGCGACATCTACAAGGCGGCGGGCAATCCCTGCATCGCCGCCCACAGCACCGTACGCGCGCTGTTCGGCGCCTACGGCGGCAAGCTGTATCAGGTGCGGAACTCCGCGGGCGCGACGAAGGACATACTGGCCGTCGCGCCGGGCGGGGCCGCCGACGGCCCGTCCCAGGACGCGTTCTGCATGGGCACGACCTGCGTCATCACCGTCCTTTACGACCAGTCGGGCAAGGGGAACGACCTCTGGTACCAGGGCTCGACGATGGTGCCGGCCTCGACGTCCAGCAGCCCTTCGAAGGCCACGTCCGAGTCGCTGACGCTGGGCGGGCACAAGGTCTACTCGCTCTACATCAACCCCGGGAACAGCTACTGGGTCGACGCCTCGAAGTCGGGGATCGCGCTGGGGGCCCAGCCCGAGGGGATGTACACGGTCACCAGCGGCAAGCACTACAACAGCGGCTGCTGCTTCGACTACGGCAACAGCGAGACCGATCGCAAGGCCGACGGTTCGGGGGCCATGGACGCGCTCAACCTCAGCTCGATCACCGCCTGGGGGACGGGCGCGGGCAACGGACCGTGGGTGATGGCCGACCTCGAGTACGGGGTCTTCGCGCAGAACAACACCCAGAAGAACCAGAACGACCCCAGCCAGACCTCGACGTACGTCACGGCCGTGCTGAAGAACAACGGCACGACGGAGTTCGCCCTGCGTGGCGGCGACGCGGCCGCGGGAAACCTGGGCACCTACTACAAGGGCAGCCTGCCGGGCGGCTGGAGCCCGATGAAGAAGCAGGGGGCGATCGTGCTGGGCAGCGGCGGCGACTGCTGCAAGCCGGGCGGCGGGGCGAACGCGAGCGACGGCACCTTCTACGAGGGCGCCATCGTCACCGGCTACCCGACCGACGCAACCGAGGACGCCATCCAGGCCAACATCGTCGCCGCCGGATACGGGAAGTAGCCGGGCGCCGTCCCGCGTCTAGCCACGGATGCAAACCGATCGCGTGACAAGGCCGGCCCCCCCGGAGCAATTAGCCACACGGGTCCCGCGTGTTCGTGCTTCCCGCTTAAAGGAGACGTCTCCATGAAGGTTCAATCTGCCGCTCTGACTCTGACCATGGCATTCGCAATTCTTTCCGGCGGTTGCAGCTCCAGTTCGGGGCAGCTGACCGGCACGGGCGGCAGCAGCAGCAGCGGCTCAGGCGGCACCAACGGGACCGGGACGGGAGGCACCTCCGCCACGGGTGGAACCAGCGGCGGCTCCTGTTCGAACGTGACGGCCTGCGGCGGCAGCGTTGTCGGAAACTGGACCGTGGCCTCGTCGTGCCTGACCCTCAGCGGCAACCTGGACGCGGCCGCGGCCGGCCTGGATCCGCACAGCTGCTCCAGCGCGACGATCAGCGGGTCGCTGACCGTCACCGGCACCTTCAGCGCCAAGGCGGATAGCTCGTACACCGATGGAACGACCACCACGGGCACCGCGACCATTCAGCTGGGCGCCGGGTGCCTGATGCTCTCGGGGACCACGACCACTTGCCAGGGGCTCGTCGGTCCGCTGGCTGCCCTGGGCTTCGCGTCGGTGACCTGCAGCAACGCCTCTTCGGGCGGCGGCTGCACCTGCCAGGCCATGATCCAGCAGACGGGCGGCCTCGGCTTCCCGACGAGCGATCCGTCGACCTCCGGCAACTACGCCACGTCGGGTAACACGCTCACGATCGACGGCACGCAGAATTACGACTACTGCGCGTCGGCGACTCAGCTGACGGTGAGCCCGAAGACGATCGCCATGAAGACGACCGGGACCATCGTCCTGCACAGCGGCTCCTCGACGGGCACGGGCGGCACGATCGGGACCGGCGGCTCGGGCACCGGCACGGGCGGCGCGGTCGTCGCCACGGGCGGCGCCGGGGGCCGCGGAACTGGCGGCGTCGGCGGGCGCGGCACGGGCGGCAACGTCGGCGGCGCGACCGGCAGCGGTGGCTCGGCGACG
>CAZJMY010000002.1:0-4031 GCA_964546845.1 uncultured Myxococcales bacterium | reverse complement strand
CGAACAGCTGGTCTTGAAGGTGCTGTTCGAGACGGACGTCCCGGTCACGGCGGCACATGTCGCCTACCTCGGTCGGGTGTCGGTGCGCACCGCCGAGAAGCACCTGGCGCGCATGGTCGAGCACGGGACCCTGAACGTGCGAACCAACGCGGCCGGCGTCATCGAGTACGTCTACCCCGGCCGCAAGCCGATCGCGACGCGCGTGGGCGCCGACACGTCGCTGGGTCCTCCGCCCATCTCCAGCGGCGACTCCTTCTTCTTGACGCTGCGGCCGCGCCCCAGCCCCGTGACGGCGGTGATGCTGTCGATGCTGATCCCGGGGGCCGGGCACATCTACTCGGGTCGCGCGGGCGCCGGCGTGGCCTGGATGGCCACCACGCTCATGGGCTATGCCTGCTGCTTCCTGCCCGGCCTGTTCTTGCACGGGCTCTGTCTGGTCAGCGCGGCGCAGACCCGCCGGGGCTGAACGCGGCCGCTCGTCAGCGCCGGGCGGTGCGCGCCGCGGTCGTCAGGGGTTGGTCTCGGGCGCCGGCTCCAGGCTCTCTTCCTTGCGCTTGCGCAGCTGGCGCAGCTCGTCCAGCGCGCGCTGGACGGCCGGCGTGCGCCCCTCGGTGCTGGCCTCGATCGACGCGATCGTCTCGCCGAGAACGCGCACGTCCTCGACGACGCGGTCGCGGACCGACTGGTGCATCTCGCGGAACGACGAGTAGAAGTCCTGCAGCTCGTCCCCTTTGCGCAGGCTGGGCGGCGCCGACCCGAGCCGGTTGTCCCGCACCCGCGCGAACAGGCTGGAAATCTTGTAGAGCGGGCCCACCACCTTGTGCGTGATGAGGATGCCCACGGCGCTGATCGACAGGACCAGGACGAACCCGAACCCGATGATCCCCCACAGCACCACCCGGTCGCTGTTGGCGAACTGCGCCTGCAGCTCCTGCGCGGTGGCCGGGTCGGCCAGCCCCGTGAACAGGATGATCCGCGAGATCTCCCGCGTCGCCTGGTACATCTTGAACCCCAACCCGGCGGTCAGGAAAATGGCGACGACCACGATGGTCGCCGTGTACCGGAGCTGCAGTCCGACATCCAGCAGGTAGTTCCGGACCTTGCGCTTGTACGCCGGCCGCGCCGCTGCCGCTTCTGTGGTGGTCATAGGCACCCTCCCGGTCCACGTATGCTCTTGCTCATTGTCCTCTATCCGCCTTGCGACTTGAAGAAATGCCCCAGCTCCTCGCTGAGCTGGCCCGCCGACGCCTCCAGACAATCCCGCCGCGCGCCGTCCTTGTCGCGCGGCCGCGAGCCGGACTGCAGGCTGGCGCCCGCGTTGGTCCAGCTGATGATGCTCTTTTGCGGCCAGCGGGCCACCATCACCTTCACGTCGCAGTTGGTCTCGGACGTGCCGCCCGCCACCACGTCCTCGAGACGGGTGATGTTGCCGTCGATGTAGAACCCCAGGAGCCCGGTCTTCGCGAAGTTGTGCTGGTCCGCGGGGCTCAGCGTCAGCGTCACCGAGGGCAGCTTGGCCAGCTCCCGCGCCAGCGCGTCGGCGATGATCTTCGCTGCCTCGGGGCCAGCCGTCTTGACGCCCCCCGTGAACGGACCGAAGGCCAGGTAGATCTTGGCGCGCTTGGCCGCCGCGCCGTTCAGCAACGCCAGCGCCTTGTTCGCCTGTGATTTGACGAAGCCGTCGTTTTCGCGCCGGGCCAGATCGCGCAGCGGGTCCGTGGCCGTCGCGTCGCCGATGTCGCCCAGCGCGCCGGCCGCGATGCCGCGCACCGTGGCGTTCGGATCGGACAGGGCCCTGATGAGAGACGGGACGGCGGCTGGATCGCGCACCTTGCCCAGGACCAGCGCCGCCTGGACACGGATCTTGTAGTTCGGGTCCTCGACGACGGCCTTGCACAGGTCCTGGACGCGCACGTCCGCCGCCCACACCCGGGTGGCGACCGCCAGCGCCGCTGCCAGCACGAAGACGCCCAGGCGGGCGCGGTTCACGGACGCTCCGCCGTCAAGCCGCCGCTGCGGCCCCCGTCGGCGCCGCGCTTCGGCCGATTTCCCGAACCCTGTCGCCGCAGCTCGAAGACGAAGGCGCAGCCGCCGCCGTTCTCGAGCTCCTCGACCCAGATGCTGCCATCGTGCAGGGTGATGACGGCGTGGGCCAGCGCCAGACCCATGCCGTAGGTGGCGGAGCCGCCAGGACGGCGGCCGTAGGGTTCGAACACGCGCACCTTCTCGGGCGTCAGCAGCGGCGCGCCCGGCGCCACCGCGCGGAAGCGCACCCCGCTCTCGGTCTCGGCGATGTCGATCGTCAGCGTGCCGTGGCTCGGGACCCGGCGCAGCGCCCCCAGCCCCAGGTTCAGCATGGCGGCCGCGATGAGCCCCCGGTCCCCGATCACCGGTTGTTCGTTGGTGGGGCGGGTCACGTTCAACGTCTTGTCGGCCATCGTGGCGTGCCGGCGCAGCTCCTCGGCGACCTCGGCGGCGGCCTCGCCCAGCACGAAGCGGGCCTCGCGCGGGACCAGCTGCCCGGTCTCGAAGCGGTCGTAGTCGATCACCGTCCGCATCGTGGCCTTCAGCCGTTCGAACACGCCGCGCGCGTCCGACACGCTCTCGTCGAAGTCGTGGCGCCGGCGATCGTCCGACGGCGGCGCGAACTTGGACATGAAGTCCACGTTGGCGGCCAGCGCGGCCACCTGCCCCGTCAGGTCGTGCAGGAAGTGCGAGAGCCAGTGGCGGCGCTCGACGATCTCGCTCTTTTGCGTTCGCTGCCGCCGGTCGGCCTCCTTGTACAGCGCGCGGGTGCGCAGCAATGCCCAGAGGCGGGCCCGCCGCTCCTGCACGTCGGTCGACGGCGTGAAGATCGCGTCTGCGCCGGCCGCCAGCGCGTGGATGCGAAAGCTGCGCAGGTCAGACAGCGCGCAGACGATCACGGGCACGAAGTGCGTCCGCACGTTGTCCTTGAGACGCGCGCAGAGATCGACGGCGCCCGACGGAGGCACGCGGTCGTCGATCAGGACCACGTCGGGCGGGTGCAGCAGCGCCTCTTCGAAGGCGGCGTCGGCATCGTCGGCCGTGCGGACGATCAAGCCCTGCGCGCGCAGGAAGGCCACCAGCGGGCGCGCGACCGTCCGATCGGGGGCGACGATCAACCCATCGGCCTCGCTGGGGAGCGGCAGCTCGTGGCGTTGCGTCGTCCTCTCGTCCGAGAGCATCTAGAACAGGCCCGCGATCATCATAGAGCAGCTGCGCATTTTCAGCTATCGCCACGTCGTGTCGGCGGCGCGGTCTGGCTGGCCGTGGACGCGCGCGAGCGGCCACCGCGCGTGACAGATCACGACGAGCGGCGACCTCAAAATTCCCATGGCGGTGGATATCCTACATGTGCGTTTTTTGACTTCATACGCCGACAATGTACGATGGCCACATGTCGAACATTCTGGGTGCCACCCTGGATTCCGCCGCCGCCCCTGACGCCGAGAGCCCGCCTGCGGAGGACGCTCACGCCGAGCAGCGCGCCCACCTCCGGTTCGACAAGATGTTCACCGTCCGCGTGGAATCGCCGCTCTTCGGCGAGGTCTACTGCGTCGCCCGCAACGTCTCGGCCGGCGGCATTTTCCTGGAGCTGCGCGACCCGCTGCCGCTCGGCGCCTCCGTTCGCGTCTGCTTCCTGGCCCCGGACAACTCCGGCGAGGTGGTCGCGACCGGCGAGGTCAAGAACCACTACTTCATGAACTACACCCAGTCGGGGACCACCCGCGCCATCTCCGGAATGGCCGTCCGCTTCACTTCATTCGAAAACGAGAGCCACCACATCCTGACCGACTGCCTCTCCCGCATGCGGGTCCTGCACTAACCCGTTCTCGTCCTCGTCCTCGTCCCCGTCCTCGTCCCCACTCGGTGGAACTCAAGACATCGCTGACACTTTTAGACGGTCTCAGGTGCTGACAGAGGCCGGGCTGCCCTCGATTTGGTTGAAAGCGTCCGTAAGGGGGGTCGACTCAGCGAGGGACGCGATCTCGATGAGGCCCAGGTCCACG
>CAZJMY010000001.1:0-1452 GCA_964546845.1 uncultured Myxococcales bacterium | reverse complement strand
GGCGCGCTGTCCGACCTGACCGGCGTCGGGGGCATCTGACCCGCGCATGCTGGACCGGCTGAAGCGCGTCCCGACCTGGGCCTGGGCGCTGGCGTTCGCGCTGGCGCTCTGCCTGCCCCGGCTCGGCAGCTTCGGCTTCTGGGACCCGTCCGAGCTCAAGCTGGCCGAACAGGCCCGCGACATCGCTCGGTCGGGCCACCTGCTGGACCCCACCGTCGGCGGGCGCTACCCAGCGCGCCCGCCGCGGGACCTCTCGCTGGCGGCGCTGGGAATCCGGCTGTTCGGCGCCAGCGAGTGGGGAGCCCGCTTCTTCTTCGCGCTGTCCGCCGTCGCGGCGCTGATGGCGGTGTACTGGGCGGGCGCCGGCCTCTTGCGCCGCCGCGCCGGCCTGCTGGCGACGCTGGCGCTGGGGACCATGCCGCTCTTCGTGCTCGAGGCGCGGCAGCTGACGTCGGATGCCCCGCTCATCGCGGGGCTCGCGCTGGCGCTGGGTGGCCTGGGCCGCTATGCGTGGCCGGCCGACGGGCGGCGGCGCTGGCGGGATCTGGGCGCGGGGCTGGCCGGCCTCGCGGTCGGCGCCCTGGCTGGCGGCGCCCTCTCGGGCGTGGTGCTGCCCGTCCTGGCGATGGCGCTGGCCCTCTCGATCGGCCGGGGCCTGGTCGTGGAAGACGCGGGCGGCATCCAGGACGGCACGGCGGCGCTGGCGGCCTCCGGCATCGGCCCGGACGTCACCGCGGGCAGCACGCTGGGCGCCAGCACGTTTCGCCCCGGCCGGCGCGGGTTCGTGCCGCTGTTGCTGCTGGCGCTGGCGGCGGTTGCCCTGGGTCTGGCCGCGCTGGGCCGGCTGACCGCGGGCACGTACTCGTGGCTGGTGGGCGGCGTCGCGCGCGTCGGCGCCCCCACGCACACCTTCGAAACTCTGATCCGCGAGCTGGGATTTGGCCTTTTCCCGTGGAGCGCGGTCGCCTTCTTCGCGCTGGCTCGCCCGCTGACGCGGCTGGATGCCTCGGCGACGGCGACGGCGCCCGGCGAGGCCAGCGCGCTGCGCACCAACGCCCGGCTGGTCTTCGTCGAGCTCTACCTGCTGTTCTTCGCCGGCCTCGGCTACGCCTTCTCCAGCTATCGGGACATCGTGCTCGGCCAGGCCCGCTATGCGGCCCTGCCGGCCATCGCGCTGGCGATCGGCGCGTTCATCGACGAGGCGCTGGACGGCGCCCGCCCCGAGCCGGTCGCGGGGCTGCTGATGGCGACGGGAACGATGGTCGTCGCGCGCGACTTCTACCTGTCGCCGGAAGACCTCGCCTCCGTGCACCTGTTCGACAAGGTCCGGTGGCCCACCACCCTGCACGCGGGCGAGCTGATCCTGGGGGTCGGCTTCCTGGCCGCGCTGGGCGTGTACGCCGGCCTGGCCGCGCGCGCCCGCGCCATCGGCGCTGACGGCGCCGTCGCGGC